>NZ_JBICKP010000002.1:0-23237 GCF_043104335.1 Pseudomonas sp. WSY_20
ACAAAGCCAGGCCAAAAGATAGTCATCCAGTGCAATCTTCTTGGCGGCAAAGGCATCGTTAAGTGCTGCTTGCGTAGCTGAACGCTCGATATCAGTAAGCGGTCCCGTGAGCGGATCCATCGTGAGGACTGCCGTCCCCTTGCGGTTCCCCTTGAGGCGATGGCTTTTTAGCAAGCGCACGGCAGCCTTCGTTACGCCCGGGATACCTAAACTCTCCCACTTTTTGAAAAAGGCACTTAACCCTCCCAGCTTCCACTCGGTTTCCCATGTCAGAGAAGCTCGATAACTGGCGAGCTCTGGTGCATCGATGATGCCGACGGGCTTGCCCTGTGCCGCCGACACCGATGCCAGTAATCGTCGCAAGTTGTCAAACAGGTTGACAATAGTTACTGCCTGGGCGTTTTCGGCATACCAAATCAATGGAAATTTCGCTGCTGCGATCAACTGATCTGTTGCACAGCCACTCAACCTTTCGAAATTCACACTGATTGAATGGAGGCCATCATGGAACGTCCAACGCTTGGCACTTGGATCGAAAACGGCTCCGCTGAGCGTCCTCACAGTGGTTGGGAGGCTCAAACAACACGACGATTGAGAGGTAATCGCTCGGTTCTCAGTCATCACTCAGCACACCTTCTACTTGCTTGCTTTGCATTGCCAAGGAAACTTGCTGAGCTTTCAAACGGATGTGCCGACGGGTGTAATTAGCAGAGGTCTTCGAGGTCGGGGCCCACCCCATCAGGAACGAACGCATCCGCCCCTCTTCGGCTTCGGCAATCTTTGCTATGTCCATTACTTCCGAGAAGCGGTCATTCCAAGTGTGGCGAAGAACATGCGGAGTTACAGCGTCGAACTCACCGTTAAAAGCATTCCGCAATTCGGCAAAGATCGCATTTACGCCACTGAGCGATAGAGGCGCCCCTGTGCCCATGGCGATAAACAAAAATGGATGACGCCTGGCCCCCTCAATTGCTCGGCGTGTGTTCGTTATGTATTCGTGCGTCAGCTTACAAAGGCCTGAGGATAGCGGAATCTTTCGGTCGCGCGTCTTGACCAGTGGCTGGTCCTTACGGGGATCCTCAGGATCGTCTGCTCGCCTGACCACCGTCAGCTCCTCCGACTGAAAGTTGATGTCGGAAATTTTTACGTTCAACACTTCGCCACGACGCAGGCCAAGCTCGTAGAACCAGCGGACCAGGAGAGCATTTCGAATGCATGTGCCTCTCCCTTTCCAAGGGTTTTCCGACGATGTTGGCGACGTGACATTGAGAAGCTTCTCCACCACCTCTGGCTGAAGCCCTTCCCGCTGTCCAACGGTATTCCGCCCTTTGTGGCGCGGCAGTCGCGCGTTGAGTGCTTCCTTGCAAGACGTCCACTCATTCCAAAGCCGCTCTCCCTCAGTTGCCTCCGAGTCATAGCGAGCCATGTGGTATCTCACGAGCCAATCAAGATAATCGCGGATAACCCGAACACGGTTGGCTGCGGTATGGCCCGCCACCTCAGCAGGTGCAACTTGTCGTTGAACAAGGCGCACATTTTCAGCCGAACTTCTACGAACGGATTGCCTTGCCGTGGGAATTGGATTGCACTTTAGCTGGTCGGCAACAGGTCGCCTGCAGTGACGGACAAGTTCATCGAGTTCACCCAGGCGAAAAACTGCACCCTGTCGAATCCGCCGCTCAAGATCAATCTCACTCGAGTCGAGGAATAGCTGCAATATCATGATCGACCGCAAGACCTGGTCAATCGTATTGCTCGCTCTGTTGGTGGCCCGAATCTCGCTGAGCACGTAAATAGAAGGCTCGAATAGGGGAGCCCCCGTCGCCGGTGCAATCAGCACAGGCAAGCGCTCTCCGGAACTCAACACGAGCGTCTTCACCGCATAGGGATTGAGGGCCATTTGTTTACACCTTGGAAAGGTAAACACTTAACAAATGTAGCCCTTACGCCACAAAATTCCGTAAACAATAAAAAAGCGAAGCCAAATCAATGGCTTCGCTTCTAGTATTTACAGTTCTGAAAAAGCTGGGTTTCAGAACGGAATATCGTCGTCAAAGCTGTCGAAGTCAGCCGCCGGTTGTGGCGCTGGCTGCTGCGGCGCCGGGCGCTGTTGCTGCTGCGGGCGCGGAGCCTGCTGACGGGCCGGCTGCTGGTTGTACTGCTGCTGACCACCACCTTGGTTGTAGTTGTTACCGCCACCCTGGTTATACGGATCGCCGCCGCCTTGCTGGTTCTGCGGACGGCCGCCCAGCAGCTGCATGGTGCCGTTGATGTCAACGATGATTTCAGTGGTGTAGCGCTTGATGCCGTCTTTTTCCCACTCACGGGTCTGCAGCTTGCCTTCGATGTAGCACTGCGAACCTTTGCGCAGGTACTCGCCGGCAATCTCGGCAACCTTGCCGAACAGCGACACACGGTGCCATTCAGTACGCTCGACCTTCTGGCCCGACTGTTTGTCGGTCCATTGCTCGCTGGTTGCCAGGCTCAGGTTGGTCACGGCATTACCGTTGGGCAGGTAGCGGACTTCGGGATCCTGGCCACAAGTACCGACCAGAATGACTTTGTTAACCCCACGGGCCATAACGTTCTCCTAGGCTTCGCACGCCGCTGAGGCCGGATTGATCAGGCGCTCCAGGGTCGTGCGGTCCAAAATTTTCGTATCCAGTTTGATATAGACAGCTGACTCTTCCGAGACCACAACAGCGTCGGTCACGCCGGGCACGGCCATCAACCGTGCAGCCAGGCCAGCATCCTTGGTAGCCTCCGGCGACAAGGGCATGCGCAAGCTGGTCACATACGGTGGCTCGTTCATGCTCAAGGCAACGGCCAACCAGATGGCGCACAGTATCGCGCAACCAAGGAACACGGTGTTCAGCCCACCATGCTGGAACAGCCAGCCACCCAGGATGCCCCCTAGCGCAGCACCGAGAAACTGGCTGGTGGAGTACACCCCCATCGCCGTTCCCTTGCCACCTGCTGGCGACACCTTGCTGACCAGCGAAGGCAACGAAGCCTCCAGCAGGTTGAATGCGGTGAAGAATACCACGGTGCCGATCACCAGTCCGCGCAAACCGTCAGCCCACTGCCAGAAGAATAGCTCGACCAGCAGCAATACGCTGACGGCCCCGGCCAGCACGCGTTTCATCTTGCGCTTTTTTTCGCCGTAGATGATGAACGGTACCATTGCAAAAAATGAGACGAACAGCGCGGTCAGGTAGACCCACCAGTGTTGTTCCTTGGGCAGCCCGCCACGTTCGACGAAGGCCAGGGGCAGCGCCACGAAGCTGGCCATGAGAATGGCATGCAGGATGAAGATGCTCACATCCAGCCGTAGAAGGTCCGGATGACGCAGGGTCGGGCCAATGGCCTGACGCGCCACACCCGATTCGCGATGCTGCAAAATGTTGTGCGTGGCGGGTACTACGAAGGCAATCAACGCGATGCCAACCAAGGCCAAGCCGGCCGTTGCAAGGAACAATCCTGACAAGCCAAAGGCACTTGTCAGCAAAGGCCCGATGACCATTGCCACTGCGAACGAAAGGCCAATGCTCATCCCGATCATGGCCATGGCCTTGGTGCGGTGCTGTTCCCGGGTCAGGTCCGAAAGCAGCGCCATCACCGCCGCCGAAATGGCGCCCGCCCCTTGCAGGATGCGCCCTGCGATAACCCCCCAGATGGAATCGGCCTGGGCTGCCAGGACGCTACCCAGCGCGAACACGATCAAGCCCAGGTAAATGACGGGCCGGCGGCCGATGCGGTCGGAAATCATCCCAAAGGGAATCTGCAACACGGCCTGGGTGAGGCCGTAGGCGCCGATGGCCAGGCCAATCAGCGCGGGCGTGGCGCCGGCCAGGTCCATGCCGTAGGTGGCCAGGACCGGCAAGACCATGAACATGCCCAGCATACGAAAAGCGAAGACCAGAGCCAGACCGCCGGCGGCGCGGGTTTCATTGCCGCTCATGCGCTCGTTGTGGGTGTCGTGCATGGATTAATCTCGTGTGAACCGGCGGCGATTCTATCAGTCCGACAGCTTGACGGCATCTACGCGACGCTTTGCCGCGTACTGGCAGGGCGCCGTATAATTTTTCGTTTATGCCCGCCGAGCGAGGCCGCAGTGGACAAGATCCTGATACGTGGGGCACGTACCCACAACCTGAAGAACATCGACCTGACCCTGCCCCGGGACAAGCTCATCGTCATTACCGGCCTGTCGGGCTCGGGCAAGTCATCCCTGGCCTTCGATACGCTTTACGCCGAGGGCCAGCGTCGTTATGTGGAATCGCTGTCGGCGTATGCCCGCCAGTTCCTGTCGATGATGGAAAAGCCTGATGTCGACACCATCGAAGGGCTGTCACCGGCGATTTCCATCGAACAGAAATCCACCTCGCACAACCCCCGCTCCACCGTTGGTACCATCACCGAGATCTACGACTACTTGCGCCTGCTGTACGCCAGGGTCGGGACACCCCGCTGCCCAGACCATGACATACCGCTGGAGGCGCAAACGGTCAGCCAGATGGTCGACCTGGTGCTGGAGCGCCCGGAAGGTAGCAAGTTGATGCTGCTGGCTCCGGTCATCCGTGAGCGCAAGGGTGAGCACCTGGCGGTGTTCGACGAGCTGCGCGCCCAGGGCTTCGTGCGCGCCCGCGTCAACGGCAAGCTCTACGAACTGGACGAGTTGCCCAAGCTGGACAAGCAGAAAAAGCACAGCATCGATGTGGTAGTCGATCGTTTCAAAGTGCGTGCTGATCTTCAGCAGCGATTGGCCGAATCGTTCGAAACCGCGTTGAAGCTGGCAGACGGTATCGCGCTGATCGCGCCCATGGACGACGAGAAAGGCGAAGAGACCATTTTTTCGGCCCGCTTTGCCTGCCCTATCTGTGGTCATGCAATCAGCGAACTGGAACCCAAGCTGTTCTCGTTCAACAACCCGGCCGGTGCCTGCCCGACTTGTGATGGCCTGGGCGTTAAGCAGTATTTCGACACCAAACGCCTGGTCAACGCGCAACTCACCCTGGCCGAAGGCGCCATTCGCGGGTGGGATCGCCGTAACGTCTACTACTTCCAGATGCTAGGGTCGCTGGCTGCGCATTACGGCTTCAGCCTGGACGAAGCATTCGGCGAGCTCGCGCCGGAGCATCAGAAGGTGATCCTGCAAGGCAGCGGCAAGCACAGCGTGGATTTC
This sequence comes from Pseudomonas sp. WSY_20, assembly GCF_043104335.1. NCBI lineage: Bacteria > Pseudomonadati > Pseudomonadota > Gammaproteobacteria > Pseudomonadales > Pseudomonadaceae > Pseudomonas > Pseudomonas sp. WSY_20. The sequence continues at coordinate 5,186 of NZ_JBICKP010000002.1, forward strand.
AAGTACCTCAACGACCGGGGTGACATCGTCAAGCGCTCGCACCCGTTCGAAGGGATCATCCCCAACCTGGAACGCCGCTATCGCGAAACCGAGTCCAATACCGTACGTGAGGAACTGGCCAAGTACCTAGGCACCCAACCGTGCCCGGACTGCCGCGGCACGCGGCTGCGGCGCGAGGCGCGTCACGTGTGGGTTGGCGAGAAGACGCTTCCGGCGGTCGCCAACATGCCGATTGGTGACGCCAGTGGCTACTTCAGCGCGCTTACATTGTCCGGTCGCCGAGGCGAGATCGCGGCCAAGATTCTCAAGGAGATCTGCGAGCGGCTGCAGTTCCTGGTGAACGTGGGCCTGGATTACCTCACACTGGACCGCAGCGCAGAAACCCTGTCCGGTGGTGAAGCCCAGCGGATTCGCCTCGCCAGCCAGATCGGCGCGGGTCTGGTGGGGGTGATGTACATCTTGGACGAGCCGTCCATCGGCCTTCATCAGCGCGACAACGATCGTCTGCTTGCCACCCTCAATCACCTTCGCGATCTGGGCAATACGGTCATCGTCGTCGAGCATGACGAGGACGCAATCCGCCTGGCGGACTACGTCGTGGACATTGGGCCAGGGGCTGGCGTGCATGGTGGCAAGATCGTCGCTGAGGGCACGCCTCAGGAAGTCATGGACCACCCGGACTCGGTAACCGGCCAGTACCTGTCCGGCCGTAGAAAGATCGTGGTCCCTGCCAAGCGCACCCCGCGCGACAAGAAGCTGCAGCTCAAGCTTAAGGGCGCACGCGGCAACAACCTGCAGAACGTTGACCTGGAAATCCCCATCGGGTTGCTAACCTGCGTGACCGGCGTCTCAGGCTCCGGCAAGTCCACGCTCATCAACAACACCCTGTTTCCCCTTGCGGCCACGGCCCTGAATGGCGCAAGCAGCCTGGAAGCGGCGCCGCATGCCAGCATGGATGGGTTGCAGCACCTGGACAAGGTGGTGGATATCGACCAGAGCCCCATTGGCCGCACTCCCCGCTCCAACCCCGCCACCTACACCGGGATCTTCACGCCGATCCGCGAGCTGTTCTCCGGGGTGCCTGAATCTCGTTCACGCGGGTATGGCCCGGGCCGGTTCTCGTTCAACGTGAAAGGCGGACGTTGCGAGGCGTGCCAGGGCGACGGCCTGATCAAGGTGGAAATGCATTTCCTCCCGGACATCTACGTGCCGTGCGATGTGTGCAAGAGCAAGCGCTACAACCGCGAAACCCTGGAGATCAAGTACAAGGGCAAGAACATTCACGAGGTGCTGGAAATGACCATCGAGGATGCGCGTGAGTTCTTCGATGCGGTGCCTGCGTTGGCACGCAAGCTCCAGACCCTGATGGACGTGGGCCTTTCCTACATCAAGCTCGGTCAATCGGCGACCACGCTGTCTGGGGGCGAAGCACAGCGTGTGAAGCTGTCACGCGAGCTGTCCAAGCGCGATACCGGGAAGACCTTGTATATCCTGGACGAGCCTACTACGGGCCTGCACTTCGCCGATATCCAGCAGCTGCTGGACGTTCTGCACCGGCTTCGTGACCACGGCAACACCGTGGTGGTCATCGAGCACAACTTGGACGTTATCAAGACTGCCGATTGGCTGGTGGACCTTGGACCGGAGGGCGGTTCAAAGGGCGGGCAGATCATCGCGTGTGGTACGCCCGAGGAACTGAGCAAGATGAAACAATCCTACACCGGGCATTACCTTAAGCCCCTGTTGGAGCGAGACCGGGCGTGATGAACGCGAAGGGGCGCCTCGGCGCCCCTTTTTCATCGGCTTGTAGCCCTTGTGCTAGAGCCAACACACGACCCAAGCATACAGCAATAAAAGCGTTACATCTGTGATTGCAGGTAATTCTGCAGACCGATTGCCTTGATCAGGCCTTGCTGCTTCTCAAGCCAATAGGTGTGGTCTTCCTCGGTATCGGCCAGTTGCGCGCGCAGAATGTCACGGCTCACATAATCCTTGTGCAGTTCGCACAACTCGATCCCCTTGCAAAGCGCCGCTCGCACTTTGTATTCCAGCTTTAAATCAGCTTCGATCATTTCAGGGACGGTGGTGCCGACTTCGAGGTCATCGGCCCGCATGTCTGGGGTGCCCTCGAGCATGAGAATGCGGCGCATCAAGGCGTCAGCATGCTGAGCCTCTTCCTCCATCTCATGGTTGATGCGCTCGTAGAGCTTGGCAAGGCCCCAGTCTTCGTACATGCGTGAGTGAATGAAGTACTGGTCACGTGCGGCCAGTTCGCCCTTCAACAGCATGACGAGGTAATTGATGACGTCTGGGTGGCCTTGCATCGCCGGGGTTCTCCATATGGAAGCGTGTATGCCGCATAGTGTGAACCACGTTGTGCGCCTGGTCACTGAAAAACACGCGATTCAATGGAAAAAATCGGGCAAACGGTAGTGATATTCATTGAAAAACCGCCCAAATGAGGGCGGTTATTCTTATCACTTCGACTTAGACGATATTCATTCCAAGCGCCTTAGCGACACCCGCCCCGTAAGCGGGATCGGCTTTGAAGAAGTACTGCAATTGACGCTGGATCACATCGTCGGTCACGCCGGCCATTGCCCCGGCGATGTTGCTGACCAGCAGCTCCTGCTGCGCCTGGCTCATCAACCGGAACAGGGCGCCCGCGTGGCTGAAGTAATCAGTGTCCTCGCGATGGTCATACCGATCGGCCAAACCGCTAAGCGCAAGCCCGGGCTCTGCATGACGCGGCGATTGCTTGGGAGCATCGGCGTAGCTGTTGGGCTCATAATTGGATGCCCCTCCGTAGGCACCCATCGCCATCGAACCATCACGCTGGTAGCTATTGACCGCACAGCGGGGCGCGTTCACCGGCAATTGCTGATGGTTGGTGCCTACCCGATAGCGGTGGGCATCGGCATAAGCAAATACCCGGCCTTGCAGCATGCGATCAGGTGACAGCCCCACTCCAGGGACCATATTGCTTGGCCCGAAGGCAGCCTGCTCAACTTCAGCGAAGTAGTTCAGCGGGTTGCGGTTGAGCTCCAGTACGCCTACTTCAATCAGCGGATAATCTTTCTGCGACCAGGTCTTGGTCACATCGAACGGATTCTCGGGGCGGTTCGCAGCCTCAGCTTCACTCATGACCTGGATGCATACAGTCCAGCGTGGGTGGTCGCCACGCTCGATTGCCTCGTACAGGTCGCGCTGGGCGTAGTCCGGATCGGTACCGGCCAAACGCGCAGCTTCAGCGGGCGCCAGATTCTTGATGCCCTGCTGAGTCTTGAAGTGCCATTTGACCCATGTACGCTGACCGTCCGCGCTGATCAAGCTGTAGGTGTGGCTACCGAAGCCGTGCATATGCCGATAGCCGTCAGGAATGCCGCGGTCCGAAAACAAGATCGTGACCTGGTGCAGCGCTTCCGGCGAATGAGACCAGAAGTCCCACATCATCTGGGCACTCTTCAGGTTGGTCTGGGGGTGGCGTTTTTGCGTGTGAATGAAGTCTGGAAACTTCAGTGGATCACGGATGAAAAACACCGGCGTGTTGTTGCCGACGATGTCCCAGTTGCCTTCTTCGGTATAGAACTTGACCGCGAAACCTCGTGGGTCACGCTCTGTATCGGCCGAGCCGCGCTCTCCACCTACAGTGGAGAATCGCAGAAACGTTTCGGTCTGCTTGCCAACCTGCTCGAACAGTTTCGCACGGGTGAGGTGGGTGATGTCGCGCGTCACCGTGAACGTGCCGTAGGCACCAGAGCCTTTGGCATGCACACGTCGTTCGGGGATATTTTCGCGGTTGAAATGCGCGAGCTTCTCGATCAGGTGGAAGTCGTCGAGCAGCAGGGGGCCGCGTGGGCCTGCGGTACGGGAATTCTGGTTATCCGCAACAGGGGCACCGCTGGCGGTAGTAAGCGTTTTGCTCATGAGCTTTCCTCGATCAGTCTCAAATGCCTGTATGTCGGCTTGGGAGAATTATCAGCAGGATCGCAATCAACGACAAATTCATTGAATTACTGACTGTAATAGAGATTGTTAATGGCCTGAAACACAAAAAACCGGGCACTAGGCCCGGTTCTTTGTAGCAGACAAAACGTCTTACTCGGCAGCTTCTACAGCACCACCGACTGGACGATCAACCAGCTCGACGTACGCCATTGGCGCATTGTCGCCAGCGCGGAAACCGCACTTCAGGATGCGCAGGTAGCCGCCCTGACGGGTGGCGTAGCGCTTGCCCAGATCGTTGAACAGTTTACCAACAGCGGACTTCGAACGGGTACGGTCGAAGGCCAGACGACGGTTGGCAACGCTGTCTTCCTTGGCCAGGGTGATCAGCGGCTCGGCAACGCGACGCAGTTCCTTGGCTTTCGGCAGGGTGGTTTTGATCAGCTCGTGCTCGATCAACGACACTGCCATGTTCTGGAACATAGCCTTGCGGTGAGAGCTGGTACGGCTCAGGTGACGTCCACTTTTACGATGACGCATGATTCATTCCTTACCAAACACTACGTTCGGTGATTACGACGATCAGGCGGTCGCCTTGTCGTCTTTCTTAAGACTTGCAGGCGGCCAGTTGTCGAGGCGCATGCCGAGAGACAGACCACGAGAGGCCAGGACGTCCTTGATTTCAGTCAGGGACTTCTTGCCGAGGTTAGGAGTCTTCAACAGCTCCACTTCGGTACGCTGAATCAGGTCGCCGATGTAGTAGATGTTCTCCGCCTTCAGGCAGTTGGCCGAACGTACAGTCAGTTCCAGGTCGTCAACCGGACGTAGCAGGATCGGATCGATCTCGTCTTCCTGCTCGACTACGACAGGCTCACTGTCACCTTTGAGGTCGACGAACGCGGCCAGCTGCTGTTGCAGGATGGTCGCGGCGCGGCGGATAGCCTCTTCAGGATCCAGGGTGCCGTTGGTTTCCAGATCAATGACCAGCTTGTCCAAGTTGGTACGCTGTTCAACACGTGCGTTTTCGACCACATAGGCGATACGACGCACAGGGCTGAACGAAGCGTCCAACTGCAGACGGCCAATGCTACGGCTTTCGTCTTCGTCGGTCTGACGGGAGTCGGCCGGCTCGTAACCGCGACCACGAGCTACAGTGAGCTTCATGTTCAGGGCGCCATTCGACGCCAGGTTCGCGATAACGTGATCGGGGTTGACGATCTCGACATCGTGATCCAGCTGAATATCGGCAGCGGTAACCACCCCCGAACCCTTTTTCGACAAGGTCAGCGTAACTTCGTCACGACCATGCAGTTTGATAGCCAGGCCTTTCAGGTTCAACAGGATTTCAATGACATCTTCCTGTACACCTTCGATCGCGGAGTACTCGTGGAGTACGCCATCGATCTCGGCCTCGACTACTGCACAGCCAGGCATGGAGGACAACAGGATGCGGCGCAGCGCGTTGCCCAGGGTATGGCCGAAGCCACGCTCGAGAGGCTCGAGCGTGATCTTGGCGCGGGTCGGACTGACTACCTGCACATCAATGTGGCGGGGAGTCAGGAACTCATTTACCGAAATCTGCATGGATGCACCTATTTTCTAGCCCTTACTTGGAGTAGAGCTCGACAATCAGGTTTTCGTTGATGTCGGCAGACAGGTCGCTGCGAGCAGGAACGTTCTTGAAAACGCCCGACTTTTTGGCAGCATCCACATCAACCCACTCAACGCGGCCACGCTGGGCACACAGTTCAAGGGCTTGAACAATGCGCAGCTGGTTCAGCGACTTCTCACGAACCGCGACCACGTCACCCGGACGAACTTGGTAGGATGGAATGTTTACAGTCTTACCGTTGACGCTGATCGCTTTGTGCGAAACCAGCTGACGGGACTCGGAACGAGTCGAGCCGAAGCCCATACGGTAAACGACGTTATCCAGACGGCACTCGAGCAGTTGAAGCAGGTTTTCACCGGTTGCGCCTTTTTTCGAGGCAGCAGCTTGGTAGTAACCGCGGAACTGACGCTCCAGAACACCGTAGATACGACGGACTTTTTGTTTCTCGCGCAGCTGGGTACCGTAGTCGGACTGACGGCCACGGCGCTGGCCGTGGATACCTGGGGCTGCTTCGATGTTGCACTTCGATTCCAGAGCGCGAACGCCGCTCTTCAGGAACAGATCGGTGCCTTCACGACGAGACAGTTTGCATTTTGGACCAATGTAACGTGCCATTTATCTGTCTCCTGATTACACGCGACGCTTCTTCGGCGGACGGCACCCGTTATGCGGGATTGGCGTCACGTCGGTGATGCTGGCGATCTTGTAGCCGCAGCTGTTCAATGCACGAACGGCGGACTCACGACCTGGACCTGGACCCTTGACGTTTACGTCGAGGTTCTTCAGACCATATTCCAGCGCAGCTTGACCAGCACGCTCAGCAGCGATCTGAGCTGCGAACGGGGTGGATTTGCGCGAACCACGGAAACCCGAACCACCGGAGGTCGCCCAGGACAAAGCATTGCCCTGACGGTCGGTGATGGTCACGATGGTGTTGTTAAAAGAAGCGTGGATGTGGGCGATGCCATCAACCACTGTCTTTTTGACTTTTTTACGAGGACGAGCAGCAGGTTTTGCCATGTCTATATTCCTGGGCGATTACTTGCGGATCGGCTTACGCGGGCCCTTACGGGTGCGTGCGTTGGTCTTGGTGCGCTGACCGCGAACCGGCAGACCTTTACGATGACGCAGGCCGCGGTAGCAACCCAGGTCCATCAAGCGCTTGATCTTCATGTTTACGTCACGGCGCAGGTCACCTTCAGTGGTGAACTTCGCGACTTCGCCACGCAGGGTTTCGATTTGCTCGTCGCTCAGATCCTTGATCTTAGCGGCTGGATTTACACCAGCATCCACACAGATTTTCTGTGCAGTAGTGCGACCGACACCATAGATGTAGGTCAGCGAGATAACAGTATGCTTGTTATCTGGAATGTTGACGCCTGCAATACGGGCCATTCAGTGGGACTCCAATTGACAGCTACCTACGCCCCGGAAGCCAAGAAATAGGGCGCGAGATAATATCGCTGTAGAAACAAATAATCAACCCAGCAGCACACTAGCTGCTGGGTTTGAAGCGCGAATCACACTCAGCCTTGGCGCTGTTTGTGACGCGGTTCCGCGCTGCAGATCACTCGTACGACGCCTTCGCGACGGATGATCTTGCAGTTGCGGCACAGCTTTTTCACCGATGCACGAACTTTCATTACCGACTCCTCGAACCTTAGGGGCGTATCAGCGCAGCAAACCGCTGCCACCGTAGCCTTTCAGGTTGGCTTTCTTCATCAGGGATTCGTACTGGTGCGAAACGAGGTGCGATTGTACTTGGGACATGAAGTCCATCACAACCACTACCACAATCAGCAACGAGGTCCCGCCAAGGTAGAACGGCACATTTGCTGCCACCACCAGGAACTGGGGCAGAAGGCAGACGGCCATCATGTAAAGAGCACCGAACATGGTCAGACGAGTCAGGACGCCATCAATGTAGCGCGCCGACTGCTCACCAGGACGGATACCCGGAATAAAGGCACCGGACTTCTTCAGGTTTTCCGCTACGTCTTTCGGATTGAACATCAACGCTGTGTAGAAGAAGCAGAAGAAAATGATCCCTGCACTAAACAGCAGAATGTTCAACGGCTGACCAGGAGCGATCGACTGCGAGATGTCCTGCAGCCAGCCCATACCTTCGGACTGACCGAACCAGGCACCCAGCGAAGCCGGGAACAGCAAGATGCTGCTCGCGAAAATGGCCGGGATTACCCCTGCCATGTTCACCTTCAGCGGCAAGTGGCTGGTTTGCGCAGCGAAGACCTTGCGGCCCTGCTGACGCTTGGCGTAATGAACGGCGATACGCCGCTGACCACGTTCAATAAACACCACAAAACCGATGATCGCTACTGCAAGCAAACCGATAGCGACCAGGGCGAAAATGTTGATATCACCCGTACGCGCAGACTCGAAAGACTGCCCGATTGCTCTCGGAAGACCGGCAACGATACCTGCGAAGATCAACATCGAGATACCGTTGCCCACACCGCGCTCGGTGATCTGCTCACCCAGCCACATCATGAACATCGCGCCTGCCACGAAAGTGGAGACGGCAACGACATGGAAGCCGAGGCCTACAGAAAACGCCACGCCCTGGTTGGCCAGGCCAATGGACATGCCAATGGCTTGAACCAGCGCCAGGATAACGGTGCCGTAGCGGGTGTACTGGCTGATCTTGCGACGGCCAGCTTCACCTTCCTTCTTCAACTGCTCCAGTTGCGGGCTGACCGCAGTCATCAGCTGCATGATGATCGATGCCGAAATGTACGGCATGATCCCCAATGCAAAGATGCTCATGCGCTCGAGCGCGCCACCGGAAAACATGTTGAACAAGCTAAGAATGGTCCCCTCATTCTGCCGAAACAGATCCGCCAGACGGTCCGGATTGATGCCGGGAACCGGGATATGTGCACCTATCCGATAGACGATGATCGCCATGAACAGAAAGCGCAGACGAGCCCAGAGTTCCGACATCCCGCCCTTACCGAGCGAAGAGAGAGCACCTTGCTTAGCCATTTATTCCTCGAACTTGCCGCCAGCTGCTTCGATAGCCGCACGCGCACCCTTGGTGGCTGCGATACCCTTGATGGTGACTGCGCGAGTGACTTCGCCAGACAGCATGATTTTCACACGCTGTACGTTCTGGCCGATCACGTTGGCATCCTTCAGGGATTGCACGGAGATCACGTCGCCGTCCACTTTGGCCAACTCGGACAGACGCACTTCTGCGCGGTCCATGGCTTTCAGGGAAACGAAGCCGAACTTCGGCAGACGACGGTGCAGCGGCTGTTGACCGCCTTCGAAGCCCGGAGCGATGGTGCCACCGGAACGGGAGGTCTGACCTTTGTGACCGCGGCCACCAGTCTTACCCAAACCGCTACCGATACCACGGCCCGGACGATGCTTCTCGCGACGGGAACCCGGCGCTGGACTCAGATCATTGAGTTTCATCGATTAACCCTCGACCTTCAGCATGTAGTAAGCCTTGTTGATCATCCCGCGGTTCTCGGGAGTATCCTGGACTTCTACAGTGTGACCGATGCGACGCAGACCCAGGCCTTTAACGCACAGAATGTGGTTAGGCAGACGGCCGGCGGTGCTCTTGATCAGCGTTACTTTAACGGTTGCCATGATCAGAAGATCTCCTCGACGCTCTTGCCGCGCTTGGCAGCAATGGATTCAGGAGATTGCATGGCTTTCAGACCCTTGAAGGTGGCGTAAACCACGTTCACTGGGTTGGTCGAACCGTAGCACTTGGCCAGAACGTTCTGAACGCCAGCAACTTCCAGGACAGCACGCATTGCGCCACCGGCGATGATACCGGTACCTTCCGAGGCAGGCTGCATGTAAACCTTCGAGGCGCCGTGGGCAGCCTTGGTGGCGTACTGCAGGGTGGTGCCCTTCAGGTCAACCTGAATCATGTTGCGGCGAGCAGCTTCCATGGCTTTCTGGATCGCGGCAGGTACTTCGCGCGACTTGCCACGGCCAAAGCCAACACGACCCTTGCCATCACCCACCACGGTCAGCGCGGTGAAGGTGAAGATACGGCCGCCTTTTACGGTTTTGGCAACGCGGTTAACTTGAACCAGCTTCTCGATGTAGCCTTCGTCGCGCTTTTGATCGTTATTTGCCATAACTTAGAACTCCAGCCCGCCTTCACGAGCAGCATCAGCCAGCGCTTTGACGCGGCCATGGTACTTGAAGCCGGAACGGTCAAAGGCAACTTGAGATACACCGGCGGCTTTCGCGCGCTCAGCTACCAGCTTGCCAACCTTAGTGGCCGCGTCGATGTTGCCAGTGGCGCCATCACGCAGGTCTTTGTCCAAGGTCGAGGCGCTTGCCAGAACCTTGCTGCCGTCGGCCGAAATGACCTGGGCGTAGATGTGCTGCGAGGAGCGGAACACGCACAGGCGCACGACTTCGAGTTCGTGCATCTTGAGACGTGCTTTGCGAGCGCGACGCAGTCGAGTAACTTTTTTGTCGGTCATTTGCTAGGCCCTACTTCTTCTTGGCTTCTTTACGACGGACTACTTCGTCCGCGTAACGCACACCTTTGCCTTTGTAAGGCTCTGGCGGACGGAAATCGCGGATTTCAGCGGCCACCTGACCCACCAGCTGCTTATCGATACCCTTGATCAGGATGTCGGTCTGGCTTGGGGTTTCTGCGGTGATACCGGCTGGCAGTTCGTAGTCCACTGGATGCGAGAAGCCCAGAGCCAGGTTCAGGACGGTGCCTTTTGCCTGTGCCTTGTAACCAACACCGACCAGCTGGAGCTTGCGCTCGAAGCCTTGGCTTACGCCTTGGACCATGTTGTTCACCAGAGCGCGGGTAGTACCGGCCATGGCGCGAGCTTGCTGATCACCGTTGCGAGCGACGAAGCGCAGTTCGCCGGACTCTTCGGTAACTTCAACAGACGAGTGAACGTTCAGTTCGAGAGTGCCCTTGGCACCCTTCACCGAAAGCTGCTGGCCGGCGAATTTTACTTCGACGCCTGCTGGCAGCTTAACGGGGTTCTTAGCGACGCGAGACATGCCTATCTCCCCTTAGAACACTGTGCACAGAACTTCGCCGCCGACACCGGCAGCGCGCGCAGCGCGGTCAGTCATCACACCTTTGTTGGTGGAGACGATAGACACGCCCAGGCCGCCACGTACTTTCGGCAGATCTGTGACGGACTTGTACTGGCGCAGGCCTGGACGGCTGGAGCGCTTCAGTTCCTCGATGACCGGACGGCCTTCGAAGTACTTCAGTTCGATCGACAGGGAAGGCTTGGCCTCACCAGTTACCTGGTAACCAGCGATGTAACCTTCATCTTTCAGAACTTTGGCAACCGCGACCTTCAGGGTGGAGGAAGGCATGCTTACGACGGACTTTTCAGCCATCTGGGCATTACGGATGCGAGTTAGCATGTCCGCTAACGGGTCCTGCATACTCATGGGCTAGATGCTCCTGATACAAGAATTATTAGCCTTGCGGCTATCACAACCACCTAAACAGGCAGAGCACGAAGCCCAGGCTCAGGTGAGCCGGTCATTCTAGACACAAGCCAGAAACGAAACAAGCCCCATGTAGGGGCTTGTTCGAGGGAAGAGTCACCGGCGGTCGGAAGATTAACCGCCTACGCCGATGACTCAACCTGCAGCGATTACCAGGAGGCCTTGACCAGACCTGGTACGTCGCCACGCATTGCCGCTTGGCGCAGCATGTTACGGCCCAGGCCGAACTTACGGTATACACCGTGAGGACGACCGGTCAGGCGGCAACGGTTGCGCAGGCGAGCAGCGCTAGCATCGCGCGGCTGCTTCTGCAGAGCGACAACGGCAGCGAAACGCTCTTCAGGAGAGGCGTTCAGATTGACGATGGTCGCTTTCAGCTCAGCGCGCTTTTTAGCGTACTTAGCTACCGTTTGCTGACGCTTCAGCTCACGGTTTTTCATGCTCTTCTTGGCCATTTTCCTACTCCAATCAGTTGCGGAACGGGAACTTGAAAGCACGCAGCAGAGCGCGGCCTTCGTCGTCCGAACGAGCAGTGGTGGTCAGGGTAATGTCCAAACCGCGCAGAGCATCGATCTTGTCGTAGTCGATTTCCGGGAAGATGATCTGCTCTTTCACGCCCATGCTGTAGTTGCCACGACCGTCGAAGGACTTGGCATTCAGGCCGCGGAAGTCGCGAACCCGAGGCAGGGAGATCGCCAGCAGGCGGTCCAGGAATTCGTACATCTTGTCGCTACGCAGGGTCACCTTGACGCCGATCGGCCAGCCTTCACGGACTTTGAAGCCAGCGATGGATTTGCGAGCGAAAGTCACGACCGGCTTTTGACCGGTGATCTTTTCCAGGTCGGCAACAGCGTGCTCGATGACTTTCTTGTCGCCGATCGCTTCGCCCAGACCCATGTTCAGGGTGATTTTGGTAACGCGCGGAACTTCCATCACGTTCGACAGCTTAAGTTCATCCTTAAGCTTAGGAGCGATCTCGTTCCGGTAAATCTCTTTCAGTCGTGCCATGGTCTTCTACCTAGCAGTGTTCAAGCATCAACCGCTTTTTGGGTCGACTTGAAGACACGAATTTTCTTACCGTCTTCTACTTTGAAACCAACGCGGTCAGCCTTGTTGGTTTCACCGTTGAAGATGGCAACGTTGGAAGCGTGCAGAGGCGCTTCTTTTTCGACGATACCGCCCTGAACGCCCGCCATCGGGTTAGGCTTGGTATGACGCTTGACCAGATTCACACCACCGATGACCAGACGGTCGTCAGCGAGAACCTTCAGCACCTTACCGCGCTTACCTTTGTCTTTGCCGGCGATCACGATGATCTCGTCGTCACGACGAATCTTTTGCATGTCGGATCTCCTTACAGCACTTCAGGGGCGAGCGAGACGATCTTCATGAACTTCTCAGTACGAAGTTCACGGGTCACTGGCCCGAAGATGCGAGTGCCGATCGGCTCTTGCTTGTTGTTCAGCAGAACAGCAGCGTTGCCGTCGAAACGAATGATGGAACCGTCAGCGCGACGAACACCGTGACGGGTGCGCACGACAACAGCAGTCATCACTTGGCCTTTTTTGACCTTACCGCGTGGAATCGCTTCCTTGACGGTAACTTTGATGATGTCACCGATGCCGGCGTAGCGGCGGTGAGAACCGCCGAGCACCTTGATGCACATGACGCGACGAGCGCCGCTGTTATCGGCCACATCGAGCATGGATTGAGTCTGAATCATAAAATTTCTCCGACCCCTAGCCCTTAGACTTCAACAGCGCGTTCGAGGACTTCAACCAGTGCCCAGGACTTGGTCTTGGCCAGCGGACGGGTTTCGGTAATGGAAACCTTGTCGCCGATCTTGCACTGATTGGTTTCGTCGTGCGCGTGCAGCTTAGTCGAACGCTTAACGTATTTACCGTAGATCGGGTGCTTTACGCGACGCTCGATCAGAACGGTGATGGTCTTGTCCATTTTGTCGCTGACGACACGGCCAGTCAGCGTACGGACGGTTTTTTCAGCTTCAGCCATGATCACTTACCTGCCTGCTGGTTGAGCACAGTCTTCACGCGAGCGATGTCACGCTTGACTTGCGAGAGCAGGTGCGACTGCCCCAACTGGCCAGTTGCTTTCTGCATACGCAGATTGAACTGGTCGCGCAGCAAGCCGAGCAGTTGCTCGTTCAGTTGCTGTGCGGATTTTTCACGAAGTTCATTCGCTTTCATCACATCACCGTCCGCTTAACAAAGGAGGTGGCGAGAGGCAGCTTCGCAGCGGCCAGAGCGAAAGCTTCGCGCGCCAGCTCTTCAGAAACACCCTCGATCTCGTACAGGACTTTGCCTGGCTGGATCTGGGCAACCCAGTACTCAACGGAACCCTTACCTTTACCCATACGAACCTCGAGAGGTTTCTTGGAGATCGGCTTGTCCGGGAATACACGGATCCAGATCTTGCCGCCACGTTTTACGTGACGGGTCAGCGCACGACGTGCGGACTCGATCTGGCGAGCGGTGAGGCGACCGCGAGCAACAGCTTTCAGGGCGAACTCGCCGAAGCTGACTTTGCTACCGCGCAGTGCCAGACCACGGTTGTGGCCAGTCATCTGCTTGCGGAATTTTGTACGCTTAGGTTGCAACATTTGGCGTACCCCTTACTTAGCAGCTTTTTTACGAGGCGCTGGTGCTTGTGGTTTCAGTTCTTCTTGGCGACCACCAATAACTTCGCCTTTGAAAATCCAAACCTTCACACCGATCACACCGTAAGTGGTGTGAGCTTCGTAGGTGTTGTAGTCGATATCGGCACGCAGGGTGTGCAGAGGCACACGACCTTCGCGATACCACTCGGTACGAGCAATCTCAGCGCCGCCGAGACGACCGCTCACCTGGATCTTGATGCCCTTGGCACCAATACGCATGGCGTTCTGTACGGCGCGCTTCATGGCGCGACGGAACATAACGCGGCGTTCCAGCTGCTGAGCTACGCTTTGCGCAACCAGCATAGCGTCGAGTTCCGGCTTGCGGATCTCTTCGATGTTGATGTGCACAGGCACACCCATCTGCTTGGTCAGGTCCTGGCGCAGCTTCTCGACATCCTCACCCTTCTTCCCGATAACGATACCTGGACGAGCGGTGTGGATGGTGATGCGTGCAGTTTGAGCCGGACGATGAATATCGATACGGCTTACGGACGCGCTTTTTAGTTTGTCTTGGAGGTACTCACGCGTTTTCAGATCCTTCAACAGGTAATCTGCGTAAGTAGCACCGTCTGCGTACCAGACGGAGGTGTGCTCCTTGACGATTCCCAGGCGAATGCCAGTGGGATGTACTTTCTGACCCATCTGATCGACTCCGTTACTTGTCCGCAACCTTGACAGTGATATGGCAAGACCGCTTGACGATGCGATCAGCACGGCCTTTGGCACGTGGCATGATGCGCTTCAGCGAACGCCCTTCGTTGACGAAGACGGTAGAGACCTTCAGGTCATCAACGTCTGCGCCTTCGTTGTGTTCGGCGTTGGCTACGGCCGACTCGAGGACTTTCTTCATGATTTCAGCGGCTTTTTTGCTGCTGAAGGCCAACAGGTTGAGCGCTTCGCCCACCTTCTTCCCGCGGATCTGGTCGGCGACCAAGCGGGCTTTCTGGGCGGAGATTCGAGCGCCCGACAACTTAGCGGCTACTTCCATTTCCTTACCCCTTAACGCTTGGCTTTCTTGTCAGCCACGTGCCCGCGATAGGTGCGGGTACCGGCGAACTCGCCCAGTTTGTGGCCGACCATGTCTTCGTTCACAAGAACTGGGACATGCTGGCGACCGTTGTGAACCGCGATGGTCAGACCGACCATTTGTGGCAGGATCATCGAGCGACGCGACCAGGTTTTAACTGGTTTGCGATCGTTCTTCTCCACCGCCACTTCGACCTTCTTCAAGAGGTGAAGATCGATAAAAGGACCTTTTTTCAGAGAACGTGGCACTGTCGTATCCCTCTAGTTACTTGCGACGACGGACGATCATGTTGTCGGTACGCTTATTACCACGGGTTTTAGCACCCTTGGTTGGGAAGCCCCATGGCGATACCGGATGACGACCACCGGAGGTACGACCTTCACCACCACCATGCGGGTGGTCAACCGGGTTCATGGCAACACCACGAACGGTTGGGCGAACGCCGCGCCAGCGTTTGGCACCAGCTTTACCCAGCGAACGCAGGCTGTGCTCGGAGTTCGAGACTTCACCCAGGGTCGCACGGCACTCAGCCAGGACTTTACGCATTTCACCAGAGCGCAGACGCAGGGTCACGTAGACACCTTCGCGAGCGATCAGCTGAGCCGAAGCACCAGCGGAACGAGCGATCTGTGCACCTTTACCCGGCTTCAGTTCGATGCCGTGAATGGTGCTACCTACTGGAATGTTGCGCAGCTGCAGGGAGTTACCGGCCTTGATTGGGGCCAGGGCACCTGCGATCAGCTGGTCGCCAGCGCTCACGCCTTTAGGGGCGATAATGTAGCGACGCTCACCGTCTGCGTAGCACAGCAGGGCGATGTGAGCAGTACGGTTTGGATCGTATTCGATACGCTCGACAGTGGCTGGGATGCCATCTTTGTCGTTGCGACGGAAGTCGACCAGACGGTAATGCTGCTTATGACCACCACCTACGTGACGCGTAGTGATGCGGCCATTGTTGTTACGACCACCAGACTTCGATTTTTTCTCGAGCAGCGGTGCGTGAGGAGCGCCTTTATGCAGCTCCTTGTTGACCACCTTGACCACGAAACGGCGGCCAGGGGAAGTCGGTTTGCATTTAACGATTGCCATGATGCACCCCTTCCTTACTCAGCACTGCTGCTGAAATCGAGATCTTGGCCTGGCTGAAGGGAGACGATCGCCTTCTTCCAGTCATTACGCTTGCCCAGACCACGTGCGGTACGCTTGGTTTTACCCAGAACGTTAACGGTCGACACGTTTTCAACTTTTACGTTGAACAGGCCTTCGACAGCTTTCTTGATTTCCAGCTTGGTTGCGTCAGTAGCAACCTTGAATACGAACTGGCCTTTTTTCTCAGCCAGAACGGTAGCCTTCTCGGAGACGTGCGGGCCAAGGAGGACTTTGAATACGCGTTCCTGGTTCATCCCAGCAGCTCCTCGAATTTCTTCACGGCCGAGACAGTGATCAACACTTTCTCGTATGCGATCAGACTGACCGGGTCGGAACCTTGTACGTCACGAACGTCGACGTGCGGCAGGTTACGAGCAGCCAGGTACAGGTTCTGATCAACAGCGTCGGAAACGATCAACACATCGCTCAGACCCATGCCGTTCAGCTTGTTCAGCAGATCTTTGGTTTTCGGCGCTTCAACAGCGAAGTCCTGAACCACGACCAGACGGTCGCTACGCACCAGCTCAGCGAGGATGGAGCGCAGAGCTGCGCGGTACATCTTCTTGTTGAGCTTCTGCGAGTGATCTTGAGGGCGAGCTGCGAAGGTTACACCACCGCCACGCCAGATCGGACCACGAGTGGTACCAGCACGAGCACGGCCAGTACCCTTCTGACGCCATGGGCGCTTACCGCCACCAGCCACGTCGGAACGGGTCTTTTGCTGCTTGGTGCCCTGACGGCCGCCGGCCATGTAGGCCACGACTGCTTGGTGTACCAGCGTCTCGTTGAATTCGCCACCGAAAGTCAGTTCGGAAACTTCGATCGCCTGAGCGTCATTTACATTAAGTTGCATGTCAGTTTCCCCTTAACCGCGAGCCTTGACAGCTGGACGTACAACCACGTCGCCGCCAGTAGCGCCTGGAACGGCACCCTTGACCAGCAGCAGGTTGCGCTCAGCGTCTACGCGAACAACTTCCAGGGACTGAACAGTCACGCGCTCGGCGCCCATGTGACCGGACATCTTCTTGCCCTTGAACACACGACCAGGAGTCTGGCACTGGCCGATGGAGCCTGGGACACGGTGCGACACGGAGTTACCGTGGGTGTTGTCCTGGCCACGGAAGTTCCAGCGCTTGATGGTACCGGCGAAGCCTTTACCTTTGGACTGACCAGTAACGTCTACCAGCTGGCCTGCAGTGAAGAGTTCAGCTTTGATCAGATCGCCAGCCTGGAAATCGCCTTCTTCAAGACGGAACTCCCAAACACCGCGACCAGCGGCAACGTTGGCCTTGGCGAAGTGGCCTGCCTGAGCGGCAGTCACACGCGAAGCACGACGCTCGCCGACAGTGACTTGCACTGCACGGTAGCCATCGGTTTCTTCAGTTTTGAACTGGGTGACGCGATTCGGCTCGATCTCAATGACCGTGACCGGAATGGAGACACCTTCTTCGGTGAAAATGCGGGTCATACCGCACTTGCGACCGATTACACCAATAGTCATGTTGTAAACCTCATGAGTGTACGGGGCTTTCACCCGCTATGGCCGCCCATTTCAGAGCGTTACACGACCAGACCGAAGTCTTAGCCGAGGCTGATCTGTACTTCCACACCTGCCGCCAGATCAAGCTTCATCAGCGCATCAACGGTTTTATCCGTTGGCTGGACGATGTCCAGAACGCGCTTATGAGTGCGAATCTCGTACTGATCACGCGCGTCTTTGTTGACGTGCGGGGAGACCAGAACGGTGAAACGCTCTTTGCGGGTAGGCAGTGGAATTGGACCACGCACTTGTGCACCAGTACGTTTCGCGGTTTCCACGATTTCCTGGGTGGATTGGTCGATCAGGCGATGGTCGAAAGCCTTCAACCTGATACGGATTTGCTGATTTTGCATTGGATTTCAGACTCCAGGCTGTTCCCAACGGGCGCACTACGCCCGCTAAAAGGAGGCGTGATTCTATAGACGCCCCCAATTAGTGTCAACCCAATAAAAAAAGCCCCCGCTGAGCGGGGGCCTTTTTCAATCGGTCGAGTGATTACTCGATGATTTTGGCTACGACGCCGGCGCCGACGGTACGACCGCCTTCACGGATAGCGAAGCGCAGACCGTCTTCCATTGCGATGGTCTTGATCAGGGTAACAGTCATCTGAATGTTGTC
>NZ_JBICKP010000030.1:0-217179 GCF_043104335.1 Pseudomonas sp. WSY_20
CCGCCACTGTAATACTGTTCCTCCCAACTGCGAACCAGTGTGGAATTGCCGAGGTTGTAAAGCGCTGACGTGGCACGCAACGAAAGGTCTTCGCGCCATTTATGATGAAGAATGGCGAGCTTGAACTCGGCGCTGTAATGGCGGCCTGTTTTCTCCAGACTGGCCTGACCGTGCGTACGGTAGGCCGCGACCCAGCGACGAAGGAGCGTCGGATCCATTTGGAACTGTGCGGCAACATGGCGAAAGCCATACCCGCGATCAAGAAAGGCCTGAATGGCTGACAGCTTGAACTGCTTTGAATACCTGCGCATAAAAACCCCAAAAGTGGACGGATGTCCAACATTTGGGGCGCAGCTCATTCCGGTGTAGGAGCGGTCTTGTGCCGCGATGGGCCGCACAGCGGCCCCAACGATACGCGCTGCGAGCCAAAATCCCTGGGCTGCTGCGTTCCCCCTCGGGGTGCTTCCCCAGAACCTGGGCACCCCCTGCCACTGATCCCGAGCCCCGCCCCCCTCGAACCGTTCATCCCCCACGGTTGAAATCCCGCCTTGCACCCCCATATGAGTTTGCAACAGGCATTTTCGCCCCGCTGCGTGGAGACTCTCCCTTGACCACCATCGTTTCAGTCCGCCGCAATGGCAAAGTCGTCATGGGCGGCGACGGCCAGGTATCCCTCGGCAACACCGTGATGAAAGGCAACGCCAAGAAAGTGCGTCGCCTGTACCACGGTCAGGTCATCGCGGGCTTTGCCGGCGCCACTGCCGATGCCTTCACCCTGTTCGAACGCTTCGAAGGCCAACTGGAGAAACACCAGGGCCACCTGATTCGCGCGGCCGTGGAACTGGCCAAGGAATGGCGTACCGACCGTTCCCTCAGCCGCCTCGAAGCCATGCTGGCCGTGGCCAACAAGGATGCGTCGCTGATCATCACCGGCAACGGTGACGTGGTCGAGCCTGAAGACGGCCTGATCGCCATGGGTTCCGGCGGCGCCTACGCCCAGGCCGCAGCCCGTGCGCTGCTGAACAAGACCGACCTCTCGGCCCGTGAAATCGCCGAGACCGCGCTGAACATCGCCGGTGACATCTGCGTGTTCACCAACCACAACCTGACCATCGAGGAGCAGGATCTGGCCGAGTGATCAGCTGCTCTGGCGCCCCGTCCCGGTGACGGGGCTTTTCCACGCTGAATCATTCGTATCAGGACCCTATTGATCATGTCCATGACCCCCCGCGAGATCGTCCACGAACTCAACCGCCACATCATTGGCCAAGACGACGCCAAGCGCGCCGTGGCCATCGCCTTGCGCAACCGCTGGCGGCGCATGCAGCTCCCCGCCGAGCTGCGCGCCGAAGTGACGCCCAAGAACATCCTGATGATCGGCCCCACCGGCGTGGGCAAGACCGAGATCGCCCGGCGCCTGGCCAAGCTGGCCAATGCCCCGTTCCTCAAGGTCGAAGCCACCAAGTTCACTGAAGTGGGCTATGTGGGCCGCGATGTGGAATCCATCATCCGCGACCTGGCCGACGCGGCCTTGAAGATGCTGCGTGAGCAGGAAATCATCCGCGTGCGCCACCGCGCCGAAGATGCCGCCGAAGAGCGCATCCTCGATGCCCTGCTGCCACCGGCACGGGTCAGCAGCTTCAGCGAGGAAGCCGCCCAGACCAGTTCCGATTCCAACACCCGCCAGCTGTTCCGCAAGCGCCTGCGCGAAGGCCAGCTGGACGATAAGGAAATCGAAATCGAGGTGGCCGATGCCGTGGGCGTCGAAATCGCCGCGCCTCCTGGCATGGAAGAAATGACCAATCAGTTGCAGAGCCTGTTCGCCAACATGGGCAAGGGCAAGCGCAAGTCGCGCAAGCTGAAGGTTCGCGAAGCGCTGAAAATGGTGCGCGACGAGGAGGCTGGTCGCCTGGTCAATGAAGAAGAGCTCAAGGCCAAGGCGCTGGAAGCGGTCGAGCAGCACGGCATCGTGTTCATCGACGAGATCGACAAGGTCGCCAAACGCGGCAATGTCGGCGGTGCCGATGTCTCCCGTGAGGGTGTGCAGCGCGATCTGCTGCCGCTAATCGAAGGCTGCACGGTCAATACCAAGCTGGGCATGGTCAAGACCGACCACATCCTGTTCATCGCCTCCGGCGCGTTCCACTTGAGCAAGCCGAGCGACCTGGTGCCTGAACTGCAAGGTCGCCTGCCGATCCGTGTGGAGCTCAAGGCCCTGACGCCGGAAGATTTCCAGCGCATCCTGCGCGAGCCGCATGCCTCGCTGACCGAGCAGTACCAGGCACTGCTCAAGACCGAAGGGCTCAACATCGAGTTCGTCGAGGATGGCATCAAGCGCCTGGCCGAGATCGCCTACCAGGTCAACGAGAAAACCGAGAACATCGGTGCCCGTCGCCTGCACACGTTGCTCGAACGCCTGCTCGAAGAGGTGTCGTTCAGCGCTGGCGACCTGGCCAGTGCCCATGACGAAGCGCCGATCCAGATCGACGCAGCTTACGTGAACAGCCACCTGGGCGAGTTGGCCCAGAACGAAGACCTGTCCCGCTACATCCTGTAACGGGCCTGCGCCAGGCTGCAAGCGAGCCCGTGCGGCGCTTGCAGCCTGGCGACACAGGTTTTTTGCTCAAGAAGCTGGCGAGCGCTTCTTGCAGCGGGTAGCGTGCGGTGTGTAACTCAAACAGAGATCACGCCCATGGCTCGCATGCCTACCGCCATCAACCTGCACAAAGCCTCCAAGACCCTGCGCCTTACCTATGGGCCCGATGAGGTCTACCACCTGCCCGCCGAATTCCTGCGCGTGCACTCCCCCTCCGCCGAAGTCCAGGGGCACGGCAACCCCATTTTGCAGTTTGGCAAGGTCAACGTCGGCCTCGTCGGACTGGAGCCGGCGGGTCAATACGCCCTGAAACTTACCTTCGACGATGGCCATGACAGCGGCCTGTTCACCTGGGAATACCTGGAGCAGCTGTGCCTGCGGCAGGATGCCTTGTGGGCTGAATACCTCGAGGCGCTGCACAAGGCCGGCAAGACCCGTGACCCTTCGGAGTCCGTGGTCAAGCTGATGCTTTAGCCGCTCCCCTCGCACGCGCCTTCGTCCGCCATGCCGGCCCAACTGACAATGATAAGGAGCTTACGACAGCGCCAGGTTGCTTCGCGCCTGAAACTCGGGTAACCAGTAGAAGTGGCCATTTACCAGCATGGCGCTGCAGGCGCCTGATCGTCCGTAGCACTGCAGGACGCGGTCACGGATTACCCGAGTAGCGGTATCGGGGACACGTCGGTGCACCCACGCCAGCCGGTACTCGTCTCAGACAACGGAGCGTCGCGGATGAGTAACAACAACAATGAAGATCAGCAGCAGAGCCCGCAACGCGCCACGGGCCTGAACCCGATGGTCGGCGTTCGACGTAAGGACCTGTTGGGCACGGCCCAGACCGTGCTGCGCCAGGCTGTGCGTCAGCCCCTGCACAGTGCCAAGCACGCGCTTGCCTTCGGGCTCGAACTGAAAAACGTGATGCTGGGCAAATCGAGCCTTGCCCCTGCCAGCGATGATCGCCGCTTCAACGACCCGACCTGGTCACAGAACCCGCTTTACCGACGTTACCTGCAAAGCTACCTGGCATGGCGTAATGAACTGCAGGCCTGGATCAGCAGCAGTGACCTGCCCCCTGAGGACATCAGCCGCGGGCAGTTCGTCATCCAGCTCATGACCGAAGCGCTGGCGCCTACCAATAACCTGTCCAATCCTGCCGCGCTCAAGCGTTTCTTCGAGACCGGCGGCAAAAGCATGCTCGATGGTCTGTCGAACCTGGCCAGGGACGTGGTCCACAACGGCGGCATGCCCCGCCAGGTGAACATGGATGCTTTCGAAGTGGGCAAGGACCTGGGCAGCAGTAGCGGCGCGGTCGTGTACCGTAACGAGGTGATGGAATTGATCCAGTACAGCCCCCTCACCGAGCAGGTGCATGAGCGGCCACTGCTGGTGGTGCCACCCCAGATCAACAAGTTCTACATCTTTGATCTGTGCCCGGAAAAAAGCCTGATGCGCTTCTGTCTGGACGCCCGACAACAAACCTTCATGGTCAGTTGGCGCAACCCGACCAGGGCGCAGCGTGACTGGGACTTGTCTACCTATGTGCAGGCACTTGGCGAGGCGGTGGACGCCGTGCTGAGCATCACCGGCAGTGCGACCCTGAACATGCTCGGTGCATGCTCAGGAGGGATTACCTGCACCGCGTTGCTGGGTCATCTAGCGGCGCGTAATGAAACCAAGGTCAATGCCTTGACCCTGCTGGTCAGCGTGCTGGACGCCACGCTCGACAATGCGCTGGCATTGTTCGTCGACGACCAGGCGCTGGATGCGGCCAAGCGTCAATCCCAGCAGGCGGGGGTACTCGAGGGCAGCGACCTGGCCCGGCTGTTTGCCTGGATGCGTCCCAATGACCTGATCTGGAACTACTGGGTCAACAATTACCTGCTCGGCAATGAGCCGCCAGCGTTCGACATCCTGTACTGGAACAACGACACCACGCGCCTGCCCGCCGCATTCCATGCCGACCTGATCGAGATGTACAGGCGCAATCCGCTCACCCGTCCCGGTGGCCTCACCGTCTGCGGTACCGCCATCGATCTCAAGCAGGTCAAGTGCGACCTCTTCAGCGTGGCGGGCAATGCCGACCATATTACGCCTTGGCAGGCCTGCTATCGCTCGGCGCGACTGTTCGGCGGCAAGGTCGAGTTCGTGCTGTCCAACAGTGGGCACATCCAGAGCATCATCAATCCGCCCGGCAATCCGAAGGCGCGCTTTCAGGCTGGGGATGGCCAGCATGACGATCCGCTTGCCTGGCAACAGGACGCCGTCAGGCACGTCGATTCATGGTGGCTGCACTGGCAGGGCTGGCTGGCCGACCGAGCCGGGGCATTGATCGAGGCACCGAGCCACTTGGGGTGCCGCAGCCATCCTGCAGCCGAAGCTGCGCCAGGCAGCTACGTGCACCAGCGTTGAACCCCTGCGCCGTGGCCACCTGCGCGGTGCCAAGGCGTTTACCAGCTCCAGGAGCCATGCGCATGCCGTCACCTTACGTGTTCAAAACGGTCGAGCTCGATGGCCTGTCCATCCGTACCGTCGTGCGTCCAGGTCAGTCGACCTTGGCGCCCTTGCTGATCTTCAACGGCATCGGGGCCAACTTCGAGCTGATATTTCCGTTCATCGAAGCACTGGACCCCGACTTGCAGGTCATCGCCTTCGACGCCCCAGGTGTGGGCGGTTCATCCACGCCGCAGCGGCCTTATCGGTTTTCAGGACTGGCCCGGCTCGCCGCTCGGCTGCTCGACACGCTAAATTACGGCCAGGTCAACGTCATCGGCGTGTCGTGGGGAGGCGGGCTGGCTCAGCAATTCGCCCATGACTACCCGCAGCGCTGCCGAAAACTCATCCTGGCTGCCACGGCCGCAGGCGCGGTCATGGTACCTGGCAAGCCCAAGGTGTTGTGGAGCATGGCCAGCCCCCGCCGGTACGTAGACCCCTCCCATGTCATGCGCATCGCGCCGCTGGTGTATGGCGGCGGGTTTCGCCGGGATCCGCACCTGGCGCTAAAGCACGCGGCCACGGCACGCTCGGCTGGCAAGCTGGGTTATTACTGGCAACTGTTCGCGGCACTTGGCTGGACCAGCATCCATTGGCTGCACAAACTCCGCCAGCCCACCCTGGTGCTTGCCGGGGATGACGATCCGTTGATTCCGCTGGTGAACATGCGTCTGCTGGCCTGGCGTATCCCCAATGCGCAGTTGCACATCATCGATGATGGTCATCTGTTTCTGATCACCCGGCCACACGCCATCGCGCCGGTCATCATGAAGTTTCTGGCCGAGCCAACCTGAAACGCCCCATTCGCGATCACCGGCCGAACCGGGCCGAACGGCCGGTGTCCAGATTCAGGCAAGTGCCTTGTCCAGCGCCCGCTCGATTTCGCCCTTGATGGTGCCGCTCATCATCGACATCATCATGCCGAGCTTGAGATCGACACGGATGCTGTCCTGGCCGATGTGCACGCTGCCGTTCGCGCCGCTGCGTGCCACATCGACGCGGTCGCCATCCCACGAGGCCTTGAGGTCATACTCGCGGCTGAGGCGGTCCACCAGCGCTTGGGCCTTGGAACGGGCGGCGTCGCGCCCGAGGGTGTGTTTGCGTTCGACGCTGATCTGGGTCATGCGGGTGTTCCTGAACATGTAGACATAATCGGCATTATGCCCGCCCCCGCCTGGCGGCACACCCCGCCAAGACAAATCCGCTCGTTCGCCCTAGAATGGCGTCAATTAATTTCGGTGAAGCGATATGAACGACCAGCGCAAAGGCGACCACGCCGAACCCACGACCCATTTTGGCTACCAGGACGTGCCTGAAAGCCAGAAGGCGCGCAAGGTTGCCGAAGTGTTCCACTCGGTGGCGGCCAAATACGACCTGATGAACGACGTGCTGTCCGGCGGCATGCACCGCCTGTGGAAGCGCTTCACCATCGAGCTGTCGGGCGTTCGCAGCGGCAACCGTGTGCTGGACATCGCCGGCGGCACGGGCGACCTGGCAGCCAAGTTCTCGCGCCTGGTGGGCCCGACCGGGCACGTGGTGCTGGCCGACATCAACGAGTCCATGCTCAAGGTCGGCCGCGACCGCCTACTGGACCGTGGCGTGGCCGGCAACATCGAGTTCGTCCAGGCCGACGCTGAAAAGCTGCCGTTTCCGGACAACCATTTCGACTGCGTGACCATCGCCTTCGGCCTGCGCAACGTCACCCACAAGGAAGATGCCATTCGCTCCATGCTGCGCGTGCTCAAGCCGGGTGGCCGCCTGCTGGTGCTGGAGTTCTCCAAGCCGACCAACAAGCTGATGTCCAAGGCCTACGACGCCTACTCATTCGCCTTCATGCCCCTGGCCGGCAAGCTGATCACCAACGATTCCGAGAGCTACCGCTACCTGGCCGAATCGATCCGCATGCACCCTGACCAGGAAACCCTCAAGGCCATGATGGTGCAGGCCGGGTTCGACCGGGTGACCTACCACAACATGACCAGCGGCATCGTGGCCGTGCACCGGGGGATCAAGCCCTGATGCTCATGGCCGGTCTGCTCGCCAGTGCCGAACATGGCCTGAACCGCGTCCTGCGCATGGACAGCACGGCATTGCCAAGGCTAGCAGCGCTGGAAGGCAAGGTCATCGAGATCGACTGCCGCCAACCGGCCATGCAGGTCTTCATCCTGCCTGACGAGCAGGGCCTGATGCTGGCCAGTGCCTGGGAAGGCGAAGTCGACTGCCGGTTGAGCGCGCCGGCGGCAAGCCTGGCGCACCTGGCGTTGTCGCGAGACAAGACGGCAGTCCTGCACAGCCCCCATGTGGCGTTGCACGGCGATACCGCGGCCTTGCTCGATCTGTTCGGCATTTTCCAGGACCTGGAGCTGGACTGGGAGCATGAGTTGCAGAAGTGGCTGGGCCCTGTGCCCACGGCCCTGATCGCAGGGCACATCCGCCTGCGCACCCGGTGGACCCGTCAAGGCCTGGCACGCCTGAGCCAGAGCCTGTCCGAGTATCTGGCGGAAGAATCGCGTACGCTGGTAGGCAAACGCGAAGCCGAGGCCGCCTTCAGCGAACTCGATGCCATGAAGGTCGATACAGAACGCCTCGAGGCGCGCATCCTGCGCCTTTCCCGATCCCTTGATTCCAGCGATAACGCATGAAGCTGCTCGCCTTCCGCCGCCTTTTCCGCATCCAGCGCGTCGTCATCCGCTACCGGCTCGATGACTTGCTGTTCGACTACCCTCTGCCCTGGTGGTTGATGAGCCTGCGGCTGCTGTTGCCGTGGCGCTGGCTACCGCGTCGCGCCTCGGAACTGAGCCGCGGCGCGCGGTTGCGCATGGCGCTGCAGGACCTAGGGCCTATCTTCATCAAGTTCGGCCAGCTGTTGTCTACCCGGCGCGACTTGCTGCCCACTGACATTGCCGACGAGCTGATGCTGCTCCAAGACCGCGTACCGCCGTTCGACCCGCAAAAAGCCGTGGCGCTGATCGAAGCCCAGCTTGGGGCCAAGGTGGGTGAGGTGTTCAGCCGCTTCGACGTGGAGCCCCTGGCGTCCGCATCGGTGGCGCAAGTGCACGCCGCGCGCCTGAAAAGCGGTGAAGAAGTGGTGGTCAAGGTGGTACGGCCGGGGCTCAAGCCAATCATCGCTGCCGACATTGCCTGGCTGTTCCTGATCGCCAAGGGTGCCGAGCGCCTTTCTGCCGATGCACGTCGCCTGCACCCGGTGGAGGTTGTCGGCGATTACGAGAAAACCATCTACGACGAACTCGACCTGCTTCGCGAGGCGGCCAACGCCAGCCAGCTGCGGCGCAATTTCGAGGATTCCGAGCTCATGTACGTGCCCCAGGTCTATTGGGACTGGTGCCGGCCCAAAGTGCTGGTGATGGAGCGTATCTACGGCGTGCCGGTGACCGACATGGCCACCCTCGCCGATCAGCGCACCGACATGAAGATGCTGGCCGAGCGCGGCGTCGAAGTGTTCTTCATGCAGGTGTTTCGTGACAGCTTCTTCCATGCCGACATGCACCCGGGCAACATCTTCGTGAGCACGGTCAAGCCGTGGAGCCCCAAGTACATCGCCATCGACTGCGGCATCGTCGGCAGCCTCACCGATGAAGACCAGGATTACCTCGCGCGCAACCTGATTGCCTTCTTCAAGCGCGACTATCGCCGCGTCGCCCAGCTGCACATCGACTCGGGCTGGGTACCGGCCAACACCAAGGTCAATGAGTTCGAAGCGGCCATCCGCACCGTGTGCGAGCCGATCTTCGAAAAACCCCTCAAGGATATTTCCTTCGGCCAGGTGCTGATGCGCCTGTTCCAGACCGCGCGCCGCTTCAACATGGAAGTGCAACCTCAACTGGTGCTGCTGCAGAAGACCCTGCTCAACATCGAAGGCCTGGGGCGTCAGCTGTACCCTGAGCTGGACCTGTGGAGCACGGCCAAGCCTTATCTTGAGCGCTGGATGCGCCAGCGCATGAGCCCCAAGGCCTTGCTGGGCAACCTGCACAGCCAGGCTGAGCAGTTGCCGCACCTGGCCAACATGACCCGGGACTTGCTCGAACGACTGTCGCAACCGCACCTGCACGACCCCAAGATGCCAGAGCGCCGAAATGGCGACCATTGGGCCCTGCGCCTGCTCGGTGCCGGCTTGCTGGGCGGGGGTGTGATCCTGGGCGGTGTCGCCCTGCAGGCCGGTAGCCTGGCGGCCGCCACGGCGTGGCCGGCCTGGTTGATGCTGGCCGCAGGCCTTTACCTGATCGTGCGCCAATAGCCAGCCGCGCCCGTGGCTGGCACACTAGCGCAAAAGGCCCGCGACGCAGACGGGCCCGTTTTGGAGTCGACGATGAAAGACTGGCTGGACGAGATCAAGTGGAACAGCGATGGCCTTGTGCCGGCCATCGCCCAGGACCACAAGACCGGACGCGTGCTGATGATGGCGTGGATGAACCGTGAAGCACTGGCGTTGACCGCTGCTGAGCAACGCGCCATCTACTGGTCGCGCTCGCGTGGCAAACTGTGGCGCAAGGGCGAGGAGTCGGGCCATGTGCAAAAACTTCACGAAATGCGCCTGGACTGCGACGCCGACGTGATCATCCTCATGGTCGAGCAGGTGGGCCACATCGCTTGCCATACCGGCCGGGAAAGCTGCTTCTACCGCATCTACGCAGACGGCCAGTGGGCCACCGTCGACCCGGTCCTGAAAGACCCGCACGCCATCTACGACGCAGGACACTGACATGAGCGACACCCTCAACCGGCTGGCCGCCGTGCTCGAAGAACGCAAACAGGCGGCGCCGGACAGCTCCTATGTGGCCAGCCTGTACCACAAGGGCCTCAACAAGATTCTGGAAAAGCTCGGCGAAGAGTCGGTTGAAACCATCATTGCCGCCAAGGATGCTGCGCTCAGCAAGGACTGCAGCGACGTCATCTATGAAACGGCCGACCTGTGGTTTCACAGCCTGGTGATGCTCAGCGCCCTGGGTCAGCACCCGCAAGCCGTGCTCGACGAGCTCGACCGGCGCTTCGGGTTGTCGGGCCATGACGAAAAAGCCGCCCGCCAGCCTTCGGCCTGATGTATGTTCAGGGCTGACGCCCGGTGACCTTCACACAATTTTCGGGAGTACGAAATGGGTATCTTTGACTGGAAACACTGGATCGTCCTGCTGGTCGTGGTGGTGCTGGTGTTCGGCACCAAGAAGCTGAAGAACCTCGGCAGCGACCTGGGCGAATCGATCAAGGGCTTTCGCAAGGCCATGAACGAAGAAGAAACCAAGCCGGCTGAACCTACCCCTCCTCCGGCCCAGCCCGTACCCCCTGTGCAACCGGTGCAGACCACTGCCCAGGCCAGCCAGGGCCATACCATCGAAGGCCAGGCCCAACCGGTCCAAGAGCCGCAGCGGAAAGACTGACTTATGTTCGGCATCAGTTTCGGCGAGCTGCTGCTCGTCGGCCTCGTCGCCCTGCTGGTGCTCGGCCCCGAGCGCCTGCCGGGCGCCGCCCGCACGGCGGGCTTGTGGATCGGCCGGCTCAAACGCAGCTTCAACAGCATCAAGATGGAAGTCGAACGCGAAATCGGCGCCGATGACATCCGCCGCCAGCTGCACAACGAGCACATCATGCACATGGAAGAGCAGGCCAAGCGCATCCTCAACCCCAATGCGCCGCCTGCCCAGCCTCCGGTGACCACGGCCACCGTGCAGCCCCCTGCTGGCCTGCCAACTACGCCAGCTGAAACCGATGTAACTGCCCCTGCCACTGCGCACCCTACCCCTGTAGCGCCCGAGCCGCCGCGAGCCCCATGAGCGAGAACCCGGAACACGACCAGCCCATGCCGCTGGTTTCGCACCTGACCGAACTGCGCACCCGCCTGCTGCGTTGCGTTGCCGTCATCTTCCTGATCTTTGCCGGGTTGTTTTCCTTCGCCCAGCAGATCTACACCCTGGTCTCGGCGCCGCTGCGTGATCATCTGCCCGCCAATGCGACCATGATCGCCACTGACGTGGCCTCGCCCTTCCTGACGCCGTTCAAGCTGACCATGATTGTTTCGCTGTTCCTGGCGATCCCCTTCATCCTGCAGCAGATCTGGGGCTTCATCGCACCAGGCCTGTACCGTCATGAAAAGCGCATCGCCATACCCCTGCTGATGTCGAGCATCGTGCTGTTCTATGCCGGCATGGCCTTTGCCTATTTTCTGGTCTTCCCGTTGATCTTTGGCTTCTTCGCCAGCGCAACGCCTGAAGGCGTATCGATGATGACCGACATCGCCAGCTACCTGGACTTCGTGATGACGTTGTTCTTCGCCTTCGGCGTAGCCTTCGAGATTCCGGTGGCCGTGGTGCTGCTGGTCTGGATCGGCGTGGTCGATGTGAAGTACCTGAAGAAGATCCGCCCCTACGTGATCATTGGCTGCTTCGTTGTCGGCATGGTGCTGACGCCCCCGGACATCTTCTCCCAGACCCTGTTGGCCGTCCCCATGTGGCTACTGTTCGAGGTCGGCGTGCTGTGCGGCAGCCTGATTCGCAAGCGTGGCAGCGACGAACAGCCTGCCGATGATCATCAAGACCAACCACCCGCGACGCAGCCGTGAACCTGCTTCTGCTGGAGGAGGCCGATTTCATCGCGGCTGACCGGGTTGTATTGGCTGATCGGCGTTTCGTCCATATGCAGGATGTGCACGGGGTCGCCGTAGGTGACACGTTGCGCGTTGGCCGCATCAACGGCCTGATGGGCCTGGCGATGGTGCAGCGCCTGGAGCGCCATGAAGCCGAGCTTCACGTCAGCTTCGATCAGGCGCCACCGGCCAAGCTGCCGTTGACCCTGGTGCTGGCGGTGCCACGGCCCAAGATGCTGCGCAGGCTGTTCCAGACCGTCGCCACCCTTGGGGTGCCGCGCCTGATCCTGCTCAACAGCTACAAGGTGGAAAAGAGCTTCTGGCAAACCCCCTTCCTTCAGCCCGACGTCATCCGTGAAAACCTGATCCTGGGTCTGGAACAGGCACGTGACACCGTGCTGCCAGAAGTCATCATCGAAAAACGCTTCAAACCCTTCGTCGAGGACCGTCTGCCTGCCATTGCCGAAGGCACCCTTGGGCTGGTCGGTCACCCAGGCGACTATCCCGACTGCCCTCGCGCGGTAGAACAGGCAGTCACCCTGGCCATTGGCCCGGAAGGCGGGTGGATCCCCTACGAGGTGGATCTGCTGGGCAAAGCGGGTTTGGCCCCGGTGCAGCTCGGTGCACGCATCCTTCGGGTGGAAACGGCCGTCACGGCCTTGCTCTCACGTATATTCTGACGAACCGGTCAGCTTTTACCCATCAAGTTTCTGTTTCCCTGGCCGATGGCATTGGCAACAACAACTAAATCGTGCTGCCAAGCCGCCAGGGAGTTTCTATGAATCAATGGTTAACCCAGCTTTTGGGCAACGTGAGTGTGACCCGCAAACTGGCGCTGGGCTTCGGCCTGGTGTTGCTGCTGACACTGATCATCACCCTGACCGGGTGGCACGGCATGAACAGCATCACGGCCAGGGGTGACAAGCTGGGCAACATCTCGGTCATCCAGCAGTACGCCCAGGAGCTGCGCATTGCCCGTCAGCATTATGAACGCCAGCGCGACGAAGCCTCGATCGGCGAGATGGAGAAGGCGCTTGGCACCCTGGACCGTCAGGTTCAGCTGATGCTTGGCCAGATCGACGAACCCGCCGATCATCAGCGCCTCGAACAGCAGCGCGATGCGGTAGCGGCCTACCAGCAAGCCTTCGCGCAGCTCAAACAGTCGAACTTGCGGCGCGAGGCCAGCCGTGGCGTGTTGGGGGACAGCGCGGACAAGGCCGTCGAACTGGTGGGCCGGGTCCAGCAGCGCCTGCTTCAAGCGGGCGATATCACCCAGTACCAATATGCCGTCACCGTCAACAGCCTGCTCCAGCAAGCGCGCTTCCAGGTGCGTGGTTACACCTATAGCGGCAACGCCGACTATCAGCAAACGGCACTCAAGGCCATCGACCAGGCGCTGGACGAGTTGCGAGGGCTGCCCGCCAAGCTGCCTGCTGAATTCGCCGCCGGTTTGAGCGACGCCAGTACCGCCATGGGCGGCTACCGCGACGCCGTGATGCAGTTCGGCGAAGCGCAGAGCGCCAGCGCCCAGGCGTTGCAGCAGATGGCCGACCAAGGCGTGACCTTGATGCAGACCAGCCAGGCCATGACCAGCTCGCAGACCCAGGTACGTGACACGGCGGCCGCTCAGGCAAAGGCGTTGCTGGGGTTGGCCACGGGCCTGGCCGTCTTGCTGGGCCTGCTGGCAGCCTGGGTGATTACCCGCCAGATCATCCTGCCGCTGCGCGAGGCGCTGCGCGGGGCTGAACGGGTGGCCAGCGGCGATCTCACCCTGCATGAGCCTTCGAGGCGTCGAGACGAGCTTGGCCAGTTGCAGGCCAGCATGCAGCGCATGACCCAAGGCCTGCGCGACCTGATTGGTGGCATAGGCGATGGCGTAACCCAGATTGCCAGTGCTGCCGAAGAGCTCTCGGCAGTGACCGAGCAGACCAGCGCAGGGGTTACCAACCAGAAGGTGGAGACTGACCAGGTTGCCACGGCGATGAACCAGATGACGGCGACCGTTCACGACGTGGCACGTAACGCCGAGCAGGCCTCGGAGGCAGCCGTCATGGCCGACCAGCAGGCCCGTGAGGGCGATCGTGTGGTCAGCGAAGCGGTGGCGCAGATCGAGCGGCTGGCCAGCGAGGTGGCCAACTCCAGCGAGGCCATGAGCCAGCTCAAGGGGGAAAGCGACAAGATCGGTAGCGTGCTGGATGTGATCAAGTCGGTGGCCCAGCAGACCAACCTGCTGGCACTCAACGCGGCGATCGAAGCGGCCCGTGCAGGCGAGGCCGGACGCGGGTTTGCAGTGGTGGCTGACGAGGTGCGCAGCCTGGCGCAACGCACGCAGCAATCCACCGAAGAGATCGAGGAACTGATCGCCGGCCTGCAAAGCGGCACCCAGCGCGCAGCGAGCGTGATGGACAGCAGCCGGCAACTCACCGACAGCACCGTCGAACTGACCCGCCGTGCAGGCAGCTCGCTGGAAAACATCACCCGTACGGTCTCGTCCATCCAGGCGATGAATCAGCAGATCGCCACGGCAGCCGAGGAGCAAACGGCGGTGGCCGAAGAGATCAACCGCAGCGTGATCAACGTACGGGATATTTCAGACCAGACCTCGGCGGCCAGCGAACAGACTGCCAGCTCCAGCGTCGAACTGGCCCGCCTGGGCACTCATTTGCAGGGCTTGGTGGGGCGTTTCAAACTCTGACGGGCAGGCCTGTCGATACGATTAATGACAATGCCGGTCAATCGGCGCATTGGGACTGAGGCTGCTACGCAGCCTCTTCATGCGCGCGCGGGTGGCTGGAACGGGCGCGCACTGGGCATTGCCGTTATGGCTGCGTAACCGAAAAAATCTGACCGATCGCTCCGAATTTTCCTACGCGGATTTCAGGTCAAGTCCTACACGTCCTCCGCCGATGGGCAGGGATGGCTTGCACGTATTGCGCGTGCTCTTCATTCCTTCCACTTGCACGGAGAATCCCCATGCTCGGTTACCTCAACCGCAAGCTCGGCAACATCAGCGTCGCCGCCAAGTTGGCCCTCGGTTTCGCCGTGGTCCTGCTGCTCACGCTGGTCACTACGATCAGTGGCTGGCGCGCTTTGGACGGCGCCATCGTTCGTTCGCAGCAATTGAGCGAAATTGGCCAAATCAATGACCTGACCAAGGATCTGCGCGCCGAGCGCATCACGTACCGTGTGCTCGACGATGAGCAGAGCAAGACGCGGATCGGCCGCATACTCGAACAGCTGAGCGATAGGCTCACTACCCTTCAGCAGCGCAGCAACGTCGAAGAATCACGGCAGATGCTCACCGAAAAGCTGGGTTTGCTGCAGCAATTGCGCGATGACTTCACTGAGCTGCAGCGCACTGCCACCAGCCGCGCCACCTTGCGCCAGGCTCTGCTCGTTCAGGAACAGAAACTCAGCACGGCCATCGATGAACTTGAAACCCAGGCCCTGTTGAAGATGCCTGCCGATGGGCAGCAGACCAACGTGCTGGGCATGATGGACACCCTGAGCCGGCATGTGGAGAGCGCCAACCAGCAGAGCCTGGTACCGGCCTACACTTTCTCCCCTGTCGAAGACTTCGCCAAGGTCGGTGAAAGCGCCTTGGAGGCCGCAAGCACTAGCCTGGCTCAGCTGGTCAAAGGCCTGGCGCCTCTCGGGCTGCCGCGCGCCGTGATCGAGCAACCAGGCACCGAATTGGCCCGATACCGTGCCACCTTGGATCAATACCGCCAAGTTGCCGTCAAGGCGGAGCAGCTGCAGAACACCATGGAGCGCCGCGGCGACGAGTTACGCTCGGTGAGCCTGGAACTTGGCAAGCGCAAGGTCGAACAGCGCGACAGGGAAGCACTGGCCGCCCGCTCGCTGTTGACCACCGTGGCACTGCTGGCGCTGTTGGTCGGCGTGGTCGCCGGGTGGCTGATCACATTGCAGATCACCCAACCGCTGCGCCAGACCCTGGAGGTAGCTGCGCGTATCGCCAAAGGGGATCTGAGCCAGGTCGAGCCGGTGCAGCGCCGCGACGAGATGGGCAAGCTGCAGGCCAGCATGCGTGAAATGACAATAAGCTTGCGCGAACTGATCGGCGGCATCGACCACGGTGTCGGGCAACTCTCGCAAGCCGCGTCGCAATTGGCCTCCAGCAGCGAAGACACCAAGGTGCGCATCAACCAGCAGCGAGAGGAGACCGACCAGGTCGCCACTGCCATGAACCAGATGAGCGCCACGGTCCAGGAGGTGGCGCAAAATGCAGAGCAGGCATCGATGGCCGCCACCAATGCCGACCAGCAGGCGCAGGTGGGCGATCAGGTGGTGACCGAAGCCATTGGGCGTATCGAACAGTTGTCCGGGCAGATGGACCATTGCCTGGCAGCCATGCAGCACCTGGCCGGCGAGAGTCAGCGCATCGGCAGTATTCTGGACGTGATCAAGTCTGTCTCCGAACAGACCAACCTGCTGGCGCTCAACGCCGCGATCGAGGCGGCACGGGCGGGTGAAGCCGGGCGGGGCTTCGCGGTGGTGGCCGACGAAGTGCGCGGCCTGGCCCAACGCACCTCCACCGCCACGGAAGAAATCGGTCAACTGATCGACAGCCTGCACAACGGCACCGACGAAGTTACGCGCTTGCTGGACAGCAGCAAGAACCTTACCGAGCAAAGCGTGGAATTGAGCCGCAAGGCAGGCGATGCGCTGAGCCAGATCACCGGGACGGTCTCGAGCATCCAGGGTATGAACCAGCAGATCGCCACTGCCAGCGAACAGCAGAGCGTGGTGGCCGAACAGATCAATCGCAGCGTGTTGAATGTGCGTGATGCGTCCGATCAGACCAGTGCAGCCAGCGAACAGACTGCAGCATCCAGTGGTGAGCTGGAACAGTTGGGGCAGCAGCTGCGGGGTATGGTAAGGCGGTTCAACATCTGAGCGCTTGGCTTGGGAGCCCTGTAGCTCACAATCCGAAGGCTACCCACTGCGGGTGGGTAGCCTTCACGTTCAGAGCACTTGCCGCAAAAATGCCTGCGCACGCGGATCTTTCGGGGCGGCGAAGAACTCGGCGGGCGATGAGTCTTCCAGCAGCTTGCCATGGTCGAAGAACAGCACGCGATCGGCCACTTCACGGGCAAAGCCCATTTCGTGGGTGACACAGACCATGGTCATGCCCTCCAGGGCCAGGGTCTTCATCACATCCAGCACCTCCCCTACCATTTCCGGGTCCAGCGCCGAGGTGGGCTCGTCGAACAGCATCACTTTCGGGTCCATGGCCAACGCGCGGGCAATCGCGACCCGTTGCTGCTGACCGCCCGACAACCGCGACGGATACTCGTTGGCTTTCTCCGCGATCCCCACCTTTTGCAACAAGGCCCGGGCCTTGGCTTCGCGGTCGGCCTTGTTGCGCTTGCGCACCACCTTCTGTGCCAGACACAGGTTTTCCAGCACGGTCATGTGCGGAAACAGGTTGAAATGCTGGAACACCATCCCGACTTCGCGGCGGTAGGCGTTGATGTCGGTCTTGGGGTGCGCCAGATCCAGGCCGGCGATGGCCACATGGCCCTCGTCGAAGTGCTCCAGGCCGTTGAGGCAACGCAAGAAGGTCGACTTGCCCGAGCCCGAAGGGCCGAGGACCACGACTACTTCGCCTTTTGCCACGTGCGTGGTGACGTTGTCGACCGCCCGCACCACATGGCCACGGGTGTCGAATACCTTGAGTAGGTCACGGACTTCAATCACTTTGCGCAAGCCTCCGCTCGAGCCGGCTGG
The DNA here is from genome assembly GCF_043104335.1 of Pseudomonas sp. WSY_20. Lineage (NCBI taxonomy): Bacteria > Pseudomonadati > Pseudomonadota > Gammaproteobacteria > Pseudomonadales > Pseudomonadaceae > Pseudomonas > Pseudomonas sp. WSY_20. The sequence goes on from NZ_JBICKP010000030.1 coordinate 17,433, forward strand.
CAATGTGCGACAGCGGCAGGTTGATCAGCAGGTACAAGCCTGCCACGCAGAACCAGATCTCGAAGGTCGAGAACGACGTGGTGATGGCTTCCCGTCCGCTTTTCGTCAGTTCGGTAATGGCGATCACCGACACCAGCGAGGTGTCCTTGACCAGGCTGATGAACTGACCAGCCAACGGCGGCAGTACACGCTTGAACGCCTGGGGCAGTATCACATGACGCATCGACTGCCCGGCATTGAGGCCCAGCGAGCGCGCAGCTTCGTTCTGCCCCTTAGCGATGGACTGCACGCCGGCACGCACGATTTCCGCCACATAGGCACCTGTGAACAGCGCCAGGGCGGCTACACCGGCAAACTCCCGCGACAGGTTCAGGACCGTGCCGATGAAGAAGTAGAAGATGAAGATCTGAACCAGCAGCGGCGTGCCGCGCACCAGCTCGACATAGACGGTCGACAGGTCATGCAGCGTGGGGTTGGTCGACAACCGGCACAGGCCGGCAAACAGCCCGATCAGCAGCCCCAGCGCACCGGAAACCACCGAAATCCACAGTGTGGTCCACAACCCCCAAGCCAGTGGCCCTGCGGCCCAGTGCCGGGTCACCCCTATCTGGTCCCCTTCGGCCACATCGTCGCCGCGGCTCAGTTGCAGGCTGTCCTTGGCCACGTCCAGGACCTGAAGCGCCCCGCTTTCATCCTTCAAGGTGACGCGGGCTTCATCCCCGGTGATGACGACTTCCTGCACGGTGCCGTAGTCGCTCGCGCGCTGTACGTCCTCGGCCTGATAGGCGAAATACTGAGGGACGCGGTTCCAGCGCCACTCGTAGGAAATCATCGAGGTGGCCATGTACAGGCTGACGGCCAGGCCTACCAGGACCAGTGCAGTCAGCCCATGCCAGGGCCACTGGGCCTTCTTGTGTTTGATCACGTTGGATACTCCGGAAAACGGCAGGCCGCAAGCCACAAGCCGCAGCCTATGGCCGATCCCGTAAGGTCGGTCACTGGCTGCGGCCTGCAGCTTGCGGCCTGAAGGTGCCTTTTATTCCATGTCCTTGAGCCAGTCCTTGTTCTTGAACCACTTGTCGTGAATACGATCGTAGGTCCCGTCATGCTTGATCTGGTGCAGGAAGTTGTTGATGAAGTTGATGCTGTCGTAGTCGCCTTTCTTCAGGCCGAAGGCCAGCGGCTCGTAGGTGAAGGGTTCTTCGAGGAACAGCAGCTTGCCCGCACCGGCCTTCTCGACGGCCACTACGTTATAAGGAGCGTCATAGACAAAGGCATCCGCCTTGCCGTTGACCACATCCATGACCGCTTCCTGCTCATTGTCATAGCCGTGGTACTTGGCTTTGCCGATCAGCTTCTTGGACACCATCTCGCCGGTGGTCCCCAGCTTGGAGGTCAGGCGATACTTCTCGTTGTTCAGGTCCTTGTACGACTTGATCTCGCCGGCCAGGTCCTTGCGGATCAGCAGGGTCTGGCCCACGACGATGAAGGGTTCGCTGAAGTTCAGGCGCAGGTTGCGCTCCTGGGTCAGGGTCATGCCGCTGCCGATCATGTCGAACTTGTCGGTCAGCAGGGCGGGAATGATGCCGTCATAAGCGGTGGATACCGCTTCGAACTTGACGCCCATTGACTTGGCCATGGCCTTGAGGATGTCGACCTCGAAGCCGATGATCTCGCCACGCTTGTTGGTCATCTGGAACGGCATGTAGGTCGGGTCCATGCCCACACGCAGCGTGCCACGCTTGACGGCCTCGTCAATGGCCCCGGCCTGGGCAGCGGACACCGCTACCAGAGCGGTCATGCCCACCAGCAGCCGCGAAAGGTATTTCTTGAACATCACCAAGTCCCCTGAAAGTAGAAGTAGCGCGTTTTCTTATTGGTACGGCCTTGCGGGCCGCCGTGAGCTATCGGAGAGGGATGCTAACGCATGGCGCGCTGGCGATATAGCATCGGGGGGGACTTTGTTGGCCTAAATCGGCCAGAAGGGCGAAAGCGTCGCGGGCCAACCCGCTCCGGCCTGACCCTGCAACCCTCGGCTGCAGGGCAGGTCAGAACGGGCTGGCCCGCGTATGGCGCAGGTCAAGAGCCTGCGAGCGCCGGTTGGCCTTCCTGTTCAGGATGCAGCGGTAACAACGGCGAATGCGGGTCGCTCTTGATCGAAGCGCGCCAGGCATCGATCCATGCCGCGTGCTGCTGCGACCATACTTGGTCGTGCAGGCGGGTCAGCGCAACGGGATCGCTCAGCAATGCCAGGCGCGTGCCGAGGTCGAGCCCATGGGGGCCGACTTCCAGGGCTTTGGCGATACGTTCGGCCCGCATGGCCTCGATGGGTGCTGCCTGACCGTGCCGGGCAGTGGCCATGGCGCACGCCAGGGCATTCTGCCGCGGGTCCACAACAGCGCGCACAAAACCGTCGCGCAGGGCGTGCCAGCGGTTCTCGTGGGTGTACTGGTCCGTGGCCAGCAGCTCTTGCGGCGTGGCGTACTCCTCAGGAATCAGGAACAGCTTCTCGTCCTTGGCGGCCAGACCCAGGCGGGTACGGCTGGAAATGACCGAGACCGGGATGGACAGCATCAACGAGCCCACGATCGGCGTCAGCCACCACAGGAAGCTGGGGTTCAGCCAGGCTACCAGGCCTGCCCATCCCACGCCCAGCAAGGTTTGCGGACCATGGCGCTTGACCGCCTCGCTCCAGGGCGTGGAGTCATCGTCGCGCTGGGGAGAGTTCCAGGTGGCGGCCCAGCCCAGGAATGCGGCGAGCACGAAGCGGGTGTGGAAGATCATGCGCACCGGAGCCAGCAACATGGAGAACAGCATTTCCATGAGCATCGACAAGGTGACCTTGATCCGCCCACCGTACTCCACCGCGCCCTTTGCCCAGATCAGGATGACGCTGAGCAGTTTGGGCAGGAACAGCAGCACGATGGTGGTGGAGAACAACGCCACGGCTTTTTCCGGGTGCCATTGAGGCCACAGCGGGTACAGCTGGTACGGCTCGATGAAGTACTGGGGCTCCATCAAGGTGTTGGTCGCCAGCAACGCGGTCGACAGCACCAGGAACAGGAACCACAACGGCGCAGACAGGTAGGACATGACACCCGTCAGGAACACGGCACGGTGCACCGGGTGCATGCCCTTGACCAGGAACAGCCGGAAGTTCATCAGGTTGCCATGGCACCAGCGACGGTCGCGCTTGAGTTCGTCGAGCAGGTTGGGCGGCAGTTCTTCATAGCTGCCCGGCAAGTCATAGGCGATCCATACCCCCCAACCGGCACGGCGCATGAGCGCGGCTTCGACGAAATCGTGGGAGAGAATGGCCCCAGCGAACGCACCCTTGCCTGGCAATGGCGCCAATGCGCAGTGTTCGATGAACGGCTTCATGCGGATGATCGCATTGTGCCCCCAGTAGTGCGACTCGCCCAGCTGCCAGAAATGCAGGCCGGCCGTGAACAATGGGCCGTATACGCGCGTGGCGAACTGCTGCATGCGTGCATACAGGGTATCCATACCCGACGCCTTGGGCCCGGTCTGGATGATGCCGGCATCAGGGTTGGCCTCCATCAGGCGCACCAGGCTGCTCAGGCATTCGCCGCTCATGACGCTGTCGGCGTCCAGCACCACCATGTACTTGTACTCGCTGCCCCAGCGGCGGCAGAAGTCGTCGAGGTTACCGCTTTTGCGCTTCACCCGACGCCGGCGACGGCGGTAGAAGATACGGCCGAACCCCTTGGTTTCACGGCACACGTCCAGCCATGCCTGTTGCTCGGCAACGGCAATGTCGGTGTCGTTGGTGTCGCTGAGCACAAAGAAGTCGAAGCGGTCCAGGTTACCGCTGGCTGCCACCGACTCGAACGTTGCACGCAGGCCTGCGAACACCCGCGGCACGTCTTCGTTGCAGATCGGCATGACCAGCGCGGTCCGTGCGTCTGGCGCGATGGGTTCGTTGCCGGCACTGCTGCCGGAAATCTTGTACTTGTCGCGCCCGGTCAGCAGCTCGAGGAAGCCCATCAGGGCTGTCCAGAAGCCGGCCGACACCCAGCAGAACAGAATCCCGAAGAGAATCAGGATGGACGTCTGCAAGGCGTACGGCCATACCTGCACCACCGTATCCCAGATCGGCTGGGCGAAGATTTCGTCCAGATCGACAAACGACCAGCCCTGGTAGGGCAGGATGCTCTTCATGTACCAGCCAGCGACCAAGGTCTGCCCGATCATCAGTGCCAACAGGATGTATCGGCGGATCGAACCGACAGTACGCCAGCGGGCCGCCGGCAACTCACGCTTGGGTGGCTGCGGTACGTTGGTACGCCCGGTCAGGCGCCGCCATGCCCGCACCAGCAGGTTGGTACGCCATGGTTCGGGCACGACCTTGGTACGCGTGATGGGCGGCGCGATCTTCAGGCACAGGCGCCCGTTACCGTCCACACCGAGCATTTCGGCCTCTTCCAGTTCGCCGGCGGTGCCGACCGTCAGGCGCGAGCCCACCGAGGCCTGCACGGCCTCGGCTGGGCTGGCGGGCGAGGTGGCCGCCAGGCGCTGGTGCAGTTCGCTGAACGATGTGCAAGTGGCAAGTTCCGCGCGCTGCTCATCGCTCAGTGGAAGGTGGGCCAGGTATTCGCCAAGCGATACCGGCCTTGGGCTCGGATTACTCATCGGCAGGCAACTGATAGGTCCAGGTTTCGGTCAGCACCTTTTCGGTGGTGGCCGCAGCCCCGGCAGTGGGCGCCGCGTCGGCGGCAGGTTGTTCGGCCTTGACGGTCTTCTCGGCCTTGGCATGCTTGGCAGACGCCTTGTCCTGCTTGGCGTCCTTGGCAGGCGCTGGCGCCTCTACCGGCACATCACGTACCAGCGCTGCACGCATTTCAGTCGACTTGTTGGCTTCCTTGACCTTCAGGCGCAGGGTCAGGCGCCAGCCCTTGGTTTCAGGGTTGTAGCGCAGGTTGTTCTCGACCACCTCACCGTTGTCGCCCACGCTGATCTGGCTGCGCACCGGGGTGTCTTCAGGCAAGGCGGCCAGGGCCGGGCCTGCGAAGTCGACCAGGAACGCCACGCTGCCATCAGGCTGGCGGATCAGGTTGGACTGCTTGACGTCACCGGTGGAGCGCAGGGTCTGCTTGACCCAGCCCAACTCAGGCGCCTGGAACTTGGGCTCGTCGATGGTCCAGTGCAGGCGGTAGGCGAACTCGGCCGCTTCGCCAGGCTCGGGCAGCTTTTCCGGGCTCCAGAAGGCAACGATGTTGTCGTTGGTTTCGTCGGCCGTCGGGATTTCCACCAGGTCGACGGTCCCCTTGCCCCAGTCGCCTTTGGGTTCGATCCAGGCACTTGGGCGCTTCTGGTAGTTATCGTCCAGGTCTTCATAGTCGCTGAAGGCGCGCTGGCGCTGCATCAGACCAAACCCGCGCGGGTTCTCGACGCTGAAGTTGCTGACCGACAGATGCTTGGGGTTGTTCAGCGGGCGCCACAGCCACTCGCCGTTGCCGGTATGGATGGACAAGCCTTCGGAATCGTGCAGCGCTGGGCGGTAGTTGAGGACCTTGGACGGCTGGTTCGGGCCGAACAGGTACATGCTGGTCAACGGCGCTACGCCCAGGCGGCTGACGTGATCGCGCAGGTACACGCGCGACTGCACGTCAACGACCGTGTCGTTGCCAGGACGCAGGGTGAGCTTGTAGGCACCGGTTGAGCGCGGCGAGTCCAGCAGCGCGTAGATCACCAGGTGCTTGTCGGCCGGCTGCGGCTTCTCGACCCAGAACTCGGTGAACCGTGGGAATTCTTCGCCCGAGGGCAGCGCCGTGTCGATGGCCAAGCCACGGGCCGACAGGCCATAGACATGGCCCTTGCCAACGACGCGGAAATAGCTGGCGCCAAGCAGGGTCATGATTTCGTCCTGCTTGTCGGCCTTGTTGATCGGGTACAGCACGCGGAAGCCCGCATAGCCCAGGTTCTTGGTGGCATCGGCATCATGCGGCACGTCGCCGAACTCGAAGCGGCTCGGGTCGTACTTGATTTCCTGGACCTTGGTGGCGGTGACTTCGTTGATTTTCACCGGCGTATCGAAATGCATGCCCTGGTGGTAGAACGACAGCTTGAACGGCGTCTTGTCGTTGGCCCACTCGGCCTTTTCCTGCAGGAAATGGATCTTCTGGTAGTCCGCGAACTTCATGTCGCGGAAAACGGCCGGCAGGTTGCTTTTGGGCGCTTCGTACTTCTGGCCGGCCAGATCCTTTGCCTTGGCGGCAACATCGTCAAGATTGAATGCCCACAGCTGGCCCGCGCTCATCAGGCCAACGATTGCCATGCTGGCCATCAGCGCCTTGCGTAGCCTGACGCCGGGGATTCTTGATGCTTTTTGGGGACTAACAATCACGAGCAACCCTCGCCGAAAACAGATCATGAAACCAACGGCCAGCGACAAATGCCGGGTTGGCGAGCACTGTTCGGACCCCGTAAGGGCGTAATGATTCCCCAAACGGCTACGGACAATGCTCGAGTCAGAGTGAAACGGGCCTGCGAACGCAGGCCTCATGCAGCGCGCGATTATCCAGCAGGTCGCGTGACAACGCATCAGGCTGCAACAACTATTTATGGTATAGAACCGCTTATTCATTCAGGAAAGCGGCTTTTTTAACCTTAAATTTGTAACAGTAGCGTTACAGGGCCATCATTGACGAGGTGCACCTGCATATCGGCACCGAATTGACCGGTAGCAACGTCGGCATGGCGGCCTCTGGCTTGCGTCACCAGGTAGTCGAACAGCTCGGCCCCCAGGGCCGGGGGTGCCGCCGTGGAAAAGCTGGGTCGCATGCCGTTGCGGGTGTCGGCCGCTAGTGTGAATTGCGAGACCAGCAGCAGACCGCCACCCACCTCTTTCAACGACAGGTTCATCTTGCCCTGCTCATCGCTGAACACGCGGTAGTTCAACAACTTGTGCAGCAGCTTGTCGGCATGCTCGCGGGTGTCGTCCGGCTCCACGGCCACCAGTACCAGCAGGCCTTGCTCAACAGCGCCAATGACCTGGCCCTGCACTTCCACCCGCGCGTTGCGCACCCGTTGCAACAGGCCCTTCATGCTTCTTCCAGGGGCAAGTCGAGCAGGCGCCTGGCCATCTGGTCGGCTGCGCGCACCAGGGCATCGGTAATGCCCGGTTCGGAGGCGGCATGCCCGGCATCACGAATCACCTTCAATTCGCTGTTCGGCCACGCCTGGTGCAGCTCCCAAGCGTTGTCCAGTGGGCAGATCACATCGTAGCGCCCGTGCACGATCACCGCTGGCAGGTGGGCGATCCTGGGCAGGTCGCGCACCAGCTGGTTAGGCTCGAGAAAGGCGTTGTTCATGAAGTAGTGGCATTCGATGCGGGCGATGGACAAGGCCCGTTGCGGCTCGGAGAAGCGATCCACCACCAGGGGGTTGGGCCGCAGCGTGGCCGTACGGCCCTCCCAGGTGGACCATGCCTTGGCCGCGTGCATCTGGGCAATCTGGTCAGAACCGGTCAGGCGCTTGTGGAACGCGCTGACCAAATCGCCGCGCTCCTCCGGTGGAATGGGCGCAATGTAGTCCTGCCAGTAGTCCGGGAACAGGCGGCTGGCACCTTCCTGGTAGAACCACTGTATCTCCTGAGGCCTGCACAGGAAGATCCCGCGCAGGATCAGGCCATGCACGCGTTCAGGGTGGGTCTGGGCGTAGGCCAGGGCGAGCGTGGAGCCCCATGAGCCGCCGAACAGTACCCACTTGTCGATGCCCAGGTGTTCACGGATGCGCTCCATGTCCTCCACCAGGTGCCAGGTGGTGTTGTTTTCCAGGCTGGCATGGGGAGTGGAGCGGCCGCAGCCGCGCTGGTCGAAGGTGATGATGCGGTACAGGGTGGGATCGAAATAGCACCGGCTCTGGGCATCGCAGCCTGCACCCGGGCCGCCATGAATGAAGAGCACCGGCAAACCTTCGGGTGAGCCGCTTTCATCGACGTACAGCACGTGTGGCGCTTCCACGGCCAGATCGTGCCGGGCGTAGGGTTTGATCTGCGGGTAGAGGGTCTGCATTGCGCACTCCGTGTGAAGGTTGTTCGGCCGTGAGCCATCATAAACCTGAATTGAGCGCAGAGCATGCTTGTACATCAACTCCATGCCTGGCCCGATACAGTTGCCAGGCAGACATATCTACCTCCTTTCTCCGTCCCCGGCCCTACAGAGTCCTTCACCCCATCGTGCTGAGGACTACGAAATGCCCACCCCAACCAGCGATACCCTACCCTTACAAGGTGTCCATTACTCCACCATCGCCAAGCGCATCCCCCAGTGGCTGAAAAAGAGCCCGGCCCAGACGCATCAAGCCTTGCGCAACTGGCGGCAGGCACCTGCCTGGCTGGCGTCAGCGATTACAGAGCAACCGGCCATCGCGCGTGCCTGGAGCATGGAACATGCTCAGCACCGTCAACACCAAGCGCAGGTCGCGGCGCTGTTCGAGCAGGTTGCAGACCTGAAGAGCTATGCTAGAAAGGCGTTGACCGAAGCCATCGCTGAACGCTTTGGTCTGCAGGTCGATGTCGACCGGAGCTACCTGGTGGACGCGCGCCTGATCAAGGAGCACAACGCCCTGGACGGGCGGCAGGCCGTGGAACGGGCGACCCGCTCACTGCTTCAGGCAGCCCTGCATAATTTCGAGGCATCGGCCGCCGTTGAGGGGGGCATGGATGCACCCGACGCGCTCTTGAAAAAATCGGTGATTCTCGACCACCGACGCTTCATGGGCACCGTGCCCATCACCAATGCGCTGGATATACCGGCAGAGGCCTTCGCCGACCTGTGTCGAACGCTGGACATTGGTAGGAAATATCACGACCTGATCCACGCGATCTATTACCCGGCCGCAACGGCCGACCGCAGTGCCGACGAGGTGGCCTTGGAGGTGTATCAAACACTGGGACGGGCAGAGGGGTCGGCCTGGCGGCAGTCCCTGCATTACGCTCGCTTGAAGGGCGATATCAGCGAGACGTTCTACACCGCCGCGCTGGCAGTGCCGCTTGATCAAAAGCTGGACCCTTACGCCTCAGGGATCAGGTTCAGCGAGCTGCAACTCTGGGGCTGCGTACTGACGGGGGTAGTGGCCATCGACACGCAATCGACTACCGATAGCCGCGTTGCGCTGTACATTCCCGCCGACGAGCATACTCCTCTCAAGGAGTTCGCTGATACGCAGGCCATGCATGACGCGCTGCGGGATCGGCTTCAGGCCGACATGGGCTACCTGGACAAGCATGTGCCCGAGCGCGACAAGGCGATGGTTCGACAGCGCCTGCAAGCGCGTCTGATGCCGCTGGGCTGGAGTACTCGCGGCGTGTACGAGCCCGTACTCGATCCCAATGCCAGGCTCTATCCCGTTCAAACGCCTTTCAGTCACGCGTTTGAGGGGCTCATGGCTTTTCGCAAGGTGGAACGTCATGAACAGGACATTCTCTTTCACGCCGTTCCAACCGAGATCGTCGACCGGCGTGCGGCCCAGGCTCACCGCGAACTCATTGCCGAGCGCGCATTACTGGCACTGAACATCGCCGGCTTCTTCGTGCCTGGCCTCGGTGAGGCCATGCTACTGGTGGGTATCGTCCAGCTAGCCCATGAAGTGTATGAGGGCATCGAAGCCTGGGAAGCAGACGAGCGCGACACGGCTTACGACTATCTGGTCGATGTCGTCGAGAACGTAGCGGTCATGGCTGCGCTGGCAGCTGCTGGCCATGCGCTCAAGGGAACATCGGAAGCCTCCGAGGGCGACGAACCCATCGTCGAGGAACCCGACGACGAACCCGGTGACGCGCGCACTCCCGTAGAAACCCCGTCATTCATCGAGGTGCTGGAAGACGTGGGCATGCCTGATGGGCAGGTAAGTCTGTGGAAACCTGATCTCACGCCCTATCAAATCCAGGACCCACTGCCGCAGCCAGGGGTGCCCAATGAGCAGGGCCTGTTGGTGCATGAGGGTCAACAACGGCTGATACTGCAGGGCCGCCAGTATCGGGTCGTGTCAGACGCTGGCACCGGCCAATACCGGCTGCAACACCCACGCGGCGAGCATCGCTATCAGCCACCGCTGCGCCATAATGGCGCTGGCGCGTGGATACTGGTCACGGACCGCCCAGCTACCTGGACAGGTTCGACACTGTTGCAAAGAATGGGGCACCTGAGTGCCGACTTCGATGAGCCGACGCTGCGACGAATGCTAAAGATCAGTGACACGGACGAAGATGCCGTGCGCAGGGCGCTGGTGGAGAACGAGCGGTTGCCTGCGTTGCTACAAGACACGCTGCAGCGATTCAAGCTTGACCAGTCGATAAGCCAGTTGCCCACCACGGCAGACCGATCAACCGAATTTTTCAGAGCCTACAGCCGCATGACATCGGCCCAACTGCCCGATGCCGAACCGATCATGCGTGCATACCCCGGTCTTCCAGCCGCCATTGCCGACGAGCTGGTAAGCAGCGCCAATGCCAACGAACGAGGCGTGCTGGCAAGCGGTAGGGTGCCGCTGCGGCTGAGTGAGGAAGTTCGTGTTTATCTGCAACAGGTCCGTCTGGCGCGGGCTTACGAGGGGTTGTTCCTGGTAGGGGCTCAAGGCTGGGACAGCGATCGACTGGTGCTGCACACCCTGCCCACACTCAGCAAATGGCCTGCCGAAACCAGACTACAAATCGTAAGGGGTGGGTCCTGGCCCACTCAAGCCGAGGCAGTCGGCCCCGAGCAAGGCAGCCCCCGCGTAACCATCATCCATGCCCATGCGGGGTACATCGTCCAGGATCAAGACGATCCATCTCGGCTGATAACGGCACATCCGGACCTCTTTACCGCGCTGCACGCGGCGCTGCCAGAGGTCATGGCAAAACTCGGCGCGGCTGACGCGCCGGCCCTGCAGCACCTGATGCAGGAAAGCCCGCTGCTGCCTCGCCCAGCCTTGCGCAAGGTTCTGGGCATGCGGCCGGTGCGCCCCGGCTATCGCTCACCCATGCGCCTTGCCGATGGTCGCCTGGGGTATCCGCTGAGCGGCGGTGGCCCGCAAGCCCATGCGGTCTCTCACTCACAACTCATTGCAGCGGTCGAGGCACTGGAGTTGGCGCAGCGTACCGGCCGCTCTGCCGATCAAGTGATCAATACGCTGGCCAGTGGCGGCCGCACCCGCCTGCAGATTTTCGAGCACCTGCAACGCTTGGCCGAACAGCGCACCGAACTGCAAAGCAGGCTCGATGACTGGAGCGAGGCCATCTCGCCGCCGACCGACGAGGCAGCACGCAACTACGACGCATTGCGCGAGGCGATCGTGCAGTTCTGGTATGACACGGCGTTGGACGAAGGCGACCGGAGCTCGGCCGTGTTACGCCTGGCGCATATCTCTCTGGCTGATATTCCGCTGAACTTACCCGAGTTCTTCTACCAGCGAGTGAGCAGCCTGATCTTGTATGACCTGCCCTCAGGCGCGATGGCCAGTTGGGCGCAGAACGAGCGTTTGCTGCAACGCCTGCTCCGTCAGATGCCGCAACTCGAGGCATTGGAAATCGACCGTCCCTACACACCCCGGGCAACACCCTCGGCATTCATGTTCAGCATATCCATCATTCTGGAGAACCTGCCACAGTTGCAGCGCCTGGTACTGACCAACCAGAACATTGCCTTGTCCTCCAGCGACCTAGATATGCTGGCCGGCGCCCGCCAGCTGCGTCATCTAGACCTCTCCGGGAACCGCCTGGCGCAGAATAACCGTCCGAGCTTCCACGCGCTCACACTCAATTACCTCGGGCTCGACCGCATGCAGCTGTCGCAATGGCCAATGGGCATCGGCAGCGACGCCTTGAGCCGCATCGGTGAGCTGTCGCTGCGCGACAATAACCTGCTCACGCTGCCAACGTTCCTGCTGCACGAAGCCGAATCACTTCGCCTGCCGCCGGTCATCAATCTTGAAGGCAACCCTATAAACGAAATTCACGTGCAGCGTTTGCTTATGAACGAGCAACTGGACACTTCCGGCATTCGCGTGGACCAACCGCCGTCGCTTATCGAGGGAATCACGCGCCTGCGCAACGAGCGCTCGCAGGTACGAGAAGCGCTCGAAGGCTGGGCGCAGGCATCGAGTTCCAGCAACCCTTTGACACAAACCGCCCTGGCCGAGCGTCAGCGCATTGAAACGGCGATCAACGATTTCTGGACGCATCAGGAACAGGGCCATCGATACCTCAGGCTGCAACTGGAAGACGTGTCGATTGAGCACTTCCCCAGACGCCTGCCGCCATTCTTTGGCGAGCGTGTTCGCGCCCTGGCCTTGACTCGCCTGCGGGGCACGACTGCGCAGCTCGATGAGTTGCTCAGTCGCTTTCCAGGTATCACGCGCTTGACCATAGACGGTCATCAAGCGCCGCAATCGACACTGCCTACCGCCTTGCTGCGCTTGCCAGCGCTGGAGTACCTGGAACTGCGCAACATGAACCTGGAAATCGACCAACCCATGTTCGAGATCTTTGGTCGCCTGCCCCACCTCACCTCACTGGACCTGTCGGGCAACCGGGTGGGCGCCATCAACCACGTCCCTGCTCACCTCGCGGCGAATCTGCAGTCCCTGGTGCTGAGCAACATGGACCTGCAGGGCTGGCCAAGCTGGTGCGATCAATTGCTGCCGCTCGAATTGCTGGACCTCAGCTCGAACAACATCACCGAACTGCCAGACCATATCCTGTCGAATCTGGATAACGCCATTCCGATTTCTTCCGTGTCCTTGCTCGACAACCCGCTGCCAGCTGCAACCATCCAGCGGGTCCGTACGTTTTCGGACAGCCACCACAGCTTCTCCTTCGCCCTGGACATTCCCAACGATCTACTGCTCACCGACGGTTCCAGTGATGGCTCCCTGGACCACCCGCATTTCCCGGTGGCCAGTGACGATACCCCCCGGATGGAGTCGTGGATGCTGGGAAATGCACTGCAAAATGAATCTTTGCAGGCATGCTGGGAGGCGCTTGCAGGCAGCGACTTGCTGCGCCTGGCAGGCCGTTTGCAAAACGCGGCCCCTTATGTGGAGCCTGCCACCCGGGGCAGCTTCTGCGAACGGGTGCGACTGATGCTGGTCGCGGCGGCGAGCAACCCGGCCGAGCGGCCATTGCTGGAAAGCATCGCTGTAGAGGCGCTGCCTGACGAGAGTGGCGCACAAACTTGCCATGACGGTGCGCTTCAGGCGTTCAACAACATCGAGTTGTACCTGATGCATCAACGTGTCGTGATTGATGCGGGGGATAGCCTGCAGCAGATGCGTCAAAGGCTGCTGCAGCTGTTCCGGGTAGAGGAACTCGAACGCCTTGCCCAGCACCGCGCGATACCGGGGGATCTGGTTTCGGTGCGCCTGGCCTACCGCCGCGAGCTGGCCAAGGAACTCGAGCTGCCCATCGCTGACCGTATGCGTTTCCGAAGTGCTGCCAACCTGGCAGCCGATGAGCTTTCGAGCGTTCTCGAACACGTGCGCAAGCGCGAACACAGCGAAGCCTTCATCGATTACCTGCTGTCCAACCAGGACTGGACCCAGCGCCTTCGCGGTGAATACGCCGAGCGGTTCGAGGAAATTGAGAACCGGTACCGCCAGCGGGTGATGGAACTGGCCAATACCAGCCATCCGCTGCAGGAAGAGGTGGTCTTGCAACAAGGCTTGCAAGTGGACCGGGAGCTCGAGGAGCAGGCACTGCTGCGCGAGCTCACGCTCAAGGAGGTCGCCAAAGACTGACGATAGACCAGGCCGCGCGTGCACCGCGCGCTGCCTGGCCGACTGGCTTCAGTTGCGATAACGCGCCTGGCCCCATGCCAGCAGCGCCTCCAGCAGCTGCTTGAGCACCGCCTGGGTTGGGCGTGCCAAGTCTTCACGGTAGGTAAAAGGTTCACGCTCTTGCATGTAGGTGCTTTGCGCGAGCTCCAGTTGGACGGCGTGAACGTGAGCGGCTGGGTTGCCGTAGTGACGGGTGATGTGCCCGCCCTTGAAGCGCCCATTGAGCACATGATCGTAACCTTGTGCCTGTTGGCAGACGTGCGTCAGCCGCTGGGCCAGGCTCGGGTCGCAACTCGCATCGTTGAAGGTCCCGAGGTTGAAGTCCGGCAGCTTGCCGTCGAACAGCCGAGGAATGTGCGAGCGGATGGAGTGGGCGTCCCAGAGCAAGACATAGCCAAACGTCTCACGCAAGCGTGCCAGCTCATGCCTGATTGCCCTGTGATAAGGGTGCCAGATGTGCTCAAGGTAGTGCTTGCGCTCTGCCGGGCTTGGCGCCAGCCCCTCCTTGAACAAAGGTTCACCCTCAAAGAGGGTGTCCGGATAGAGCCCGGTGGTGGCCCCTGCATACAGCGGCTTATCGTCCTCCGGGCGGTTGAGGTCGATGACGAAACGCGAATACTCGGCCGTCAGTACGCTGGCGCCCAGCGCCTGGGCGAAATCGTACAGACGGGGAATGTGCCAGTCCGTATCGGGCAGGCTGCGCGCCTGGTCGACCAGGCCATCGGCCACTGCCGGGGTCAGCTTCAGGCCCGCATGGGGAATGCTGATCAACAGCGGCAATTGACCCTGGTGAAAGCTCAGTACCTTGTCCATCTCGCCTCGCTCAGATATCACGTTCATGGCCGCCGCGCACCACGCGCTTGGGCAGGTCGCCGCCAAGCCAATAGGCCAGGTCGGCAGGGCGTTCTATTTGCCAGGCAACGAAGTCCGCAGCCTTGCCCGTTTCAAGGGTGCCATGGCTGCTTCCCATGCCCAGCGCGTGCGCCGCATGGGTGGTGACACCGGCAAGGGCTTCTTCAGGCGTCATGCGCATCAGGGTGCAGCCCATGTTCAGCATTAGCCGCAGCGACAGGCCCGGCGAAGTGCCCGGGTTCAGGTCGCTGGCCAGGGCGACTTTCACGCCGTGCCGGCGCAGGGCGTCCATTGGCGGAAGCTGGGTTTCGCGCAGAAAGTAGAACGCGCCGGGCAACAAGACGGCCACGGTGCCAGCCGCTGCCATGGCCATGGCATCTTCTTCTGTCATGAATTCCAGGTGATCGGCCGACAGTGCCTGGTAGCGGGCAGCCAGGCTGGAGCCGTGCAAGGAGGACAATTGTTCCGCGTGCAGCTTGACCGGCAAACCCAATTGCTGCGCCTTGATGAACAAGCGTTCAACCTGTGCGGGTGAGAAGGCCAAGTGTTCGCAGAAGGCATCCACCGCATCCACCAGCCCTTCTGCTGCCAATGCCGGCAGCATGTCATTGCAGATGTGGGCAATGTAGTCGTCGCTGCGTTCGGCGTATTCCGGCGGTAAGGCGTGGGCTGCCAGACACGTGGCCCGAACCGTGATACCCAGCTCGTCACCCAGACGTCGGGCTACACGCAGCATCTTGCGCTCGTTGGCCAGGTCCAGGCCGTAACCGGACTTGATCTCCAGGGTGGTCACGCCATCGCGCATCAACGCCTGGACGCGCTGCTGGGCGCTGGCGAACAGCATGTCTTCACTGGCGGCGCGGGTGGCCCTCACGGTACTGGCAATGCCCCCGCCCTGCGCGGCGATCTCGGCATAGCTCACACCTTGCAGCCGCTGTTCGAACTCGCCGCTGCGGTTGCCGCCGAATACCGCGTGCGTGTGGCAATCGATCAGCCCGGGCGTTACCCAGGCACCACCCAGGTCCACCGTCTGCTCGGCCCCTTCGACTGCCCAGTCGGCACGTGGGCCGATCCACAGGATTCGCCCACCACCGGTCACGATGGCGGCGTCTTCGATGATCGAATAACGGCCTTCGGCCATGGTTGCCACATGGCAGTGCTGCCAGAGGGTTTTCATGCAGGTTCTCCTTTGCTAGCGATGCAGCTCGGCGGCTTCGGCCACTGGCGCGCCCTGTCCTGTCCGCGGCTTGCACCACAGCAGGTAGGACGCCACCAGAAAGACCAGCCAGACCATGCCGACCAGCAACGCCGCCTGGGTGTCGGGGAAATAGCCAAGCACACCGAAGACAAAGACCATGAAGGCAATGGCCAACGCCGGCCCCCAGGGCCAGAACGGTACCGGAAACTTGAGCTCGGCCATCTGCTCGCGGCTCATGCTGCGCCGCATCGCCACTTGAGTGATGAGGATCATCAGCCAGACCCAGACGGTGGCGAAGGTGGCGATCGAGGCGATCAGCAGAAACACGTTTTCGGGGATCAGGTAATTGAGCAGTACGCCAACCAGCAGCGCTGCCCCCATGACCAGTACCGTCATCCACGGCACGCCATGCCTGGACAGCCGGCTAAAACCCTTGGGGGCATGCCCCTGCTGGGCCAGACCATACATCATGCGGCCCGCACCGAAGATATCGCTGTTGATGGCCGAAACGGCCGCGGAGATCACCACCACGTTCAGCACCGCAGCCGCAGAGCCGATCCCCAGGTTACTGAAGATCTGCACGAAGGGGCTGCCCTGGCTGCCAATCTGCGGCCAGGGGTACAGACACATCAGCACGAACAGGGTGAGTACATAGAACAGCAGGATGCGCAGGGGCACGGCGTTGATCGCCTTGGGAATCACCCGTTGCGGATCCTTGGCCTCGCCTGCGGTCACCCCGATGATCTCGATGCCGCCGAAGGCGAACATCACCACTGCGAACGAGGCGATCAGCCCGGCGACACCGTTAGGCATGAAACCACCATGGTCGAACAGGTTGCCCAGGCCCACGGCCTGCCCGCTGCCCACCTGGCTGAAGCCGAACGCCATGATGCCCAGGCCCGCCAGGATCATGGCCACGATCGCCCCCACCTTGAGCAAGGACAGCCAGAATTCCAGCTCGCCGAACACCTTGACGTTGCACAGGTTGAGCGCGCCGATGAACAAGACTATGCCCAGCACCCATGTCCAGCGGGCGACCTCCGGGAACCAGAAGCCCATGTAGATACCGAACGCCGTCACGTCGGCAATGGCGACGATGACCATCTCGAACGCGTAGGTCCAGCCGAGGATGAAGCCGGCCATGGGGCCCAGGTAGGTGCTGGCATAGTGACCGAACGACCCGGCTACGGGGTTGTGTACGGCCATCTCGCCCAATGCCCGCATGACCATGAATACCGCTGCGCCGCCAATCAGGTAAGCCAGCAATACCGCCGGGCCGGCCATCTGGATGGCCGAGGCCGAGCCATAGAACAGGCCGGTACCGATAGCCGAGCCGAGGGCCATGAAACGAATGTGGCGGGCAGTCAGCCCGCGCTTTAGACCTTGTGCAGGTTGCATGTCACGTCCTTGAATTGTTTTTGTGGTCGTGAGATCCGGGGGCCGCCACCAAAGGCCCCCAAGGGCATTACAGACTAGGGAGCACGCCCGCTGGCAACAGCGCGGTCAGGCTGCCTTCGGCCAGCAGGTGCACGGCCTTTTCGATGTCCGGTGCAAAGAACCGGTCGCGGTCGTAGTGCGGCACTTCACAGCGCAACGCCTGGCGTGCTTGCTCAAGCTTGGCGGAGGTCTTGAGCCCTTTGCGCAGATCCAGGCCCTGGCAGGCGCCCAACCATTCGATCGCCAGCACGCCCCGGGTATTTTCGGCCATTTCCCATAGACGTTTGCCGGCAGCCGGAGCCATTGACACATGGTCCTCCTGGTTGGCGGAGGTCGGCAGGCTGTCGACGCTGTGGGGATGCGACAGGGCCTTGTTCTCGCTTGCCAGGGCAGCGGCGGTGACCTGGGCAATCATGAAGCCGGAGTTGACCCCACCGTTTTCTACCAGGAAAGGCGGCAGTTGGGACATGTGCTTGTCCATCATCAGCGAGATGCGGCGCTCGCTCAACGAGCCCATTTCGGCGATGGCCAAGGCGATGTTGTCGGCGGCCATCGCCACCGGCTCGGCATGGAAATTACCCCCTGAAACCACGTCGCCTTCGGCGGCGAACACCAAAGGGTTGTCCGACACAGCATTGGCCTCGACGCCGAGCACCTCGGCAGCCTGGCGCAGTTGGGTGAGGCAGGCGCCCATCACTTGTGGTTGGCAGCGCAGCGAGTAAGGATCCTGGACCTTGTCGCAGTTCTGGTGCGAGAGCGATACCTCGCTGGTGTCCCCCAGCAGGTCCCGGAAGCAGGCAGCGGTGTCGATCTGCCCGCGCTGGCCGCGCACTTCATGGATACGGGCATCGAAGGGCGAGCGCGAACCAAGGGCGGCTTCCACGCTGAGCGCGCCGCAGGTGACCGCGGCGGCGAACAGGTCCTCGCCATGGAATAGCCCGCGCAGGGCATAGGCCGTGGAGGCCTGGGTGCCATTGAGCAGGGCGAGCCCCTCTTTGGCGGCCAGGGTCAACGGCTCAAGGCCAGCGATGGCCAGGGCCTCGGTAGCCGCAAGCCACTGGCCCTTATAGCGCGCCTTGCCCTCCCCCAGCAGTACCAGGGACATGTGGGCCAGCGGCGCGAGATCACCGGAAGCGCCGACCGAGCCTTTGAGGGGGATGTGAGGATAGACCTCGGCGTTGACCAGCGCGATCAGCGCGTCGATGACCTTGCGGCGAATACCGGAAAAGCCGCGGCTCAGGCTGTTGATCTTCAGCACCATGATCAATCGGACCAAAGCGTCATCGAGGGGCGCGCCGATCCCGGCAGCATGGGACAGCACCAGCGAACGCTGCAGGTTTTCCAGGTCGTGGCTGGCGATGCGGGTCGATGCCAGCAGCCCGAAACCTGTGTTGATGCCATAGGCGGTACGGTCCTGCGCGATGATCTGTTCGACGCAGGCCACGCTGGCATCGATGGCCAGGCCGGCGCTGGCGTCGAGCTGAAGCCTTACTGGGCCTGCATGCACAGTGCGCAGTTGCGCCAGGGTCAGGCAGCCGGGCTTGAGGGTAAGTTCGGTCACGTTGCTACTCCAGTTCGCGAGGCATGGCAGGCAGCGCCAGCCCGCCTCTTCTTGTTGTTGAGTATCACCTTGTGGGGCATTGCAGAGGACAGTGATCAGCCGGTGATCATCGGCAGGTCCAGCCCCTGCGCTTGCGCGCACTCAATGGCGATAGCGTAACCGGCATCGGCGTGACGCATGACACCGGTGCCTGGATCATTGGCCAGCACGCGAGCGATACGGGCGGCCGCCTCGTCGCTGCCATCACAGACGATGACCATGCCCGAATGCTGGGAGAAGCCCATGCCGACACCGCCGCCATGGTGCAGCGACACCCAGGTGGCACCGCTGGCGGTATTGAGCAGGGCATTGAGCAATGGCCAATCGGAGACCGCGTCGGAGCCATCGCGCATGGCCTCGGTTTCGCGGTTGGGGCTGGCTACCGAACCCGAATCGAGGTGGTCGCGTCCGATCACGATCGGTGCCGACAGCTCACCACTGCGCACCATTTCGTTGAACGCCAGGCCCAGCTTGGCCCGTAGCCCCAGCCCTACCCAGCAGATGCGGGCCGGCAAGCCCTGGAAACTGATGCGCTCGCGGGCCATGTCCAGCCAGCGGTGCAGGTGGGCGTCATCGGGGATCAGTTCCTTGACCTTGGCATCGGTCTTGTAGATGTCTTCGGCATCGCCCGACAACGCTGCCCAGCGGAAGGGGCCGATGCCGCGGCAGAACAGTGGGCGAATGTAAGCCGGCACGAAACCTGGGAAATCGAACGCGTTGGCCACACCCTCTTCCTTGGCCATCTGGCGGATGTTGTTGCCGTAGTCGAAAGTGGGGACGCCCTGCTGCTGAAAATCGAGCATGGCCTGCACATGCACGGCCATCGATTGCTTGGCCGCCTTGACCACGGCTACCGGGTCGGTCTGGGCGCGGTCGCGGTACTGCTCCCAGGTCCAGCCGGCAGGTAGGTAGCCGTTGAGCGGGTCATGCGCGCTGGTCTGGTCGGTGACCATGTCTGGCCGCACCCCGCGCCTGACCAACTCAGGCAACACTTCGGCCGCGTTGCCATGCAAGGCAATGGAAATGGCCTTGCCTTCGGCGGTGTAGCGGGCGATGCGCGCCAGCGCGTCGTCCAGGTCCGTGGCCTGCTCATCGACATAGCGGGTTTGCAGGCGGAAATCGATACGGCTTTGCTGGCACTCGATGTTCAGCGAGCAAGCCCCGGCCAGGGTCGCGGCCAATGGCTGGGCCCCACCCATGCCGCCCAAGCCTGCGGTCAGCACCCACTTGCCCTTCAGGCTGCCGCCATAGTGCTGGCGACCCGCCTCGACGAAGGTTTCGTAAGTGCCTTGTACGATGCCCTGGCTACCGATGTAGATCCAGCTGCCCGCGGTCATCTGGCCGTACATGGCCAGGCCCTTGGCGTCGAGTTCGTTGAAGTGCTCCCAGCTGGCCCAGTGAGGGACCAGGTTCGAGTTGGCAATCAGCACGCGTGGGGCGTTGCTGTGGGTCTTGAACACGCCGACCGGCTTGCCGGACTGGACCAGCAAGGTTTCGTCGTCTTCCAGACGGGTCAGGGTTTCGACGATCTTGTCGTAGCAGTCCCAGTTGCGCGCGGCCCGGCCGATGCCACCGTACACCACCAGCTCCTTGGGGTTTTCGGCGACCTGCGGGTCGAGGTTGTTCATCAACATGCGCAGTGGCGCTTCAGTCAGCCAGCTTTTGGCAGTGAGCGTATTGCCACGCGGGGCACGGATTTCAACGTCACGGTATTTGTTGTTGTCGGTCACGGGAATGTCCTTTGCGGTCGGCTGCAGCAGATATGTCGTGGAGCAATACAAACACATCTTTACTTGTATGTACAAGCATGGACAAGTGAAATTCTCAAACCGTGTCGCTGCAAGCGATGCCAGCCCAGGGTCAGCTCAACGGGGATCGAGTTCGATCAGGCAGCACCGCCCCTGTACGTCCAACGCCAGCAACGCTTCGTTGCCTTCCAGTTGCAGGCAGTCATGCTGCTCCAATTGCAGGGCCTGTTGCCCCGCCTTAACGTCTACCGCTTGGCTGCCGGCAAACAGCAGCACGGTCGAAGCCGAGGTGTGCACACGATTGAAACCTTCCAGCCATTGCAAGCGTGCCCGATAGCGCTGCGGTGCATAGATGAGGTTGAAATCACGAATCGGCCCGCCGATCAGTTGGCAATCGACCTCGCTTGCCCCGTCGAATGCAAACCCGTCGAAGGGCACCAACGGCCGGCTGGGTTGGCCGTCTACCAACAGACGCATGCCATCGCCCTGCAGCACGGTGATGATCCGCTGGTAGCCGGCGAAGCTCGAAAAGGCACCCGACGCCTGGATATCGGCAATCGACAGGCGCCAGCCGAAACCGTCCAGGCCCTGGCCTTGGTCACGGGCGATTTCCTCGGTGAAGCCGCCGCCGTTTTTCCAGGCCATGCGCGGGTAGCCCCGCGCCTGCAATACATGCACTCGGCTCATTTGCCAAAACGTCCTTCCAGGCGGTGGCGCGAACCGGGGTGAATCAGCCGCGCGGCCGTGACCGGCTGGCGCCCGGACCAGGTACGGCGGCGGATGAGCAGGCATGGCTCGCCGCGTTCGATTTGCAGGAGTTGGCACTCCTCGGGCTCTGCCAGGATCGCCTCGACCACATGCTCACCCTCTGTCAGTGGGGCTACCTGGGACAGATAGGCATAAGGCGTTTGACGGGTGAAGTCCTGCAGCAGATATTCGGGCGCCACGGCCGCGTTGACGTAGCGATCCTCGATCTGCACCGGGGTATCGTTCTCGAAATGCACGATCAGCGAATGAAACACCCGCTGGCCTTCGCGCATGTTCAAGGCCAGCGCTCGCTCGGAACCTGCCGCTTCCTCGGCAAGCACCACGACCTGACAACTATGCCGATGCCCACGCGCGGCGATTTCATCGGCGATGTTGTTCACTTCGAACAGCGCCGAGCGGCCTTTGGGTTCGGCTACGAAGGTGCCGACACCTTGCATGCGCACCAACAGCCCTTCGGCTGTGAGCTCGCGCAGGGCGCGATTGATGGTCATGCGGCTGAAGCCCAGTTGGCTGACCAGTTCGCTTTCCGATGGCACACGGTGATGCGGCGGCCAGCTACCGTCATCAATGTGCTGCTTGATCATCTGTTTGACCCGCGCGTACAGCGGCGCCGGGCCCTCGCCCATGGGGGCAACCAGCGCGTTGACAGGAGGTGTCGGCACGGCCAGGAATCCTTGTGCATAAGAAATGAGCATTAGCTTGCCGGAGTTTACCCGGCAGGCAAACGCCTGTATATGTATATACAACCTAACAAAAACAGGAGCCTGTAATGCCCGCCTATTTTGCCCAACGTGCCTTGTTGCCCTCAGGGTGGGCCCGCGATGTGCGCTTCGACGTCGGCGTGGACGGGTACCTGACGCGGGTTGAAGCCGACGCTTGCGCCGACGGCGCAGAGCATCTGGCGGGCCCCGTACTGCCCGGTATGCCGAATGTGCATTCCCATGCGTTCCAGCGCGCCATGGCCGGGCTTGCCGAAGTCGCCGGCGACCCCAGTGACAGCTTCTGGACCTGGCGCGACCTCATGTACCGCCTGGTCGGGCAGATCACAGCTGAGCAGTTGCAGGTCATCGCCCGCCAGCTCTACATCGAGATGCTCAAAGCGGGCTATACCGCGGTGGCGGAGTTCCATTACGTGCACCACGACCAGGCAGGTAATGCGTATGCAGACCCGACCGAGTTGTCTCGCCGGATCAGCGCAGCGGCCGCGCAGAGCGGTATCGGCCTGACCCTGCTGCCGGTGCTTTATAGCCATGCAGGCTTTGGCGGCCAGACGCCAAGCGCTGGCCAACGCCGGTTCATCCAGTCCACCGACCACTACCTGCAACTGCAGGCGCGACTGGCGCCGCTGGTGGCCGCGCAACCGGCGCAGAGGCTGGGCTTGTGCTTTCACTCGCTGCGGGCTGTGACGCCTGGGCAAATCGCCGAGGTGTTGGCAGCCAGTGACGATCAATGCCCGGTGCACATTCATATTGCCGAGCAGCAACGGGAAGTCGATGACTGCCTGGCCTGGAGCGGTCTGCGGCCCTTGCAATGGCTGTATGAACACGTGGCCGTGGATGAGCGCTGGTGCCTGGTACACGCCACCCACGCCCAGCCCGACGAAGTGACAGCCATGGCCCGCAGCGGCGCCGTGGCGGGATTGTGCCTGACGACCGAAGCCAACCTGGGCGACGGCATTTTCCCGGCTGCGGATTACCTTGCGCAGGGCGGGCGCCTGGGGATTGGTTCGGACAGCCATGTCTCGCTAAGCGTGGTCGAAGAGCTGCGCTGGCTGGAATACGGCCAACGCCTGCGCGACCAAAGGCGCAACCGCTTGCATCGCCATGATCAACCCATGGTCGGGCGCACCTTGCTTGACGCTGCGTGGGCAGGGGGTGCACAGGCGCTGGGCCAGCCCATTGGCGAACTGGCTGTAGGCAAGCGCGCCGACTGGCTGGTGCTTGATGATCAGGACCCCTACATCGCCACAACCGATGGCGACGGCATTCTCAATCGGTGGCTGTTTGCCGGCGGCGATCGGCAGGTGCGCGACGTGATGGTCAATGGACAGTGGGTGGTACGCCAAGGCCATCATCTGCAAGAGGAGCAAAGCCGGGCGGCATTCGCTCAGGTGCTGCGGCAGCTTTTGGGATGAAGGGATCGAGGCCGCGTAGTGGCGACCGCGATTCAAGCTGAGGCAGTACAGGAGAACCCGGTAGGCTTGACGTTCCTTTCGGCCCACCACGCCTGCAACGTCCTCAGTGCATCTTGACGATCTGCTGATCGGAAGCTCGCCAAATCAACCGGCTGGTGTCGTAGCCCTGCTGGCGAGCCTTGGCCAGCAAGTGCTCGCGCTCCCAGGCCGGCAAGCTGGGCGTGCGTGACAGAATCCACAAGTATTTGCGGTCCGGGCTGCCGACGACCGCGGTGCGGTACCGCTCGTCCACGTACAAGATCCAGTATTCGCCCCTGGCAACGCCCGGGACCAGCCGTGTGAACCAGTTATCGAACTCGACCCACAGCCTGTCGGTATGACCTGGCGCCTCGATATAGGCGCGGCCCTCGGCACGCAACCACTCGTCACCCAGGGTGCGGCAGCGGTTCAGCAGACCGAACGACCCGTCGGGCCGTAGGTTGTAATGCGCCTCGGACTGTTCGCAGCCGGCCTGATAGCGCATGGGCAAGCGTGCAAGCTCGTACCACTTGCCCTGATAACGCTTGAGATCAACCTGCCCTGCGGTTTTCGGTGCAAGCGGGTCATTCATCGACCCCGCGCACCCGCCGAGCAAGAGGGTTAGGCACAGACCCAACAGCAGACCGACAGCCCTCATTTGAGGCCCTGCCCGGAATACATCAAGACTTTGTTCGACGCGTACTGCACGCTGATGAAGCTACGTTCGTCCCCCCACGTGCAACTGCTCATGCCCAAAGCGCCCGAGCACTCGGTTGGCGTGCCGAGCAATTGCTCGACGTCGGCCTTGCTCATGCCAGCCTTGAGTTTGGAATAGTTTTCCTGATTGATCTTGCTGCAGGCGACAAGCACGACACACAGCGACAACAGGGCGAGGGAACGCAACGACATGAAGACACTCCTGAACGAGGGAGCAGGCGAGTGGCCTGCAGTGCCCTTCGACGGGAAAATGCCTCCCAGGTTCCCTGGTGGGCCTGCCCATGACTGCTACCGCTGATCGGGAAAACGGCTTATTCGAATGAGCCTCCGGGGGATGGGTGTGTTCTGTATGGGGTTTTATATGCTTGGGCTAGCCCTGAAATAGCGGACACCACTGGGGCCGCTGTGCGGCCCATCGCGGCCGGTCCGGCGCCCCGGCGAGGCCGCTCCTACACTGACCGCGTGATGCCTGAATAGGCGAGGCCGCAGAACGTGGCGGGACCGGCTTTACCGGTATGCCAGACTGGCCGTAAAGCGGCCCCAGCTGCGAACCCGTCAATTCAGGCGCTACGTGGTTGGTTGGAGCGGCCTCGCCGGGGCGCCGGACCGGCCGCGATGGGCCGCACAGCGGCCCCAACGGTTTCAAGTCAATCGCATTAGCCCATGAAGGGCGGCCTCAGGCATTGGACGCACAACGCCGCTTCAGAACCTGGAACCGGGCTCGAGCAGAAAGTCCATTTCTTCACTGGTACTTGGCCTGTCCAACACCAGGTTGCGGTGCGGGAACCGGCCGAACCGCTCGATCACCCGCTGGTGCTGCTGGGCATAATCCAGAAAACCTTCGAACAACCGACGGTTGGCTTCAGGCTGCTCATCGAGCAGCACCTGGTAGCGCTCGACGGACATGTTCTGCCAGTCCAGCACTTCGGCATGTTCGAGCACCAGCAGCACGAATACCCGCTGGATCGGGAGCAACTGGTAATCCCAGTCCTTCTGCAACCCTTGCAGGGCAACCACTTGCGCACGCCGATCACCTTCGAACGCACGCGGCGTGTCGCGGTAGATCATGCGTGGCAACTGATCGAGCAGAAGCAGAAGCCCGAGCCAGCCCTGAGGGCTTTGCTGCCACTCGTCTAGCCCGCCAGCCAACGCCTGTTCTACAAGCTCACCGAACAGCGCCTGAGCCTCGGCGTCGTGATGCTTGCCGAACCATTGGGCGCTCTTCTCGTCAGCCACGGCCTGGGCACTGGTGCCCCAACCGAACCACCATTCCAGCAAAGGCTGCCAAGGTGCGAGCATGACTTACTCCTTGTGGTAGGCGGTGACGCGCTCGACCTCTTCCTTCGAGCCCAGGATCACCGACACGCGCTGGTGCAGGCTTTCTGGCTGAATGTCGAGGATGCGGTCGTAACCGTTGGTGGACGCGCCACCGGCCTGTTCGATGATGAACGACATCGGGTTGGCCTCATACATCAGGCGCAGCTTGCCCGGCTTGCTCGGCTCACGGGCATCGCGCGGGTACATGAACAGGCCGCCACGGGTCAGAATACGGTGTACGTCGGCCACCATCGAGGCGATCCAACGCATGTTGTAGTTCTTTTTCAGCGGGCCGGTCTCGCCTGCCAGCAACTCGCCCACGTAGCGCTGTACCGGGGCTTCCCAGTGACGCTGGTTGGACATGTTGATGGCGAATTCGGCGGTGGTTTCCGGAATACTGATGTTCTCGTGAGTCAGCACGAAGCTGCCCAATTCGCGATCCAGGGTGAAGCCCTTGACGCCGTTGCCCAGGGTCAGGATCAGCATGGTTTGCGGGCCATAGATGGCATAGCCGGCCGCCACCTGCTCGGTACCCGGCTGCAGGAAGGCATTTTCGTTCAGGGTTTCGTTCTGGCTCAGGTACTCGTTGGGGCAACGCAGTACCGAGAAGATGGTGCCGACCGACACGTTGACATCAATGTTGGAGGAGCCGTCCAGCGGGTCGAAGACCAGCAGGTAGGCACCTTTGGGGTAGCGACCCGGAATCTGGTAGGCATTGTCCATTTCTTCGGACGCCATGCCGGCCAGATGACCGCCCCACTCGTTGGCTTCGAGCAGGATGTCATTGGAGATCACGTCCAGCTTCTTCTGAACTTCGCCCTGGACGTTTTCGGTGCCCATGCTGCCCAGCACGCCGCCAAGGGCGCCCTTGGACACGTGGTGGCTGATTTCCTTGCACGCACGCGCCACCACTTCGATCAGGAAGCGCAGATCGGCAGGGGTATTGTTGCTGCGGGTCTGCTCAATCAGATAGCGACTAAGGGTAACGCGGGACATGTATGGCTCCAACAGGATTGGGGATGGAAAACCCACGCAGTTTACAGGGAGAGCGGCGGGCTAGCGAGCGATGAGACTCGCCACGGCTGTCAGACGGCACAATGGATCGGGAGTTCAGCGCTCGCCAGGCCGACGGTCGGGCACCGGGCTGCCGGCCCCATCCTGGCGCCGGCCAGCCTGTGCTCGCTACAGATGGCAACGCTGACGAGCCAGAGCGGTGCCCCCCTGGCCGTCCCTGTGTCAGTCCAGTGCCTTCCAGATCTCGGTCGCGTACTCGCGGATGGTCCTGTCCGACGAGAACCAGCCCATGCGTGCCGTGTTCAGCACAGCCATGCGCCACCACTGCTGCGGCTGGTGCCACAGGTCTTCCACCCGTTGCTGAGCATCCCAATAGGCATCGAAGTCGGCGCAGACCATGAAGCGGTCGTAGCCAATCAGGCCATCGATCAGACCGGTGTAACGCGAAGGGTCGTCCGAGGAGAACACGCCACTGCGAATGGCCTGCAACACATCGTTCAAGCGCCCGGAGGCCGCGATGGCAGCAGAGGCACCAAAATCGCCAGCGCGCTTGCGCGCCTCGACCTGCTGCGCCGTCAACCCGAAGATGAACATGTTGTCGGGGCCGACCTGCTCACTCATCTCCACGTTCGCGCCATCGAGGGTGCCGATGGTCAGGGCGCCATTGAGGCCGAACTTCATGTTGCTAGTACCCGAGGCCTCGTAACCGGCAGTGGATATCTGCTCGGAAAGGTCCGCGGCCGGGATAATGCTTTCGGCTAGGCTGACGTTGTAATTGGGCAGGAACACCACCTTGAGCAGGCCGCGCACGGTGGGATCGTTGTTGACCACGCGCGCGATGTCGTTGGTCAGCTTGATGATGAGCTTGGCCTGATGGTAGCTGGCCGCCGCTTTGCCCGCGAAGATCTTGACCCGCGGTACCCAGTGCGTACCCGGGTCGTGGCGAATGGCCTGGTACAACGCGACGGTGTGCAGCAGGTTGAGCAATTGCCGCTTGTACTCGTGGATGCGCTTGACCTGCACGTCGAACATCGCCTCCGGGTTCACCGTAACGCCCACCCGGTCCTGGATGATGCTCGCCAATGCACGCTTGCTGTGCAGCCGCTGCGCCGCGAACTGCTTGCAGAAACTGGCTTTGTCGGCGAACGGAGCCAGCCCGGTCAACAGCCGCTCAGGATCGTCCAGAAGTTCCGGGCCCAATGCCTCCACCAGCATGCGGGTCAGCTGGGGGTTGGACTGGTAGAGCCAGCGGCGGAAGGTGATGCCGTTGGTCTTGTTGTTGATTCGCTGCGGGTACAGCTTGTGCAACTCGGAAAAGACCGTGCTTTTCATCAATTGGCTGTGCAGGGCCGACACGCCATTGACGCTGTGCGAGCCCAGGAAGGCCAGGTTGCCCATGCGCACCCGCCGGCCGTTGTCTTCTTCGATCAAGGACACAGCACGCAGCACGTCGAAGTCGTGCATGTCTTTGGCCCGCAACGAGTCGATATGGTAGGCGTTGATCAGGTAGATGATCTGCATGTGCCTGGGCAGCATGCGCTCCATCAATGCCACCGGCCAGGTTTCCAGGGCCTCGGGCAGCAAGGTGTGGTTGGTGTAGGCCAAGGTGCCCACGGTCAGTTCCCAGGCGGTATCCCAGGGGATCTGATGTTCATCGACCAGCAACCGCATCAGCTCGGCCACAGCAATGGAGGGGTGGGTATCGTTGAGCTGGATGGCCGCCGCATCGGGCAGGTTCAGCAAGTTATCGTGCATGTTCAGGTGCCGACGCAGCAGGTCTTGCAGCGATGCCGACACGAAGAAGTATTCCTGGCGCAGGCGCAGTTCCTGGCCAGCCTCGGTACTGTCGGCCGGGTACAGCACGCGGGAGATGCTTTCGGCGCGCGCCACCTCGGCAACGGCGCCCAGGTGGTCACCTGCGTTGAAGCGCTCCAGGTGCAGCTCTTCCAGCGCCCGTGCACGCCACAGGCGCAAGGTATTGACGCTGGAGCCTCGCCAGCCGACCACCGGCGTGTCATACGCCACCGCCCGGACGGTTTCGCTGGGTGACCACACCTGGCGCTGGTTGCCATGCGTGTCGCTGACCGTTTCGACGCTGCCACCAAAACTGATGGGGTAGATGACTTCGGCCCGCTCGAATTCCCATGGGTTACCGAAATCCAGCCAGTTTTCCGTCTGTTCCTGCTGCCAGCCGTCCACCATCGCCTGCCGGAACAGGCCGTGCTCGTAGCGGATGCCGTAGCCATGCGCAGCAATGCCCAGCGTCGACATGCTTTCCATGAAGCATGCCGCCAGCCGGCCCAGGCCGCCGTTGCCCAACGCCGCATCGGGCTCGAGCAGGCGAATGCGCTCCAGGTCCACATCCAGGCCGTCCAGCGCTTCGCGCGCGATGTCCAACAGGCCCAGGTTGCTCAGGCTGTCATACAGCAGGCGACCGATCAGGAACTCCAAGGAGAGGTAGTACACCCGCTTCTGGCTGCGTCGGTAGGATTGCCGGGTATGGTCCATCCAGTGATCGACCATATGGTCGCGCGCGGCCAGGGCGATGGCTTCGAACCAGTCATGGTCGAAAGCATGCTCCGGGTCCTTGCCGACGGCATAGGTGAGTTTATCCAGCACTGCGGCGCGAAAATCCGCGACTTCAGCGTCACGCGCTTTGGGTTCCTGGGACATGCGTCATCCTCGGGGCAAGTGGACAAGAGCAGAAAGCAAATGTTGAGCCTAGACGCTTCGACCGGCCGCAATCACCAGTGTTCGAGTATTTGCGCGGCAGCGTGCAACCGGTCATAAAATTGTTCATAAATTGAACAATTCCGGTATCATCGCGCGCCCTACACCGTGATCCACCTCATAAAACGATGAAAACGACCCTGATCGCCGCTGCCGAAGTCGACCGCCTGGAGACTTGGCAGCGCTATGCCAGCCACATGTGCGGCGGCTGCCACTCAACTTGCTGCACCTTGCCGGTGGAGGTCAAGATCAAGGACCTGATCCGCATCGGCGTGGTGGATGAATTCGAAAAAGACGAGCCGCCCAAAAACGTGGCCAAGCGCTTGCAGAAAGAAGGCATCATCGAGCGCTTCAACCAGAAGTCGGGCATCTTCACCCTGACGCGCATGAGCAACGACGATTGCATGTATCTGGATCGTAAGAGCCGGCTGTGCACCATTTATGACAAGCGCCCCGACACCTGCCGCAACCATCCGAAGGTCGGACCACGGCCGGGGTATTGTGCTTACAAGCCGAAGGTGGTTGGGCGCTGAGTCGCAATAGGGCTCGATAACCTTTCGTATTTTTACTGACTGCTGGAGCCTCGCTGGCCACCGACAGGGCAACGAGTCGCCAGACAAACAAAAACGCCCCCGGCCTTTCGACCGGGGGCGTTTTCATTGGGCCTGAGCTAACTCAGTTCTTGGCTTTCTTGGCAGCGCGGGTACGCTCGCCTTCGTCCAGGATCTTCTTGCGCAGACGGATCGACTTAGGTGTGACTTCGCACAGCTCGTCGTCCTGGATGAATTCCAGGGCCTGTTCCAGGGTGTGACGCACTGGCGGTACCAGGGCGATGACTTCGTCCTTGCCCGAAGCACGCATGTTGTCGAGCTTCTTGCCTTTGGTCGGGTTCACGCCCAGGTCGTTGTCGCGGCTGTTCAGGCCAATGATCTGACCACCGTAGATTTCCTGACCGTGCTCGACGAACAGCTTGCCGCGCGCCTGCAGGGTTTCCAGGGAATAGGTCAGCGCCTTGCCAGTCTCGACCGACACCAGCACACCGTTCAGACGACCGGACATCTGGCCCGACTTCATGGTGTCGTAGCGGTCGAAGATCGAGGTCAGGATGCCTGCACCGTTGGTCAGGGTCAGGAACTGGTTACGGAAACCGATCAGGCCACGGGCCGGGATGTTGTACTCAAGGCGCACACGGCCTTTGCCATCCGGAACCATGTTGGTCAGGTCGCCCTTACGCAGGCCCATCTCTTCCATGACCTTGCCCTGGGATTCTTCAGGGATGTCGATGGTGACGTTTTCGAACGGCTCTTGCTTGACGCCGTCGACTTCACGAATGATCACTTCCGGGCGGCCCACAGCCATCTCGAAGCCTTCGCGACGCATGGTTTCGATCAGTACCGACAGGTGCAGCTCGCCACGGCCCGATACCTTGAACTTGTCAGGGGAATCGGTTTCCTGAACGCGCAGGGCCACGTTGTACAGCAGTTCCTTGTCCAGACGGTCCTTGATGTTCCGGCTGGTGACGAACTTGCCTTCCTTGCCGCAGAACGGCGAATCGTTGACCTGGAAGGTCATGGATACGGTTGGCTCGTCAACGGTCAGTGGCTTCATCGCCTCGACCGCGGTTGGGTCACACAGGGTGTCGGAGATGAACAGCTCGTCGAAACCGCTGATGCAGACGATGTCGCCAGCCTGGGCTTCTTCAACGTCGACGCGGTGCAGACCGTGGTGGCCCATCAGCTTCAGGATACGACCGTTACGCTTCTTGCCGTTGGTGTCGATGGCGACAACCGGGGTGTTGGGCTTGACGCGACCACGGGCGATGCGGCCAACGCCGATCACGCCGAGGAAGCTGTTGTAGTCCAGTGCCGAGATTTGCATCTGGAACGGGCCGTCACGGTCAACCGAAGGCGCAGGTACGTTGTCGATGATCGACTGATACAGCGGGGTCATGTCTTCGGCCATATCGGTGTGGTCCAGGCCGGCGATGCCGTTCAGGGCCGAGGCGTAGACGACTTTGAAGTCCAGCTGCTCATCGGTGGCGCCCAGGTTGTCGAACAGATCGAAGATCTGGTCCAGAACCCAGTCAGGACGCGCGCCCGGACGGTCGACCTTGTTGATGACCACGATTGGCTTGAGGCCAGCTTCGAACGCCTTCTTGGTCACGAAGCGGGTCTGTGGCATCGGGCCGTCCTGGGCATCGACCAGCAGCAGCACGGAGTCGACCATCGACATCACACGCTCAACCTCGCCACCGAAGTCGGCGTGGCCGGGGGTGTCGACGATGTTGATGTGGTAGCCGTTCCAGTTGATGGCGGTGTTCTTCGCCAGAATGGTAATGCCGCGCTCTTTTTCCTGGTCGTTGGAGTCCATCACGCGCTCGTCGTTGAGCTCGTTACGCTCGAGCGTGCCCGACTGGCGCAGGAGTTTGTCGACCAGGGTGGTTTTACCATGGTCAACGTGGGCGATGATGGCGATGTTACGCAGATTTTCGATCACAACTGTATCTCGATCAGAGGATTCGGTTGCCGCCAGTGTAGGCGGCGAATAAGTACGTTTGAGGCTCAGCGGGCCCGTAGGTCGGGAGGGCGATGGCGGATGCTGCCGCCATACAGCCCTGGCGTCTTATGCCGGACGATAAACACGCACATTGGCATGTCCCTCACTGAGCAGGTGGTGTGCGTGCAGACGGCTCATCACACCTTTGTCGCAATACAGCAAGTACTGGCGCGTGGGGTCCAGGTGCTTGAACTTGCTGTTGATGGCATAGAACGGGAGCGCCTGGACTTCGATACCGTCGATCGCCAGAGGCTCGTCCTCCTGGGCGTCGGGGTGGCGGATATCGATGACGATCTGGCCCGGCAATGCCTCGGCCACTTCTTCGATCTCGATGTCCTTGCCCAGCTCATCGATCACATGGTCGATGGAGATGAACTTGGCGCGCTCAATGGCGCGCTCGAGCACCTGCATCTCGAACTGCTTTTCTTCGTGCTCCATGCGGTGACGCTTGGCATGGGTGGTCGGGTTCACCGAAATCACGCCGCAGTACTCAGGCATGTGCTTGGCGAAATCGGCGGTCCCGATGGCGTTGGCCTGGTCGATGATGTCCTGCTTGTGGGTCGCCAGCAGAGGGCGCAGCACCAGCATGTCGGTGGCCGAGTCGATGATCGACAGGTTCGGCAGGGTCTGGCTGGACACCTGGGATATGGCTTCGCCGGTCACCAGTGCGTTGATCTCGAGTCGCTCGGCCATGCGCGTCGCGGCGCGCAGCATCATGCGTTTGAGGGTGACGCCCATGTAGCTGTTGTCGACCTTGTTGAGGATCTCGCCGACCACTTCCTCGAAGGGCACGCTGATGAACAGTACGCGCTGGCTGCTGCCGTACTTCTTCCAAAGGAAATGTGCCACTTCCATCACGCCCAGTTCGTGGGCACGTCCGCCGAGGTTGAAGAAGCAGAAGTGCGTCATC
Source organism: Pseudomonas sp. WSY_20 (assembly GCF_043104335.1). Lineage (NCBI taxonomy): Bacteria > Pseudomonadati > Pseudomonadota > Gammaproteobacteria > Pseudomonadales > Pseudomonadaceae > Pseudomonas > Pseudomonas sp. WSY_20. Next base: position 50,211 of record NZ_JBICKP010000030.1, read on the forward strand.
AGGCCGCGACGCATCATCTGGTAGGCGGCCACGGTAGAGTCGAAGCCGCCGGACATCAGGACCAAGGTCTGCTCCAGGGCGCCAAGCGGGTAACCGCCGATCCCCTGGTGCTGGTTGTGGATCACGAACAGGCGCTGGTTGCGAATTTCGATGCGTACCAGCACATCCGGGTTCTTCAACGTGATACCGGCCGCACCGCACTGCTGGCGCAACTGGCTGCCAACGTAGCGATCAACGTCCATCGACGTGAAGTCGTGGTGCCCACCGCGCTTGCAACGCACCGCAAAGTGCTTGCCAGCCAGCAGGTGACCGAAGTGCTGCTTGCACTTGGCAACGATGTCGTCGAAGTCACCCAGGGGGTACTCCTCGACCTGCAGGAAGTGGGTGATACCCGGTGTACAGGTCAGGCGCTCGACGATCTCGCGCTGAACCTTGTCGTCCTCGATGCGGGTGATCACTTCGAGGTTGTCCCAGACACCATCGACCACGAGCTCAGGATCCAGATCCTTGAGCACGTTGCGGATGTTCTTGGCGAGCTGACGGATGAAGCGCTTGCGCACCGGCCGGCTCTTGATGGTGATCTCTGGGAAGACTTTGACGATAAGTTTCATTGGTTTACAGCGCGCGCAGGGCCTGCCGAAAATGAGGGGCGCGAATTATATCGGAAATTGCTCAGGATTTGACCAACTTTTGAGCAGAAGCTTGCAGAAAAATGCAGGAGACCACCTTCAGACACCGCGCTTTGGGGCTTGAGGAGGTATCTGCATGGTAGGGGTAGACGGCGCATAGCATCTGGTTGAACCCATACCTGGAACATGGCCAGCTCACAGCCATCCAACCCGACGCACCCTATTGGTGCGAAACTCAAAAAAATCGCATCGTAAGGGTGCACTTTTTCATCTGCAGCCCCAGCCAGATGCCCGTAAACGCCTCCTTCTGTCCAGACCTCGCCATTTTCGAGCACTGGCATGCAATTTGCTCCCTTGTGAGGCAGGTAAGCTTGGCCGACTATCCGCGCCCGGCAACACCCTTTTTCCAGGGCGGCGGCCAACCGTGCCCTAGACCATCCGGAGGACAACATGTCGAAGTCGGTTCAGCTCATCAAAGATCATGACGTCAAGTGGATTGATCTGCGTTTCACGGACACCAAAGGTACTCAGCACCACGTGACCATGCCGGCGCGTGATGCGTTGGACGAAGACTTCTTCGAAGTCGGCAAGATGTTCGACGGCTCCTCCATCGCTGGCTGGAAAGGCATCGAAGCCTCCGACATGATCCTGATGCCGGTGGACGAAACTGCCGTTTTGGATCCGTTCACCGAAGAGCCGACGCTGATCATCACCTGTGACATCGTCGACCCGTCGAGCATGCAGGGCTACGACCGCGACCCACGTGCGATCGCCAAGCGCGCAGAGGAATACCTCAAGAGCACTGGCATCGGTGACACCGTGTTCGCCGGCCCAGAGCCTGAATTCTTCATCTTCGACGAAGTGAAGTTCCAGTCGGACATCTCCGGCTCGATGTTCAAGATCTTCTCCGAGCAAGGCTCGTGGATGACCGGTGCCGATATCGAAGGCGGCAACAAAGGCCACCGTCCAGGCGTCAAAGGTGGCTACTTCCCCGTGCCACCCTTCGACCACGACCACGAAATCCGTACTGCCATGTGCAACGCACTGGAAGAAATGGGCCAACTGGTCGAAGTGCACCACCACGAAGTGGCCACTGCCGGCCAGAACGAAATCGGCGTCAAGTTCAACACCCTGGTGAAGAAGGCCGACGAAGTCCAGGCTCTTAAGTATGTCGTGCACAATGTTGCCGACGCCTACGGCCGCACCGCGACCTTCATGCCAAAGCCGCTGTACGGCGACAACGGCTCGGGCATGCACGTGCACATGTCGATCTGGAAAGACGGCAAGAACACCTTCGCAGGTGAAGGCTATGCCGGCCTGTCTGACACCGCCCTGTACTTCATCGGCGGCATCATCAAGCACGGTAAGGCCCTGAACGGCTTCACCAACCCGTCGACCAACTCGTACAAGCGTCTGGTCCCAGGTTTCGAAGCACCGGTAATGCTGGCCTACTCGGCGCGCAACCGTTCGGCTTCGATCCGTATTCCCTATGTTGGCAGCCCGAAAGCCCGCCGTATCGAAGCGCGCTTCCCGGACCCATCGGCCAACCCATACCTGGCCTTCGCGGCCTTGCTGATGGCTGGCCTGGACGGCATCCAGAACAAGATCCACCCAGGCGATGCAGCCGACAAAAACCTGTATGACCTGCCGCCTGAAGAAGCCAAGGACATCCCGCAGGTGTGCGGCAGCTTGAAAGAAGCGCTGGAAGAGCTGGACAAAGGTCGTGCGTTCCTGACCAAGGGCGGCGTCTTCTCCGACGACTTCATCGACGCGTTCATCGAGCTCAAGAGCGAAGAAGAAATCAAGGTCCGCACCTTCGTTCACCCGCTTGAATACGAGCTGTACTACAGCTGCTGATCTGATCGGCGCCTGGCGCCGATGACATGATCGAAACGGCCTCCCTTGGGAGGCCGTTTGCGTTTTGGACTTCAAGCATTTCGGAAGTTGCCTACCTCGATCCGTTGCCCTTCCCTCTCAAAATCAAGCCTCCATCCTAAGGAGGCACCCCATGCGCAATCGACTGCTTTGCCTGCTCACCGCGTTCAGCTTGAGCGGCTGCAGCGCCGCTTCACCGCGGCACCCTGCTCTTGAGCCGTTGCTAGATACCATTGAGCAGCGCCTGGCCATTGCACAGGCCGTTGCCCTGCACAAATGGGACAAAGAGCAACCCGTGCAAGCCACTGACCGCGAGCAAGCAGTCTTGGCGCGCGTGCAGGTGGCCGCGCCCGGGCTGGGCCTGGCCCCGCACGATGCCGAAGCCTTTTTTGCCGACCAGATAGAAGCCAACAAGCTCGTGCAGTACACCCTGCTTCACCAATGGCGCCTGGAAGGGCGGGCGCCGGACAACCTTCGGGCGGACCTGCAGACCGTCATTCGCCCGAAGCTGGACAGGCTACAAGGTCAGTTGCTTAAACAGCTCGCGGCATTCAGGCGTCAGGACGGTCAGGCCTGCGCACGAAGCGTGGCCACCGCTATTGCGAGCCGGCCAAGTGCACCGCTGATGAAGCAGGGCATGATCAGGGCAACTGGCCAGCTTTGCGATCCGTCTTAAACACCCTATGCTCCAAAATGGTGCAGCAATTCCATGGCCGCACTGCGATTCAAGCCATAATGAGGCACCTGAAACGTTAATGCAGTGTCTTCTGGTGCGAATCTGGGCGAAAACTCACAGGATTCTGTCGAATCTGCCTCTTTTCGGCGCCTTGGTTTGTTTCTTGCATTTCCAGACCAACAGCCACCACTGGATGTGTCGCGCATCGCGCGCCTCCTTTGCCAGCAAGCACCGAAAGAGGTCGACGCCGCACCATGACCATCAGCGATGCACAACACCGTCTGCTTTTGGACAACCTGACCACGGCCACGCTGCTGCTCAATGCCGAGCTGCGGCTGGAGTACATGAACCCGGCCGCCGAAATGCTGCTAGCCGTCAGTGGCCAGCGCAGTCACGGGCAGTTCATCAGCGAACTGTTCACCGAGTCCACCGAAGCGTTGAGTTCGCTGCGTCAGGCCGTGGAGCAGGCGCACCCCTTCACCAAGCGTGAAGCCCAGTTGACCTCGCTGACGGGGCAGACCATCACGGTGGACTATGCCGTCACACCAATCCTGCACCTGGGCCAGACCTTGCTCTTGCTGGAGGTCCACCCGCGCGATCGCCTGCTGCGCATCACCAAGGAAGAAGCCCAGCTGAGCAAGCAAGAGACCACCAAGATGCTGGTGCGTGGCTTGGCCCATGAGATCAAGAACCCGCTGGGCGGTATTCGCGGTGCAGCACAATTGCTGGCGCGTCAGTTGCCCGAAGAGAGCTTGCGCGATTACACCAACGTGATCATCGAGGAAGCTGACCGCCTGCGAAACCTGGTCGATCGCATGCTGGGCTCGAACAAGCTGCCGTCGCTGGCCATGACCAATATCCACGAGGTGCTGGAGCGGGTATGCAGCTTGGTGGAGGCCGAAAGCCAGGGCTGCATCACCCTGGCGCGCGACTATGACCCCAGCCTTCCGGACGTGCTGATCGACCGCGAACAGATGATCCAGGCGGTGCTCAACATCGTGCGCAACGCCATGCAGGCCATCAGCTCGCAAAATGAGCTGCGCCTGGGCCGCATCACCTTGCGCAGCCGGGCACTGCGCCAGTTCACCATCGGCCACGTGCGCCATCGCCTGGTGGCACGCGTCGAGATCATCGACAACGGCCCTGGCATCCCTGCCGAGCTGCAGGACACCCTCTTCTACCCCATGGTCAGTGGTCGCCCGGACGGTACCGGCCTGGGCCTGGCCATTACCCAAAACATCATCAGCCAGCACCAGGGGCTGATCGAGTGTGAAAGCCACGCAGGCCACACCGCCTTCTCAATCTATCTGCCCCTGGAACAAGGAGCCACCGCCTCATGAGCCGAAGTGAAACCGTATGGATCGTCGACGATGATCGCTCCATTCGCTGGGTCCTTGAAAAAGCCCTGCAACAGGAAGGGATGACCACCCAGAGCTTCGACAGCGCCGAGGGTGTCATGGGTCGCCTGGCCCGTCAGCAGCCAGACGTGATCATTTCCGACATCCGCATGCCTGGCTCCAGTGGCCTGGAGCTTCTGGCGCAGATACGCGACCAACACCCTCGCCTGCCGGTCATCATCATGACCGCACACTCGGACCTGGATAGCGCAGTGGCGTCATACCAGGGCGGCGCTTTCGAGTATTTGCCCAAACCTTTCGATGTGGATGAAGCGGTTGCCCTGGTCAAGCGTGCCAACCAGCACGCCCAGGAGCAGCAAGGGTTGGAGGTGCCGCAAAACCTGGCGCGCACGCCTGAAATCATCGGTGAAGCACCGGCAATGCAGGAGGTGTTCCGTGCCATCGGGCGCCTGAGCCATTCCAACATCACCGTACTGATCAATGGCGAGTCCGGTACGGGCAAGGAGCTGGTCGCCCACGCACTGCATCGGCACAGCCCGCGTGCAGCCGCACCTTTCATCGCCTTGAACATGGCGGCGATCCCCAAGGACCTGATGGAGTCGGAGCTGTTTGGCCATGAAAAAGGCGCTTTCACTGGCGCGGCCAACCTGCGTCGAGGACGCTTCGAGCAAGCGGACGGCGGCACACTGTTTCTCGATGAAATCGGCGACATGCCGGCCGATACCCAGACGCGCCTGCTGCGCGTGCTGGCCGACGGCGAGTTCTATCGCGTCGGCGGCCACATTCCGGTCAAGGTCGATGTGCGCATCATTGCAGCGACCCACCAGAACCTGGAGGCGCTGGTGCAGGCCGGCAAGTTCCGCGAAGACCTGTTCCATCGCCTGAACGTCATTCGCATTCATATCCCTCGGTTGGCAGATCGCCGTGAAGACATTCCCGCCCTTGCTCGCCATTTCCTGGCCAGGGCGGCCCAGGAGCTGTCGGTAGAACCCAAGGTACTCAAGCCCGAGACCGAGGAATTCATCCGCAACCTGCCATGGCCGGGCAACGTGCGACAGATGGAAAACACCTGCCGCTGGATCACGGTAATGGCTTCGAGCCGTGAGGTACTGATCGGCGATTTGCCACCTGAGTTATTGAACCTGCCGCAGGATGCCACGCCGGTTACCAACTGGGAGCAAGCGCTGCGCCAGTGGGCGGACCAGGCACTGGCGCGCGGGCAGACCAGCTTGCTCGACAGCGCCGTACCGAGTTTCGAACGCATCATGATCGAGACGGCCCTCAAGCACACCGCAGGGCGGCGCCGAGATGCGGCATTGTTGCTGGGATGGGGTCGCAACACCTTGACGCGCAAGATCAAGGAGCTGGGCATGAACGTCGCCGGTGGTGATGAGGAAGAGGGTGAAGACCACTAGGCGTCGACTGCTGCAGAACACCAGAGAAGGGCCGCTTAGCGGCCCTTTTCAGTTTGAGGGTTAGGTGCACCGTTGCTGTGCCACACGCACCGCCTGAAGGCACAAATGGCCGCGCATACTGGCCGTTTTCCCCCTTTTACCCCGCATTAACAGGGTTCAAAAGTTGGCACGGCACCTGCAATAAGACAAATAACTCCAGTTTCGGGGCCCTGGTACAGGCAGGCCAGGTGACCCCTCTTTTATTCGCTCACGCACACGTTTCGGGGACCTTGGTACAGGCAGGCCGGGAATCCCCTCTTTTATTCGTGCAGGTCCACCTGCACACGCCAGCGTCCAGATACTTCTTCACTGGACCAGTGACCCTGCAGCGTACGCGCAGCCACCACCGTCAACAGCAGGCCCTCCTGACTGTCCTGCACTCGCCAGCTGACCGGCTTGCCACGCACGGTCAGCTGCCCTCGCTGAGGGCGGCCCTTGGCCTGAAACAGCAACGCCACGGTGCCTTCCACAATCTCGCCATGCAGCTTGGGTTCTGCGTTGAACCACAACACCAACCCGTCTTGCGCCACGCTCACCTGCTGCAACTCACGCTCGACGGGCGCGGTCAGGCGGCCAATCATCAAGCCGATCATCACACCCACAATCGCCAATGAAAGCATCACCCGAGGGAAGGCTTTCGATCGCACGTCCAGTTCAGGGGTAGAATGCTCGCCATCTTCATGCTTGGAGCCGTGCATGTTTCACGTCATCCTTTTTCAACCCGAAATTCCACCCAATACGGGCAACATCATTCGCCTGTGCGCCAACAGCGGGTGCGCGCTGCACCTGATCGAACCCATCAGCTTCGAACTGGACGACAAGCGCTTGCGCCGCGCAGGCCTCGATTACCACGAGTATGCCACGCTCAAGCGCCACCCGAGCCTGGCGCACTGCCTCGAAAGCCTGGGCCAGCCACGGCTCTTCGCCTTCACGACCAAAGGTTCGCACCCTTTCCATGAAGTGGCCTACCAGCCAGGCGATGCGTTTCTGTTCGGCCCCGAAAGCCGCGGCCTGCCGACCGAAGTGCTGGACAGCCTGCCTGCCGAACAACGGCTGCGACTGCCCATGCGCCCCGGCTGCCGAAGCCTGAACCTGTCCAACACAGTGGCGGTGACGGTCTATGAAGCCTGGCGCCAGAATGGGTTTGCCGGCAGCTGACAAAGCGCCACGCAGCAGCGCAATAGCCCACGGGGGCCTGCTAGGGGCTTTATGCCAGGCAAACAAAAAGCGCCACTAAGGGCGCTTTTCGTGATGCGGGCGATCACTGCACGGTGGGTGCTTCGCCGGCTTCCTGCATGCGCTGCATTTCTTGCGCATACAGCGCATCGAAGTTGACCGGCGACAGCATCAGGGCCGGGAACGAGCCACGGGTCACCAGGCTGTCCAGGGTTTCGCGGGCATACGGGAACAGGATGTTCGGGCAGAACGCACCCAAGGTGTGGCTCATCGACTCGGCATCCAGGTTCTTGATCAGGAAGATACCCGCCTGCTGCACTTCGGCGATGAAGGCGACTTCGTCACCGTTCTTGACCGTCACCGACAGGGTCAGCACCACTTCGTGGAAGTCGCCTTCCAGGGCCTTTTGCTTGGTGTTCAGGTCAAGCCCAACGCTCGGCTCCCAGGTCTGACGGAAGATCTGCGGGCTTTTCGGGGCTTCGAACGACAAGTCACGCACGTAGATGCGCTGCATCGAGAACTGAGGGCTGTTGTCTTCTGCAGCAGCGCCGGTGGTCTGTTGGTCAGTCATGGCAGATCCTTATCCTAATGTTTGGGAATGCAGTGCAAAAATCAGTCGGCAAGCAGTGCGTCGAGCTTACCGGCGCGCTCCAGGGCATGCAGTTCATCGCAGCCACCGACGTGGGTGCTGCCGATCCAGATTTGCGGCACGGAGGTGCGACCGGCCTTCTGGGTCATTTCAGCGCGAACCTGCGGCTTGCCATCGACCTTGATTTCCTCGAATGCCACACCCTTGCTTTCGAGCAGGTACTTGGCACGCATGCAGTAGGGGCAGTAGTCGCTGGAATAGACGATGACAGGTTTCATATCACTTCACCAAAGGCAGGTTGTCGGCTTTCCAGCTGGAAACGCCACCGCTGAGCTTGGCAGCGTTGTAACCAGCCTTGAGCAGGTCGCGGCACACGGTGCCGGCATGCTGACCCATCGCGTCCACCACGATCAGGGTCTTGTCCTTGTGCTTTTCAAGCTCGGTCATGCGGGTGGCCAGCTTGTCCTGGGGGATGCTGAGCGCACCGACGATGTGACCGGCAGCATATTCCTTGGCCGGGCGAATATCGATTACCAGGCCTTTGTCGGCGTTGACCAGGGCGGTGAGTTGCCCATTGCTCAGGCTCTGCCCGCCACGGCGGATTTCGTTGACCAGCAATGCCGCCAGCAGAACGACGAAGATCGCCACCAGGAGGTAGTGGTTTGTCGCGAATTGAATCAGGTTAGCAACCATCTGGGGTGTTCCACGCGATTGAAAATGCCGGCCAGTATACACACCAGCCCGGTGCCACCAAAGCCTGACCGGGCCGCGAAGCAAGTGCCGTTACACAATGCCGTGAGGGTGCGCCGGTCGGGCTTGAGGACGATTATTCGCCCACACCGGCGCATTTGCCCTAAAATGCGTGTCTTTATCATCTTTGAACAACCGTGAGTTTGATTGATGACGAGCACGCCCAAACCCCTGGTCCTGATCATCCTGGACGGCTTCGGTTACAGCGAAAGCCCTGAGTACAACGCCATCCACGCCGCCAACACGCCGGTGTACGACCGCTTGCAGGCTACCCAGCCGCACGGCCTGATTTCCGGTTCGGGCATGGATGTCGGCCTGCCGGATGGCCAGATGGGCAACTCCGAGGTCGGCCACATGAACCTGGGCGCCGGGCGCGTTGTTTACCAGGACTTCACCCGCGTCACCAAGGCCATCCGTGACGGCGAGTTCTTCACCAACCCGGTGCTCACCGGTGCGGTCGATGCGGCGGCGGGCGCTGGCAAGGCCGTGCACATTCTCGGCCTGCTGTCCGACGGTGGCGTTCACAGCCACCAGGACCACCTCGTTGCCATGGCTGAGCTGGCTGCGCAGCGTGGGGCCGAAAAAATCTACCTGCACGCCTTCCTCGATGGCCGCGACACCCCGCCGCGCAGCGCCCAGTCCTCCATCGAACTGCTCGATGCCACGTTCGCCCGGTTGGGCAAAGGCCGCATCGCCAGTCTCATCGGCCGCTATTTTGCCATGGACCGCGACAACCGCTGGGACCGGGTGAGCGCCGCTTACAACCTGATCGTAGACAGTGACGCGCAATACACCGCCGACACTGCCCTGGCCGGTCTCGAAGCAGCCTACGCCCGCGATGAGAGTGATGAGTTCGTCAAGGCCACGCGCATCGGCGAGCCCGTCAAGGTCGAAGACGGCGATGCAGTGATTTTCATGAACTTCCGCGCCGACCGCGCCCGCGAGCTGTCGCGCGTGTTCGTCGAGCCGGACTTCAACGAATTCCCGCGCGCGCGTCTGCCGAAAGTGGCGGCGTTCATCGGCCTGACCCAGTATTCGGCCAAGATCCCGGCGCCGGCCGCCTTCGCGCCGGCCAGCCTGCACAACGTGCTGGGCGAATACCTGGCGAACAATGGCAAGACCCAGCTGCGCATCGCCGAGACCGAAAAGTACGCACATGTCACCTTCTTCTTCTCGGGCGGGCGCGAAGAACCATTCGAAGGCGAAGAGCGCATCCTCATTCCATCGCCCAAGGTCGCTACTTATGACCTGCAGCCGGAAATGAGCGCGCCCGAAGTCACCGACCGCATCGTCGAAGCCATCGAGCAGCAGCGTCATGACGTGATCGTGGTGAACTACGCGAACGGCGACATGGTTGGCCATACCGGTGTGTTCGATGCCGCAGTCAAGGCCGTCGAGGCCCTGGATGGCTGCATGGGCCGCATCGTCGCGGCGCTGGACAAGGTCGGTGGCGAAGCACTGATCACGGCTGACCATGGCAACGTCGAGCAAATGGAAGACGAATCCACCGGCCAGGCGCACACCGCACACACCACCGAGCCGGTGCCGTTCATCTATGTAGGCAAGCGCAACCTCAAGGTCCGCGAAGGCGGAGTGCTGGCAGACGTGGCACCGACCATGCTCAAGCTGCTGGGGCTGGAGAAGCCTGCCGAGATGACAGGCACGTCCATCCTGATCGACGCCTGACAGTCATGCCACACGCCACAAGAAGCACGGGCCAGTTCGCGGCCCTTTCCTGTGGCGTGTAGCGTGCAGCCTGCCGCTCATTCATACTAGGCCAGTCTCCATCCCCGGTATGCCAAACCCATGCTTCGCGCCCTGATCCTTCTCGCCTTGTCTTGCCTGCTCACCCCGGCGTTCGCCGACGAGCGCGCACAGACCCAGCAGCAACTGGACGCCACCCGCCAGGACATCGCCGAGCTCAAGAAAACCTTGGGCAAGCTCCAGGAAGAAAAGGCCGGCGTGCAGAAAGACCTGAAGGCCACCGAAACCGACATCGGCAACCTGGAGAAGCAGGTGGAGGCCCTGCAGCAGCAACTAAAAAAGACCGAGGGCGAGCTGGAGCGCCTTGATACCGAGAAAAAAAAACTCCAGAGCGCCCGCGTTGAACAACAGCGGCTGATTGCCATCCAGGCCCGTTCGGCCTATCAGAACGGCCGTGAGGAATACCTCAAGCTGCTGCTCAACCAGCAGAACCCCGAAAAATTCGCGCGAACGCTCACCTACTACGATTACCTCAGCAAGGCGCGCCTGGAGCAACTGCGCGCCTTCAATGACACCCTGCGCCAATTGGCCGGTGTCGAACGTGACATCGGCAGCCAGCAAGCGCAGTTGCTGGCCCAGCGCGCCGACCTCGACACCCGCCGCCAGGCATTGGAAGTCGAACGGGGTAAGCGCCGCGAGGTGCTGGCCAAGCTCAACGGCGATGTGAAGGACCGCGACCAGAAGCTGCGCGCCCGCGAGCAGGACCAGGCCGATCTTTCCAAGGTACTCAAGACCATCGAGGAAACCCTGGCCCGCCAGGCGCGTGAAGCCGAGCAGGCACGCCAACGCGCACTGCTGGCTCAGCAGGAGGCGGAAAAACGCCGCCAGCAAGAGGCACTCGCCGCCGCAGCCCGTGACAAGGCGCCCGAGCCAGCCGAGCCACCGCGCAAGGCCCGTGCGACCCTCGGGCCCATGGTTTCGAGCGACGGTGCCAGTTATGGCGGCGCATTTTCTGCTTCCCGTGGAAAACTTCCATGGCCCGTCAATGGTCGATTGCTGGCACGCTTCGGGGATGCCCGTGGCGGTGATTCACGCGCCAAGTGGGACGGGGTGATGATCAGTGCCAACCCCGGTACTCAGGTGCGGGCTGTCCATGGAGGCCGTGTGGTGTTCGCCGACTGGTTGCGTGGCGCCGGTCTTCTGGTCATTCTCGACCACGGCAATGGTTACCTGAGCCTGTATGGCCACAACCAGAGCCTGCTCAAGAGCGCCGGTGACGTCGTCAAGGCGGGCGAAGCCATTTCGACAGTCGGCGATAGCGGTGGCCAGGAGGCTGCCGGTCTGTATTTCGCCATCCGCCAGCAGGGCCGGCCTTCCGACCCCTCCCAGTGGTGCCGCGGCTAGTCAAACTTATGTGGCGCAGCGTGTGCTGTGCCCATGCTCCGAAGGGAGCGTCTACAGGATCAGGAGTTCGTTCGACATGCTGCACTCGCCCCGTCTTACCCAGCTGGCCCTGTCCATCGCCCTGGCGGTCGGCGCACCCCTGGCCATTGCTGCAGAGCCTGCCAAGGCGGCTGCCGTGCCCGTCACCGAGGTCACTGCCAAAGCGCCGCTGCCGCTTGAAGAGCTGCGCACCTTCGCCGAGGTCATGGACCGTATCAAGGCAGCTTACGTCGAGCCTGTCGATGACAAGACCCTGCTGGAAAACGCCATCAAAGGCATGCTCAGCAACCTCGATCCTCACTCGGCCTACCTGGGCCCTGAAGACTTTCAAGAGCTTCAGGAAAGTACCAGCGGTGAGTTTGGCGGCCTGGGCATCGAAGTCGGCCAGGAAGACGGTTTCATCAAGGTGGTCTCGCCCATTGATGACACCCCAGCGTCCAAGGCCGGCGTGCAGGCGGGCGACTTGATCGTGAAGATCAACGGCGCACCGACCCGCGGCCAGACCATGACCGAGGCCGTGGACAAGATGCGCGGCAAAGTGGGCGACAAGATCACCCTGACGTTGGTGCGCGATGGGGGTACGCCGTTCGATGTGACCCTTGCTCGTGCAGTCATTCAGGTTAAAAGCGTCAAGAGCCAACTGCTCGAGAACGATTACGGCTATATCCGCATCACCCAGTTCCAGGTCAAGACCGGCGACGAAGTGGGCAAGGCCTTGGCCAAGCTGCGCAAGGACAACGGCAAGAAGCTGCGTGGCGTGATCCTGGACCTGCGCAACAACCCGGGGGGCGTGTTGCAGTCGGCGGTGGAAGTGGCTGACCACTTCTTGACCAAGGGCCTGATCGTGTACACCAAAGGGCGGATCGCCAATTCCGAGCTGCGCTTCTCGGCTGACCCTGCCGATGCCAGCGAAGGTGTGCCACTGGTGGTGCTGATCAACGGCGGCAGCGCCTCGGCCTCGGAAATCGTCGCGGGCGCCTTGCAAGACCAGAAGCGCGGCGTGCTGATGGGCACCGACAGTTTTGGCAAGGGCTCGGTCCAGACCGTGCTGCCCCTGGCCAACGACCGTGCCCTGAAGCTGACCACTGCCCTGTACTTCACCCCCAACGGTCGCTCCATCCAGGCCCAGGGTATCGTGCCGGACATCGAGGTCCGCCAGGCCAAGCTTACGGCCGAAGCGGACAACGACAACTTCAAGGAAGCCGACCTGCAGGGGCACCTGGGCAACGGCAATGGGGGCGCCGACCGTCCCACCGGCAGCAGCAAGCGCAAGGAGCGGCCGCAGGACAACGACTTCCAGCTGAGCCAGGCCCTGAGCCTGCTCAAGGGCCTGAACATCACCAAAGGCAGCTGAGCCACCCATGCGTTATTTGCTGTATCTGCTGATCGGGCTGATGGCGGGCGTGGCGCACGCGGCGCCCACCAGCCAGGCCTACATGAGCATCATCATCGATGACCTCGGCCAAAGCCCCGAACGCGACAGTCGAACCTTGGCGCTGCCGGGGCCGGTGACCATGGCCATCATGCCCGACACCCCGCATGCCACCGATTTCGCCCGCCAGGCGCATAAGGCGGGTAAAACCGTCATCCTGCACATGCCCATGGACCCGGCCACCGGGCCCTATGCCTGGCACCCCGGCGTGCCGCAAGACGAGCTTGCCAGGCGTCTTGATGCGGCCCTGGCCAAGGTGCCTTATGCCGCTGGCGTGAACAACCACATGGGCAGCCGCATGACGGCACAACGCGACGCCATGACCTGGTTGATGGGTGAGCTACAGCGCCGCGACCTGTTCTTCGTCGACAGCCGCACCAGCGCTGCGACCGTGGCCGCGGCACAAGCCCAGGCACAGGGCACGGCGAATGTCTCCAGGGATGTATTTCTGGATGATGACCGCACGCCGGAGGCAATTACGCACCAACTGCACCAAGGCATCGCCCTGGCACGCAAGCAGGGCTCGGCAGTGCTGATTGGCCACCCGTATCCACAGACCCTCGAAGTGCTGGAGCGCGAGCTGCCAAACCTCACGCGACAGGGTGTGAAGCTGATCAACCTACAGCAGATGATTGCCGAACGAAGCAACCTGGCCATGCCCGCCCATGGCAAGCAAGGCCGCTACAGCAACCGTTGAGCGGGCATCGCGCAGGGTGCCCGCGAAGTAGGTTGCCCACGTGCCCTCATGCCAGTGCAGGTACGTCGGTGAGTCTAGACCCTGCCACCTGGCAGCGAGCAGAGCACCGGCTACAGCAGCATCGTTACCCGAATGGAATGATGCCCTCCACATCGCCCTTACGTAGCTGGCCACGGTAGATGGAGAGCACTTGCTGTTTCTTTGCGGCCCGCAACACAGCTTGATGCCCAAGCCTGCGCTGCTCCCACAATTTCAGATGCCCACGAGAAAAGTCCTGATCTGCCGTGTCCACGGCAGGATAATGAAAGTGAGCCTCCCAGATAGGCCTGCCTGATACCCGTTTGATCTCGTAGGTATCCAAATAGTCATTTGTTCCCAACGGCACTCTGCGATCTGCTCGGCTAACGGTAATCTCACCCAGTTCGTAAAGGAATTTGAGCGCGTTCATGGCAGGGGTTTTACAGGTCAAATAATAGGTCTTGAGCAGCTTCTGACGATGGTCGTCAAGCTCAGTGATTGCATGCTCGATTCGCCCTCTCAACGCACTTTCAGCATCAGTTCGAGGCAACAACGCCAGGTTGGCTTTGAGGTCTTTGACGTGTTCGTCGACAATCGTGGCCAATCCCAATGGCTCATTCTTGGCGAAGAATTTCCTTGCCATCGCAACCGTGGCATCAACGTTATTGATCAGCTTTTGCGCTTGTCGACGCAACTCGCTTACCTTGATGGCAGAGCTTGGCGGCTGTTCAGCAGTGCCTGGCGGTTCGACCTCTTGCCACTGGCTATCCTGCCGGCGGAAGGTTCTCAACACCTTCGCATGACTGTCCACTTGCTGCAGTACAGGGAGACCTGCGTCGTCGACGGTCTCGACACCGACTACGTTACGTCCCTGCTTGGTTCTGACCATTCGACGCACACCGCCGCGTGGAGCATAGACGGGCGTGCGTGGTGCAAAGGCCTCGGTCTGCTCGACCTCACGAATATTGGCCTGCATTTCCTCGCTGGCCAACAGCTTCAACCGGCGTAGCTCGTCGAGGTACTGTTGGAGCTTGTCGAGTCGGATAGCTTCAGGCTGGGAGCTGGCTAGATTTGCGCCTTGCCAATGGTCTCCTCGTACGCATCAATCACGTCATTGAGCACAGCGACTCGCTCCTCGACAGACAAGCTGCTGCCAGCCAAGTCACCGTGGGCGCTGCCCGCACTCTTGAGTGCCTTTCCAACCAGCATTTCGTTGTACTCGTTGATCTGCTCTTCGGAGGCACCCCGAAGACGATCAATTGACAATTCGCCGAGGTCTTCAAGCAGTCGAAACTCAAGATCAACGGCGTTCAATTGGCGCTGTTGAATAATTCTGGTCAGTTCAAGATGCTCGTTTTCGATCTTGCCATCAGCATCCTGGAACACAATGTCATTGTCAGCTCGGGTGCTCTCAAGTAGAGGATCAAGTTTTGCGGCCAAGGCCAGCATATCTTTGGCCCACTGCGTCACGCGCTCGAGCGAGGCAGTCAATCGCTTGTAGCGTTGCTGCTCCTCCTCAGTGGTAGGTAGGACTAAGATTTCATCAAGCTGTGCGTCTATGGACTCTTCATTGATCATGACCGCCAGCAAGTTGTAATACGTCTCGCAGGTCGCCAGTAGGCCACGTCGGATGGTACTGCGCTGATAAGTTACCGTGGTCGAGACGAGCTCACTGGAAGGTCTTACCGAGCCGCCCGACATGAGCAGAGCGTCGTGCTCGCTGTCGTGTTTTATGAGCGCGTCGAGGTCTTTGCACACATACTGGCGCTGCCCCCCTTCTGACTTGGCGCAGTAAACTGATCATTTCCAGTTGCTGTGTATCAGGCGTTTCGACTCGCTCAAGTTCCTCAAGTTTTTCGGTGGTCTTATCTACTTTAGAAGCATGTCGTTCATAGGCTGCGGCCAATGCTTCGCGCGCACGCGTCAAACGCTCACCTCTTCACGCATGCTCTCTTCGCGGCGCATGTTCTCTTCGCGTATGAGCTGAAGACGACTCTTGGGCATCCCGCCTCGCAAGCGTTGGCCCGAGTGGATACGCCATGCCCCGCCCACACGCTTCAACCATGGGCCAGGCTTGCCCTGCGCATCGATGATGCGCACGCCTTCGGCATCGACCGATACAGCAAAGGTGCCCATCAGCATCTTTGCGTAGCGTTGCCCATCGACCGTGTATAAACCTGCGGCCTCCCCGCTGGAAGCCGGCGAGTGCTGTTCCAGATCGATCTGCACGCGCAAACCCAAGACCTTGCTGCGCATTTCGGCCGGCAAGGCATTGAACCCTTCCCCACCTGAGAAGGAGAAATCCATGATCGCCTGCGCCTTGGTGACTGGCCCAGGAAGGTAGACTTTGCCTTGCCTTGCCTTGCCTTGCCTCGGCACATCGGCATCGGCTAGCACTGGGAGGGTCGACCCGGGAGCCATCGTTGAAGGGCGTATGGCATCAGGCAGTTCTACCGGCTTGGGGGCCATTTTCGGCCCGAGCACGTGCCCCAGCGCCATCACCAGGTTGAGCACGATGTCCACCACGGCAGCCGAGCGCTCGAACGCCGTACCCTCACGGATGGCTCTTTCGTCAGCTGCCGCGGCATTGAGCGCTTGGACCATCCAGGCTACAGCACCGATGGGGCCACTCACCAA
The DNA here is from genome assembly GCF_043104335.1 of Pseudomonas sp. WSY_20. Classification (NCBI taxonomy): domain Bacteria; kingdom Pseudomonadati; phylum Pseudomonadota; class Gammaproteobacteria; order Pseudomonadales; family Pseudomonadaceae; genus Pseudomonas; species Pseudomonas sp. WSY_20. The sequence continues at coordinate 66,649 of NZ_JBICKP010000030.1, forward strand.
TATGGAAGCTACGTCGAACAGCAACCAGGCACCTTGAGTGAGAACCGCCCACTGGCTTTCTGCGTTGGCGACCGAGCTGCGTTCGGCCAGATCGACCAGCAAATCGCGGTTGGCTCTGTACAACTGAAGGTCGACATCATTTAGCCAGGGTTTGGCCCAGAACTGAGCAGGCGCAACACGCCCGGGCAAGATCGAGGTATCGATAATCGAGTGCCCCAGATGGGGCTCGCTGAATCCGCCGTGGTCGTAAACCGGGCGAGCTTCAGGCGTTAGCCAGTCAAGAATGCTGGCCTGCAGCTCAACGTTGTTGCGCACCTCATCCATCAAGGCGTCTGTGCTTGTGAACTCCAGCACGGCCCTACTACCTTAAAGGGGCCTGTACAGCACAACTGTTCCAGGCGTCTGATTGACCAGAACATACATGCCATGTACCTGATCGTATTGCTCACTGTCCGGTGCACGTCGCAATGCGAACGGCATCAGTGTGCTGGCCGGTTGCATTGCGTCCACCCTGCCGCCGCAATAATCGGAAATAGCCTGAAGACCGATTTCGCTTAACTGTCCCCTCAATTTTGCCTGCAAGGCGCTGTGCAGTAATGCGCTTCGCCATTCTCCTGCGAAGCGTCTGACCCGCTCAGGCTGACGCTGCGCGTCGTCGAGATGGGTGACCACATATGCCGGGTAAGTGGCGCCGATATCCAATCGCCAGACAAGCTGCTTGGGGTAGTCGACCGTCAACCAATCCATGATCAGCTGATCTTCACGGTGGCTGATGGCGGTGCGCAAAAGGTTCTCCTCCAAGCTCATGCCGATGCCATACCATCCCTTGCTCGTCCACAAGGGCGGGATACTCCTGCTGTAGGGCCTGCGCAAATTCATCCAGCGTGTCGAACGTCCACACCACGCCGGACGGCTTGCACCACAGCACTGCCTCACCCTCGTCCCACTGTCCCTGTACGATGAGATCTGGCAGGAAACGGCTAACGCTGCTGTTCTGATAGGGACGTACCATCTCCACCATGAACACAGTCGGCCGCTCACTGGGGCTGCCCAAGAGTCCACGCAGACAAGCCTGCTACCGAGCGCTCAAGCCGTGAAGCGACAGGTTGTGCAGCAGCGCCGTTATCATGACCAGCTGCAGCCAGCGATCGCGGCTGACGCCCATACTGCCGACAGCACGCCAGTACTTGACCTGTGCCGCGTTGAAATAGTCGTCCAGTAAAAGCAGCAGGTCTTCGAAGGCAGGTTGCAGAGCCACGAGATCGATTTGATCGCCCTCGGCAGTCTCGAACGGGTCGGGGATGGCAAAGAAGTGTTTGCCGCTGAGCAGCAGATACTGATTGATGTTGGCCACTGGCGTGAAGTCCAGCACCCGGTTGTGCAGCTTGGCCTTGAGTATCTCGTCTACGAGTGGAAGGGTCGTTGGTGCCCATCGGGGTTCGCCCTGACCAGGCTCAGCTGGTTGGCATCCTTGAGCGTGGGCGATGAACGGCAATCAGGGGGTAGTGCTCGATCAGCAAGCCCATGATTTGCAGGCTGGCTACCTGCCGTAAGGTAGGCCGACCAGAAAACTGCGCGTTGACCTGGGCTTTGAAGTCGTATGAAGCGGCTCGAGCGGTGGGCATGGTGGGCCTCCTTGAATCGGGAGACCCACCGTAGCCACGCACGTGTGGTCATTGGCCGTACATATTGCTAGGCCAGGTCGTGCGTCAGCTGTAGACCCGCCCCAACACCTGGCGGTGGCTCTCGAACTGATCCAGCACATCGCGCACGATTTGTTCAGGCGCAAAGCCCATCAGGTCATACTCTTGGCTACCGTCGTGCAAATACACTTCGGCGCGGTAGAAGCGTTGCCGTACCTCGGGCTCACCCTCGGCCGGGGCTTCTGTCGGTGCAGCCATGTAACCATCGAGGCTGACTTCATAGACGAAGGGGTTGCCTTCTTCCATCATCACTCGCAGGCCCATCATGTTGCGCGACTGGCCGACCCGGGTCTCGACGTCGAAGCCCTGGGTTTGCAACTGGGCCGCTGCATCCTTCAGCGCAGGGCTTACCTGCTTGTCCATGAAGCGCTGCACCACCGCCTGGGTCGGTTGCAGTTCGAGTTGAGTCAGGCGCTCACTGAAGCCTCGACGGCCACGTGCGGCCAGTTCGGCCCGCTCCTGCTCCATGGCCACGTCCTGCCGCATGGCCTTGTACAAGCCGAACATGAACAGCACCAGCACCACCGAGAACGGCAGGCCTGCCAGCACCACCATGGTCTGCATGGCTTCGAAGTTGCCGGCGAATAACAAGCCGATGGTGACCAGCGTGATGATCACCGACCAGAACACCACCATCCAGTGCGGGGCGTCCTCGTCGACCTTGCCACCTTTGCACGACAGGTTGGCCATCATGACTGCGCCGGAGTCCGCTGGGGTCAGGAACAGCACAAAGCCAACAAACACGGCCACACCGATCACGATCTTAGCTGCCGGGAAGTATTCCAGCAGTTGGTAGATCGACATGGACGGCTGCTCGAGGGCGGTCTTGCCCAGTTCCACGGCGCCATGGTTGATCACCAGGTCCAGGGCGGTATTGCCGAAGATCGACAGCCACGCCAGGGTGAAGCCCAGCGGGATCAACAGCACACCGCTGACCAACTGGCGCACGGTACGGCCCTTGGAGATCCGGGCAATGAACATGCCTACGAACGGGCCCCAGGAAATCCACCAGGCCCAATAGAACACCGTCCACAGGCCCAACCAGCGTTCGGACTTGCCCGCCTCACCCTCATACACATACAGGTCAAAGGTTTTCAGCACGATGCCGTTGAGGTAGTCGCCCACGTTCTGCACGAAGCCGTTGAGCAGGTGCAGGGTTTCGCCGCCCAGCAGGACAAAGATCAGCAGGCCACTGAACAGCGCGATGTTCAGGTTGGACAGGCGGCGGATGCCGTTTTCCACGCCCGAGACCGCTGCCACTGTGGCAACACCAGCCATTACCAGAATCACCACCAGCAGGTTGGTCTTGCTGTGGTCCATGCCGAACAGGTATTCAAGCCCCGACGCGACCTGCATCGAGCCGATCCCAAGGTTGGTGACCAGGCCCAGCAGGGTCACGAACATGCCGAAGATATCCACAGCGTTGCCGGCAGCGCCCTTGACCCAGCGCTCGCCCACCAGTGGATAAAGTGCCGAGCGCAGTGCCAGCGGCTGGTTGTGACGGTAGGCGAAATAACCCACGGCCAGGCCCACCAGGGCGTAGATCGCCCAGCCGTGCAGGCCCCAGTGCAGGAACGTGAGCTGCAGGCCCTGACGCGCCGCTTCCAGGCTGGCCGGCGTGCCTTCGGGCGGATTGAAGTAGTGATCCAGCGGCTCGGATGCGCCGAAGTACAACAGCGAGATACCGATGCCCGACGAGAACAGCATGCCGGCCCAGGCGCCATAGCTGAAGTCAGGCTGGTCTTCCTTGCCGCCCAGCTTGAGCTTGCCGTAGTCGGAAAACGCCAGGTAGATGACGAACAGCAAGTAGCCGCAGATCACCAGCATGTAGTACCAGCCGAAACTGCGCGTCAGCCACTGCTGGGCGACGCCCAATACGCGGCCGGCAGTTTCAGGAACAGCGATAAGCAAGGCAGTCAGAACGAGGATCATCAGCGCCGAGGTGTAGAACACCACGCGGTTGACCCGTACCCTCTCGGCGGGGGGTTTGGTTAGTGAGGCAGAACTCATTGCAAGAAGGCTCCGGGCAGAACGGCAGTGGAGGCTAATCGGTCTTCCTGAGCATTTGGTGGAATACCCCCACTGCATCAGGTGTTATAAAAGCACCCTGGAAATCGCGGTTTCGAACCGATCCGCTGCAACACATACGCCGTTACCACCGCTTCAAAACGCTGCGCACGGTTGAAAGTGCGCGCATTGGTCACAGGGATATCGCCCGATCCTGAGGCATGTCGCAGGTCTTCCACGCTGCGACGGCGTCTGCGTCCTTTATCGATCGCCCCCGTTACAAGCCTTGCCGGCCCTGGGTTTGCGCGATTTCCTAAGGTTTCAATCGATGCCGCTGGAGCCGTCACATGGGCTGTCAATGGCACAAATTGTCGCAGAGCTTATTCTTTATTGATTGAACGTTCAATCAAAACAAAATAGACTGGTCTTCGCCGAGTCAGACGCTGGTCGTCTGCTCGCAGACCTGAGGAGAAAGCAAGATGCCCAAGGTCGGTATGCAACCCATCCGCCGTCAGCAGTTGATCGAAGCCACGTTACAAGCGGTCGATCAGGTCGGTCTGGGGGACGCCAGCATTGCGCTCATTGCCCGTTTGGCCGGCGTGTCGAACGGCATCATCAGTCACTACTTTCGGGACAAGAACGGCCTGATCGCAGCGACGATGGGCTACATCATGAGCATGCTCAACGAAGGCGTGCGAGCACGCCGCCAGGCGTTGACGGACGATGCGCCGCGCGCCCACCTGAAAGTGATAATCGAGGGCAACTTCGATGCCAGCCAGGTGAATGGCCCGGCGATGAAAACCTGGTTGGCCTTTTGGGCCTCCAGCATGCACCAGCCCGATCTGCACAGGTTGCAACGGATCAATGACCACCGTTTGTACTCTAACCTGTGTTGCCAGTTTCGCCGCGTGCTGCCGCTTTACCATGCACGCAAGGCAGCCCGCGGGCTGGCGGCTCTGATCGACGGCCTGTGGCTGCGTGGAGCCTTGTCGGGGGATGCCTTCGACACCGACCAGGCGATACGGATCGCTTACGAATACATGGATCTACAACTGGCCAAGCAGCACACACTGGGCACTGACCCTGCTGCTGAAAAACGGCACACGGCCTCTGCCAGCACGGCAGGAGCGTGACGCCCGGCCTACTCACACATTGCACTTGCGAGGACACTATGGCCCGTTTCGGAACGCAAAAACTCTACATCGATGGCGGTTACGTCGACGCTGGTACCGATGCCACCTTCGAAGCCATCAACCCGGCTACCGGCGAAGTGCTTGCCCACGTGCAACGCGCCACCGAGGCTGACGTCGAGAAGGCTGTCGAAAGCGCCGAGCGCGGCCAGAAAGTGTGGGCGGCCATGACTGCCATGCAGCGCTCGCGCATCCTGCGCCGCGCCGTGGACATCCTGCGCGAACGCAACGACGAGCTGGCCTTGCTGGAAACCCTGGACACCGGCAAGTCCTACTCCGAAACCCGCTACGTCGACATTGTCACCGGCGCTGACGTGCTGGAATATTACGCAGGCCTGGTACCCGCCATCGAAGGCGAGCAGATTCCGCTGCGCGAATCGTCCTTCGTCTACACCCGTCGCGAACCGCTGGGCGTGACTGCCGGTATCGGCGCCTGGAACTACCCGATCCAGATCGCCCTGTGGAAATCCGCACCGGCCCTGGCTGCCGGCAACGCGATGATCTTCAAGCCGTCGGAAGTCACCTCGCTGACCACCCTCAAGCTGGCCGAGATCTACACCGAAGCCGGCCTGCCGGACGGCGTGTTCAACGTACTGACCGGCAGCGGCCGCGAAGTGGGCAGCTGGCTGACCGAGCACCCGCGCATCGAGAAGATCTCCTTCACCGGCGGCACCACCACCGGCAAGAAGGTCATGGCCAGCGCCTCGAGCTCCTCGCTCAAGGAAGTAACCATGGAGCTGGGCGGCAAGTCGCCGCTGATCATCTGCGCCGACGCCGACCTGGACAAGGCCGCCGACATCGCCATGATGGCCAACTTCTACAGCTCGGGCCAGGTGTGCACCAACGGTACCCGCGTGTTCATCCCAGCCGAGCACAAGGCCGCCTTCGAAGCCAAGATTCTCGAGCGCGTAGCGCGTATCCGTGCCGGCAACCCCGAAGATGAAAACACCAACTTCGGCCCGCTGGTCAGCTTCCAGCACATGGAAAGCGTGCTGGGCTACATCGCCAAGGGCAAGGAAGAAGGTGCCCGCGTACTGTGTGGCGGCGAGCGCCTGACCGAAGGCGACTTCGGCAAGGGTGCCTTCGTGGCCCCGACCGTGTTCACCGACTGCCGCGACGACATGACCATCGTCAAGGAAGAGATCTTCGGCCCGGTCATGAGCATCCTCAGCTACGAGACCGAGGAAGAAGTGATCCGCCGCGCCAACGACACCGAATACGGCCTGGCTGCCGGTGTGTGCACCAACGACCTGAACCGTGCCCACCGCATCATCCACCAGCTCGAAGCGGGCATTTGCTGGATCAACGCCTGGGGCGAGTCGGCAGCCGAAATGCCGGTGGGCGGCTACAAGCAATCGGGCGTTGGCCGCGAGAACGGCATCAGCTCGCTGGCCCAATACACCCGCATCAAGTCGGTACAGGTCGAGCTGGGCGACTACGCCTCGGTCTTCTGACCGGCCGTAGCACGCCAGCCCATGCTGCAGGACAGCGCTGGTCGTTGACCGACCGGCCCTTGCAGCACTCATCCATTTGCGCGTCAGGCCAGGCTGCACCAGGTGCAGCACCAGACGCGCAACTGCTTCCGGAGGAAGCTTCCCCATGGAATACGATTACATCATCGTTGGTGCCGGCTCTGCCGGTAACACCCTGGCTACTCGCCTTACCGAAGACGCAGGCACCACCGTGCTGCTGCTCGAAGCCGGCGGCCCTGACTATCGCTTCGACTTCCGTACCCAGATGCCAGCTGCCCTGGCCTTCCCGCTGCAAGGCCGCCGCTACAACTGGGCCTACGAGACCGACCCGGAGCCGCACATGAACGGCCGCCGCATGGAATGTGGCCGTGGCAAGGGCCTGGGTGGCTCCTCACTGATCAACGGCATGTGCTACATCCGCGGCAACGCCCTGGACTTCGATGGCTGGGCTGAGCTGCCAGGCCTGGAAGACTGGACCTACCTGGACTGCCTGCCGTACTTCCGCAAGGCCGAAACCCGCGACATCGGCCCTAACGACTACCACGGTGGTGACGGCCCGTTGAGCGTGGCCACGCCCAAGGCTGGCAACAACCCGCTGTTCAACGCCATGGTCGAGGCTGGCGTACAGGCCGGCTACCCACGCACCGAAGACCTCAACGGCTACCAGCAGGAAGGCTTCGGCCCGATGGACCGTTCGGTGACCAAGAATGGCCGCCGCTCCAGCACTGCCCGCGGTTACCTGGACCAGGCCAAGAAACGCCCCAACCTGACCATCGTGACCCACGCCCTGAGCGACCGCGTACTGTTCGACGGTAAGCGCGCCATCGGTGTGAGCTACCTGGTGGGCGACAGCGAAGAGCGCGTCGAAGCACGTGCCCGCAAGGAAGTGATCGTCAGCTCCGGCGCCATCGCCACGCCGCAACTGCTGCAGCGCTCCGGCGTGGGCCCGCGCGCCCTGCTCGAAAGCCTGGACATCCCGGTCGTTCACGACCTGCCAGGCGTTGGCGAAAACCTGCAGGATCACCTGGAACTGTACCTTCAGTACGCGTGCACCCAGCCCGTCTCGCTGTACCCGTCGCTGCTGTGGTGGAACCAGCCGGCCATCGGCGCCGAGTGGCTGTTCAACGGTACCGGCATCGGGGCCAGCAACCAGTTCGAGGCCGGCGGTTTCATTCGCTCGCGCCCTGAATTCAAATGGCCGAACATCCAGTACCACTTCCTGCCGGTGGCCATCAACTACAACGGCTCCAAGGGCGTCAAGGAACATGGCTTCCAGGCGCACATGGGCTCGATGCGCTCGCCTAGCCGCGGCCGCGTCCAGGTCAAGTCCAAGGACCCACGCCAGCACCCAAGCATCCTGTTCAACTACATGGCCACCGAGCAGGATTGGGAAGAATTCCGTGACGGTATTCGCCTGACCCGCGAAATCATGGCCCAGCCAGCGCTGGACCCGTACCGTGGTCGCGAAATCAGCCCAGGTGCGCACGTGCAAACCGATGAAGAGCTGGACAAATTCATCCGTGAGCACGCCGAAACCGCCTACCACCCATCGTGCTCGTGCAAGATGGGCACCGACGACATGGCGGTGGTCGATGGCGAAGGCCGCGTGCATGGCATGCAGGGCCTGCGTGTAGTGGATGCGTCGATCATGCCGATCATCATCACCGGCAACCTCAACGCCACCACCATCATGATTGCCGAGAAAATCTCGGACAAGATCCGTGGTCGCAAGCCGTTGCCGCGCAGCACCGCCAAGTACTACGTGGCCAACGACGCGCCGGTCAAAGGCAAGCCCATGCGTGAAGTGAAGCAGGGCTGATCACCAAAGGGGCTGCCTGGCAGCCCCTTTTTTTCGGGTCAGCGAACGACTATTCCGCGCGCTGCCATATAGGCCTTGGCCTCAGGCACCGTGTACTCCCCAAAATGGAAAATGCTGGCAGCCAACACGGCACTGGCATGCCCTTGCAAGATGCCATCGGCCAGGTGCTGAAGGTTACCCACCCCGCCCGAGGCGATCACCGGGATGCTCAACGCATCGCTGATGGCACGGGTCACGCCCAGGTCGAACCCATTCTTCATGCCATCCTGGTCCATGCTGGTCAGCAGGATTTCGCCCGCACCCAGGTCTTGCATCTTCTTCGCCCACTCCACCGCGTCCAGGCCGGTCGGCTTGCGCCCGCCATGGGTGAAGATTTCCCAGCGCGGGGTTTCGCCCGGGCCTGATACCTGCTTGGCATCGATGGCCACGACGATGCACTGGGAACCGAAGCGGTCTGCGGCCTCGCCCACGAAGTCCGGGTTGAACACGGCGGCAGTGTTGATCGATACCTTGTCGGCACCGGCATTGAGCAGGTTGCGGATGTCCTGCACGGTGCGCACCCCACCCCCCACGGTCAGCGGGATGAACACCTGGCTGGCCATGCGCTCGACGGTGTGCAGGGTGGTATCGCGACCATCGACGCTGGCCGTGATGTCGAGGAAGGTGATCTCGTCCGCACCCTGCTCGTTGTAGCGCCGGGCAATCTCCACCGGATCGCCGGCATCGCGGATGTTCTCGAATTTGACGCCCTTGACCACACGGCCGTTGTCCACGTCCAGGCAAGGGATGATGCGTTTAGCTAAAGCCATGAGAGGGCTCCTGGGAAGCAACTGCAAGCGGCAAGCGTGGGGCAACACAGGAGACGCCACAGGCGCCCCCTTGTCGCGCTCGCTTAGCGCTGGCCAATGCTCGGGTAGTTGTCACAGAAGGCCTGGGCCTCGGCTACGTCGAGGGTGCCCTCGTAGATGGCGCGGCCGGTGATGGCGCCAATGATGCCAGGCGCCTTGGCTTCGAGCAGCGCCTTGATGTCGCCCAGGTTGTGGATGCCACCCGAAGCGATCACCGGAATCGACGTGGCTTCTGCCAGGGCCTTGGTGAACGGTACGTTGCAGCCCTGCATCATGCCGTCCTTGGCGATGTCGGTGTAGACGATCGCCGAGACGCCATCGGCCTCGAAGCGCCTGGCCAGGTCGATGACCTGCACGGTGCTCACTTCGGCCCAGCCATCGGTGGCGACGAAGCCGTCCTTGGCGTCCAGGCCGACGATGACCTTGCCAGGGAAGACCTTGCAGGCCTCGGCCACGAATTCAGGCTGCTTCACCGCCTTGGTGCCGATGATGACATAGCTGACGCCAGCCTTGACGTAGTGCTCGATGGTTTCCAGCGAGCGGATGCCGCCACCGATCTGGATCGGCAGGGTCGGGTAGCGCTTGGCGATGGCGGTGACCACTTCACCGTTGACCGGCTGGCCTTCGAAGGCACCGTTGAGGTCGACCAGGTGCAGGCGACGGCAGCCGCCCTCAACCCACTTGGCGGCCATGCTCACCGGGTCATCGGAAAATACCGTGGAATCTTCCATGCGGCCCTGGCGCAGACGCACGCAGGCACCGTCCTTCAGATCGATAGCGGGGATAATCAGCATCTTGGGAACCTGTCCGTTCTTGGGGTTTCAGGGCTTCTCGAGCGCCCACAGATCGCTTTCGATGCTCTCGAACCGCTCCTTGAGGTGCAGCTGAACATCGGCGATCGCCCTGTTGTAGTAATGGGGTGCAATGTGATGGGTGAACAGTTCGAGCACCTCGGCGACTTCGAATGACCCCAGTTCCAGCTCGAAACGGTCTTCGAGAAAGCGCTTGAGCGTATCGAGCGCTTCACGCTCCTGCTCGGGGGCCAGCGTGAGGATCGGCGCCTTGGTCTTCGAACGGCTCATTTACCAGCGCCCGTCCCAGGCCACGAAGTTCTGCAGCAGTTGCAGGCCATGGGTATGGCTTTTCTCCGGGTGGAACTGGACCGCGAAACGCGAACCATCGGCCAGCGCCGCGGCGAAATCGACGCCGTAATGGCCACGGCCAACCACTTGGGTGGGCTTGCCGGCGGCAATGTAGTAGCTGTGCACGAAATAGAAACGCGCCCGGTCGCTGATGTCGTGCCACAGAGGGTGGTCGACGCTCTGGCTGACTTCGTTCCACCCCATGTGCGGCACTTTCAGATGCTCGCCGTCTTCTTGCAGGTCTTTGCCGAACAAGCGCACCTGGCCCGGGAACAGGCCAATGCAGTCGACGCCGTCGTTTTCTTCACTGTGCTCAAGCAGCGCCTGCATGCCTACGCAGATGCCCAGGAATGGGCGATCCTGGCTCACTTCACGCACCAGGCTGTCAAAGCCCAGGCGGCGAATCTCGGCCATGCAGTCGCGAATGGCACCAACGCCTGGGAACACCACCCGGTCCGCTTCGCGGATCACCGCTGCATCACTGGTGACCAGTACCTTGCCGGCGCCGACGTGCTCAAGCGCCTTGGCCACCGAGTGCAGGTTGCCCATGCCATAGTCGATTACCGCTACCGTCTGCATTTACAGGCACCCTTTGGTAGACGGCATCTGCCCGGCCATGCGCTCGTCGAGGGTAACAGCCATGCGCAGTGCGCGGCCGAAGGCCTTGAACACGGTCTCGATCTGGTGGTGGGTGTTGTGCCCCCGCAGGTTGTCGATGTGCAACGTGACCAGGGCGTGGTTGACGAAGCCCTGGAAGAATTCCTGGAACAGGTCGACGTCGAAACCGCCGACGCTGGCACGGGTGTAAGGCACATGCATCTGCAGGCCGGGGCGGCCGGAGAAGTCGATGACCACGCGCGACAATGCTTCGTCCAGCGGCACATAGGCGTGGCCGTAGCGGAAGATGCCTTTCTTGTCGCCGATGGCCTGGGCGAACGCCATGCCCAGGGTGATACCGACGTCCTCGACGGTATGGTGATCGTCGATATGCAGGTCGCCCTTGCACTCGATATCCAGATCGATCAGCCCATGGCGGGCGATCTGGTCCAGCATGTGTTCAAGGAAAGGCACGCCGATATCGAATCGGGCCTTGCCACTGCCATCGAGGTTGATCGAGCACTTGACCTGGGTTTCCAGGGTATTGCGCTCGACGGAAGCCTTACGTTCGACCATCACCAGCTCCGCAAAATCATTAGGCGAAAAGGGCTGCATTATAGGCGCAGATGGCCGCTGCTTGGAACGCGCAAGACATATGGCAAGCCCAGTGATGACGGGGTCGGATACCGCTACAGGTCTATACAACCGGGAGGAAATGACCGCTTTTGCGATAACTCTAGGGCCGCCACTGAACGCGGCCCTGTTGCACTTGCCGACAGCATCGATGCCACGGGGCCCGGCGCGAATGCCCCATGACAACGCTTCGACCGGCCTAGGTCAGTGGAACAATACGGCGGTCTTCTGCAAGGTCACCCAGACGCCCCAGGCCAACGGCACCACCACCACGGCCCAGGCCAACAGCACCAGCGGCAGGCTGCCAGGTGCGGCCTTCCATTCGAGGGATCGCGCGCCGTCAGCGCCCTTGTCGTGGCTCAACGCCCGTTCGGCGGCCAGTTGCGCATCGGTCATGAAGTGCTTGTCGGCCACCGGGCGGATCAGCATGTTGCAGATGAAGCCCAGCACCAGCAGGCCAGCGAGGATGTACAGGGTCATGTCGTACGCTGCCGCACGCTCGACGCCAGCCGCCAACTGATACTCGCGCAGGTAGGTGATCAAGACAGGCCCCAGCACCCCGGCGGCGGCCCAGGCTGTCAACAGGCGCCCATGGATGGCGCCGACCATTTGCGTACCGAACAGGTCGGCCAAGTAGGCCGGTACCGTGGAGAAGCCACCGCCATACATCGACAGGATGATGCAGAACGCCGCCACGAACAGCGCCACGTTGCCCAAGTGGCCCATGTTCGGGATCAGGCTGTACAGGCCAACGCCCAAGGCAAAGAAGGCGAAGTAGGTATTCTTGCGCCCGATATAGTCGGAGAACGACGCCCAGAAGAACCGCCCGCCGATGTTGAAAAGGCTCAACAAGCCGGTAAAGCCCGCCGCAATGGCGGCAATCTGCGCCAATTGCGCGGCATTGAGCTGGCTGAAAGTGAGTTCATTGCCCAGCAGCTTGCCAGCGAACACTTCCTGCAACAGCGGTGAGGCCATGCCAAGAATGCCGATACCGGCCGACACGTTCAGGCACAACACCAGCCAGACCAAAACGAACTGCGGGGTTTTCCAGGCTACGCTGACGTGCACGTGGCGATCGGTGACCATGCCGTTGCCCGCCTTCTTGGCCGGTGCATTCCAGCCTTCGGGCTTCCAGCCGGTGGGCGGGATGCGATACGCCAGGGCCCCGGCTGTCATGAACACGAAGTAGATCGCGGCCATGACCACGAAGCTCTGCCATACGCCCACCTCGTGCGCGTTGCCAAAATGGCCCATCAGCGCCGTGGCCAACGGTGCACCCACCATGGCTCCGCCGCCGAAGCCCATGATAGCCATGCCGGTGGCCATGCCGCGCTTGTCCGGGAACCACTTGATCAGGGTGGAAACGGGCGAAATGTACCCCAGGCCCAAGCCAATGCCGCCGATCACACCGGAACCCAGCCACATCAGCCACAGCTGATGGGTCTTCACCCCGATGGCGGAAATCAGCATGCCGCCACACCAGCACAGCGCCGAGACCAACCCGGCCTTGCGCGGGCCGGCGTGCTCCAGCCAACCGCCCAGCACGGCGGCCGAACAGCCGAGGAAGACGAAGAATAGGGTGTAGATCCAGCTGAGCATCGAAATGGGCCAGTCGCACTCGGCGCTGAACAACCGGGCAATGAAGCTCATGTCTGGCGCGCATGCCACCGGCGCCGTAATGCCCAAGGCTTGCGACAACGGCAGCCAGAACACCGAGAAGCCATAGGCCATGCCGATGCACAGGTGAATGGCCAGAGCAGCCGGGGGCACCAGCCAGCGGTTGAAGCCCGGCCGGGCGATGATGCGTTCCTTGGAGAGGAAGCCTGGCGCACTGGCCAGGGCATCCGCCGTCACGGTACGGCTCATGGAGATGATCCTTTTTATAAGTTGTGGAGGCAGACAAAGCGGCGCAAGGGTGCAGTATCCGATCACATGAAAGCAATCTGATATCGCCCATTTTAGTTCGGCTGAAACGGTCAGGCGCTGTAGCCGATCTTTCTGAACTGCCATGATCACCGCTGTCGAAAGCCGTAGCATCTGCTTGGCATGTAGGAAATGGCCGGTATATCCAGGCGAATAAACAGGGACGGCCGCTGCGGCGCTATACTCTCGCGCTTGAATTCACATTCCGATAGTTAAGGACTCGCCCATGAAAGCGTTCGGCAAAATCCTGGGCCTAGGGCTTCTCGGGTTGTTGCTGATCATCGTGGCGCTGGGCTTTGCCCTGACCCACCTGTTCGATCCCAACGACTACAAAGACGAGATTCGCCAGTTGGCGCGCGACAAGGCTCATGTGGAGCTGACCCTCAACGGCGACATTGGCTGGAGCCTGTTCCCATGGCTGGGGCTGGAGCTGCATGACGCCAGCATCGCCACCTTGAATGCGCCCAAGTCGCCCTTTGCCGACTTGCAGATGCTGGGCCTGTCGGTGCGGGTACTGCCGCTGCTGCGCCGCGAGGTGCAGATGAGCGATGTGCGCGTCGAAGGGCTGAACCTGATCCTGACCCGTGACGAACAGGGGCATGGCAACTGGGAGGACTTCGGCAAGCCATTGCCCGCGTCGGCCGAAGGCAAGACCCCTGCGCCAGGGGATACGCAGGGCACCGAAAACAGCGATCAGCGCTCCGGCACCGCCAGCGCAGACCGACCGGTCAAGCTCGATATCGACAGCTTGACCGTGAACAATGCACGCGTGCAGTACACCGACGCACGCAGCGGCGTCAGCTACAACGCCGAAAGCATTCAGCTCAGCACTGGCGCGGTGCACGAAGGCGCCAGTATTCCACTCAAGGCCAGCGCATTCATCAGCGCCAGCCAGCCCAACATCAAGGCGCGCACCGAACTGGCCGGCGAGCTGCGCCTGGACCGTGCGCTCAAGCGCTACAGCTTCGAAGACATGCGCCTGTCGGGTGAAACCTCCGGCGAGCCTACCGGCGGCAAGACCGTGACCTTCGCCGCCCAGGGCCAGTTGCTGCTCGACCAGGCCGCCAACGTGGCGTCATGGAACGGCCTGAAACTGTCGGCCAACCAGCTGCGCGCCCTGGGCGAACTCAACCTGCGTGAGCTGGACAAGACGCCGCAGCTAAGTGGTGGCCTGTCCATTGCGCAGTTCGACCTGCGCACGTTCCTGGACGGTATCGGCCATCCGCTGCCTGCTACCCAGGACCCGGCCGCCTTCGGCAAACTCGAACTGGTCACGCGCCTGCAGGGCACGCCTGCCAGCATCGCCCTGGAAGATTTGTCGGTGAAACTGGACAGCAGCACCTTCACCGGGCGCGTGGCGATCGAAGATTTCGCCAGGCAAGCCCTGCGCCTGCAACTTAAGGGCGACAGCTTCGATACCGACCGGTACCTGCCGGCCAAAAGCGAAGAGGCCAAGGGCGCCACTGCTGCGCGCAAGGCCCAGGTACAGCAGCAAGAAGCCAGTGCCGTGGCCGGTGCAGGCAGCACACCGCTGCCCGACGCCCCCACCCAGGGCGCCTGGAGCACCGACAAACTGCTGCCGGTGGACCGTCTGCGCGTCCTCGACCTGCAGGCAGACCTGAGCTTCGGTTCGCTGACGCTGGACAAGCTGCCCATCGGCAACGCCCGCCTGACAGCCAATGGCCAGGGTGGGCTACTGACCCTGCAAACCTTGCGCGGTGACCTGTACAACGGCACCTTCGAGGCCAAGGGCACGGTCGATGTGCGCCCCGCCGTGCCACAACTGGGGGTCAATACCCGCATCCAGCGAGTACCGGTCGAGCACTTCATCAAGACCGACGACAAAGACAAGACGCCGCCGGTCAAGGGCCTGCTGACCCTGTCCAGCGACCTGACCGCCACCGGTAACAGCCAGAAAGCGCTGGTGGACACGCTCAACGGCACGGCCAACTTCACCATCAATGACGGTGTGCTGGTCAATGCCAACCTCGAACAGCAACTGTGCCAGGCCATCGCCACGCTCAACCGCAAGTCGCTCAGCGGCGAGCCGCGCGGCAAGGACACCCCGTTCCAGGAGCTGCGTGGCAGCGTGGTGATTCGCAATGGCGTGGCCAGCAACCCTGACCTTAAGGTGCGAATCCCAGGCCTGACCGTCAACGGCCATGGTGACGTGGACCTGCGGGTATTGGGCATGGACTACAACGTGGGTGTGATCGTCGAGGGCGACCAGCGGGCCATGCCCGACCCGGCCTGCCAGGTCAACGAGCGCTATGTGGGTGTGGAAGTACCGCTGCGCTGCCGTGGCCCGTTGGAGCTGGGCGCCAAGGCTTGCCGTCTGGACAAGGACGGCATGGGCAAGGTCGCTGCCAAACTCGCAGGCAATCGCCTCAAAGACAAGATCGACGAAAAGCTCGATGAAAAACTCGGAGACAAAGTGAGCCCGGAACTCAAAGACGCGCTCAAGGGGCTGTTCAAGCGATGACACCCGAGCAGTTTTCCAGCGCTGTGCTGGAGTGGTACGACGCACACGGTCGGCACGATCTGCCCTGGCAACAGGGCATCAACCCGTATCGTGTATGGGTGTCTGAGATCATGCTGCAACAGACCCAGGTCAGCACGGTGCTGAACTATTTCGACCGCTTCATGCACGCGCTACCGACCGTGCAGGCGCTGGCCGAGGCGCCCGAGGACGAGGTGCTGCATTTGTGGACGGGCCTGGGCTACTACACCCGCGCCCGCAACCTGCAGAAGGCTGCAAGAATCGTGGTCGAGCAGCATGGCGGGGTGTTCCCGCGCAGCGTCGAGCAGCTTACCGAGCTGCCGGGTATCGGCCGCTCCACAGCCGGCGCCATCGCCAGCATCAGTATGGGCATTCGTGCGCCGATCCTGGATGGTAACGTCAAGCGGGTGCTGGCCCGGTTCACCGCCCAGGCCGGTTACCCCGGTGAGCCGAAGGTGGCCAACCAACTGTGGGCCACCGCCGAGCGCTTCACGCCCAAGCTTCGTGCCAACCACTACACCCAGGCAATGATGGACCTGGGCGCGACGCTGTGCACCCGCAGCAAACCCACCTGCCTGCTCTGCCCGGTACGGCGCGGCTGCGAGGCGCACCTGCATGGCGAAGAAACCCGCTACCCCGAGCCCAAACCGCGCAAGGCGCTACCGCAGCGGCGCACGCTGATGCCGCTGCTGGCCAACGACGACGGCGCCATCCTGCTGTACCGTCGCCCGTCCAGTGGCCTGTGGGGCGGGCTGTGGAGCTTGCCGGAGCTCGACGACATCGGCCAGCTCGACGACCTGGCCGACCAGCACGGCCTGCGCCTGGGCCGCAGCCGCGCCCTGGACAACCTGACCCACACCTTCAGCCACTTCCAGCTGGCCATCGAGCCTTGGCTGGTGCACGTCGACCCGGTCGAAGGGCACATGGTCGAGGCCGACTGGCTCTGGTATAACCTGGCCACCCCACCGCGCCTGGGCCTGGCCGCCCCGGTGAAGAAGCTGCTCAAACGCGCAGCCGACGAACTGATTGCAGGAGATGCCTGATGACCCGCACCGTGATGTGCCGCAAGTACAACGAAGAACTGCCCGGCCTGGACCGCCCACCCTATCCGGGGGCCAAGGGCCAGGACATCTTCGATCACATCTCGCAGAAGGCCTGGACCGACTGGCAGAAGCACCAGACCATGCTGATCAACGAAAAGCGCCTGAACATGATGAATGGCGAGGACCGCAAATTCCTCCAGGCCGAGATGGACAAGTTTTTCGCCGGCGAAGAATACGCCCAGGCAGAAGGCTACGTACCGCCCTCGCAGTGACCTCGGGGAACGTAAGCGACGGAATTAATTTAATATTTTTTTCAAAAAGTCGTTGACGAGCAGTCTGAAAGTCTATTTAATTCACCTCGTCGCCCAGATAGCTCAGTCGGTAGAGCAGAGGATTGAAAATCCTCGTGTCGGCGGTTCGACTCCGTCTCTGGGCACCACCTTCAGCTTCTGGTGGTTGCAAAGTTACCCGAAGCGACACAAGAAACCCGCCCAGTGCGGGTTTTTTGTTGCCTGTCGAAAAGTGCTGGTGGACCGCCCTTCGTCATGGGTAGCCTTCGAGCAGCAGCACTCATCCCGGCCAAGTTGACCAACATCAAAAAGCCAGCCCCCTGTCGTCCTTAGCATTCAAGGTGAACATTCGAACCACCTTGCAAGGACCTCCATGAGCGAAGACGCCCCTCTCCAGACTTCCCCACCCCTCGAGAACGCTACCCCCAAGGCCAAGCCGCGCACTCGCCGCCCCCGCCCGCGCAAACCCGAACCTGCCATTACCGCGATCAGCCAGGCGCCCGCCGCATTGGAAGTCGCCACCGCCCCCAAGGGCAGCAGCGAAGACAGCACATCGGCGCGCTTGCCATTAGGCTACCCCTACCCGCAGCGCTTGCGTCGACAGGAGTACGAAAGGGCCAAGCACGCCCTGCAGATCGAGTTGCTCAAGGTGCAAAGCTGGGTGAAAGAAACCGGCCAGCGGGTGGTGATTCTGTTCGAGGGGCGGGACGCTGCAGGCAAGGGCGGGACCATCAAGCGGTTCATGGAGCACCTGAACCCCCGGGGCGCTCGCATCGTTGCGCTGGAAAAGCCGTCGGAGCAGGAGAAAGGCCAGTGGTACTTCCAGCGCTATGTGCAGCACCTGCCTACGGCGGGAGAAATGGTGTTCTTCGACCGCTCCTGGTACAACCGCGCCGGCGTCGAGAAGGTGATGGATTTCTGCTCGCCCCTTCAGTACCTGGAGTTCATGCGCCAGGCGCCGGACCTTGAGCGGATGCTGTGCAACAGCGGCATCCTGCTGTTCAAGTACTGGTTTTCGGTGAACCGCGAGGAACAACTGCGCCGTTTCATCTCGCGCCGTGACGACCCCCTCAAGCACTGGAAACTGTCGCCCATCGACATCAAGTCCCTGGACAAGTGGGACGACTACACCGCCGCCAAGGAGGCCATGTTCTTCCATACCGACACCGCCGACGCGCCGTGGACGGTGATCAAGTCCGATGACAAGAAGCGTGCGCGCATCAACTGCATCCGCCACTTCCTGCATTCGCTGGACTACCCGGACAAGGACTTGAGCGTGGCCTACGCGCCGGACCCCTTGCTGGTCGGCCGGGCATCGCGCGGGTTCGAGGAGGACGACGCGATCGCCAGTTGACGGCCACCGGTGCGTGCATGGCACTTGGGTTTCGCGGGCAACTGCGCTTCAATACGCGCACTTTCAAGCCCCACCCAAGGATTGCCCATGGCCACCTCTACCAAGCAACAAAAACGCGCCAAGCGCGCCGCCACCAAGGCCAAGCAGAACCGCATGGTACGCAGCGGCCAGGCCGTGAAGGCCAGCGCAGGCGATAGCGCCAGCGTCGAGCAGGTGTTCGACAAGGCCATGGCGTCGGCCAGTTACGACCCTTTGTTCAAGAAGATGAAAGAAGCGCAGGAAGGCGGCCTGGTGCCAATGATCTCGGTATTCCTGGTGGACCCGCTGCTGGCCTTGGTGCTCAAGGGCCACAAGGAAGAACACGCGACCGACTATATCGTGATGGTATTCAACGCCTACCGTGCATGGCTCGATGGCGCGGACGAAGACACGACCATGGCGTGGCTGGAAAGCGATGAGTTCCAACAGGCTTACCTGGCTGCGTCCGAGCTGGTGGCCAAGCAGCAGCAACAGCAGAAGCAGTTTGGTTGATTGCTGTCAGGGGCGGTTCGTTGCAGGGCGAACCGGTTTGGCAGGTGGCTGGGGGCTGAAGCTTTTTTGAAAGACTTCCCCGGCACACAGCTGGAAATTATCCCATCTGTGGGCCTTGCCGGGGCGCCTGATCGGCCGTGATGGGCTGCTCAGCAGCCCGAGATTTCAGCTTCTGAGCTGATATCGTTGGGGCCGCCTTGCGGCCCATCGCGGCACAAGGGCCGCTCCCACAAGAGCGGGTTATCCTGCAGGTGCAGTTGAGCCTGCAGGTGCAGTGATCCTGCGAGGCAGAACGGCAAGCTGGTGAGCTGCCGGTGATCTCGATGCTGCAGAGTCAGCAGCGGTTTGCATTGCCGACCTACCGCTGAGTCAAAAGCCTTGAAAGGTTGTGGCGCTCTGCTTGAAGGAAGTGCCATGCATGGCGATGGCAGTTGCATGGGAAATGCCGCGTATGCCGATGGCTACTGCCTGAAGCAGATGACCTTGCTGACGCCATCTCGTGGGAGCGGCCTTGTGCCGCGATGGGCTGCGCAGCAGCCCCAGGTTTTCAGCTTCTGAGCAGATATGTCGCGGCCGGCCCGGCCCCCGGCAAGGACCGCTACATGGCATTGTGCAAGCTTGCAGATTTCGCGTAGAGCCGCTGCTTGCACCAGAGGGCAAGCGAGCGGTCGCCGCTGCCTTACTTGACCACTGCCGCCTGGCCACCAGCTTCGCGCTTGCGGTGCACCAGCAGCCCCGCAGCCACCACGGCGATGCTCAGCAGTGCCGTCGCGATGATCTCGATGCGGTGGTCCTCACGCAGTGCCATTACCCCCAGTACCGCCACGATAAAGGCAATGGTCGCCCAGGTCAGCCCTGGGAACAGCCACATCTTGAACGCGATCTGCTCACCGCTGGCCTCGCGCTTGGCACGCATGCGCAGTTGCGAAACGGCAATCACCAGGTACACCAGCAACGCGATGGCGCCAGAGCTTGCCAGCAGGAACTCGAAGACTTGGGCCGGCGCGAGGAAGTTGGCGAAGACGCACAGGAACGCCGCCGCAGTGGACAGCAACACCGCCACGTAAGGCGTAGCCGCCTTGGTGGTGCGCTGGGCCATCGCCGGGGCATCGCCACGCTTGCTCAGCGAGAACAGCATGCGCGAGGAGGTGTACAGCGCCGAGTTCAGGCAGCTGGTCACGGCGATCAGTACCACGATATCGACGATCAGCTTGGCATTGGGCACACCGATGCGGCTGAGTACGGTCTGGTACGAGCCGACTTCGGCCAGCGCCGGGTCATTCCATGGCACCAACGCCACGACCAGGAAGATCGACACCAGGTAGAACAGGCAGATCCGCCAGATCACCGAGTTGGTGGCGCGGCTGATCTGCTTGCCCGGGTCCTTGGACTCGGCAGCGGCGATGGTGACGATCTCGGTGCCCATGAACGAGAACATGGTCGTCAGCATGGCAGCCAGCACGGCGCCAAGGCCGTTGGGCATGAAGCCCTGGGTGTCGAACAGGTGGCTGGCACCGCTGACCTGGCTGCTGGGCATCAGGCCGAACATGGCCACGCAACCGACCACGATGAACGCGATGATGGCCAGCACCTTGAGCAGGGCGAACCAGAACTCGAACTCACCGTAATTCTTCACGCTGAACAGGTTGGTCACGGTCAGCGCCAAGGTGATCAGCAGGGAGAACGCCCACAGGTCCACGGCCGGGAACCAGGCATGCAGGATGGCTGCAGCGGCGTTGGCTTCCAGCGGAATGACCAACACCCAGAACCACCAGTACAACCAACCGATCGTGAACCCTGCCCAGCGCCCGATGGCGCGGTCGGCGTAGGTGGAGAACGAACCGGTGTCGGGTGAGGCCACTGCCATTTCACCGAGCATACGCATGACCAGCACCACCAGCGTACCGGCAGCTGCATAGGCCAGCAGCACCGCCGGGCCCGCCGCTGCAATGGCGTGGCCGGAACCGACGAACAGGCCTGCGCCGATGACGCCAGCGATGGACAGCATGGTCACATGCCGTTGTTTAAGCCCCTGAGCGAGGTCATTGGAATTGTTGCCGCTCATAAAACTACCTTTGCAAGGAGTAGATCACGTCGGTTGCAGATGCGCGGCTCGCGTCTGGAGCATGCACAGAGGCAACCCTTGATTGGAGACTGGCAATAACCGCGCCATGTGCTACGCGCGCTCGACCAGACCACTCTCAAGACCAACAACGGCGGGGGCTAGGGCAAAAAACGCCACCGCGTGGCCGATTAGCCATGAAAAGCGCTCATTACCGAAATACTCACTTACAAATGCACCAAAGGTGCCCCTCGGTAACACCTGCGCACCATCACAATGCAAACAGGGCGCAACCCTTCGGTACAACCCTAGGCCAAGGCGGCGGTCAAAAAGGCTGCACCAGGGTGGCTGGACAGGCTGCCCGGACAGTCAGGTTTCACGGGCACATGGTCCGAAAGCGCTTCCCTGGAACCGTCAAAACTGGCACCATCGCGCCTTTTTTCATCATGGCTCTGGTGCCGGGCAACCTCCCTTGTGGACATCTGCGCGACGTTGCGCTGCAACGATGCGACAAACTGCCCCACCAATGCCCAGAGTGCCCGGCGACCCTGTTGGCCGTCATAATGCCGCTATGCTAGCTTGGCGCACGCCAGGAAGGCCGCCAACAGCTGGGAACGCACCCGAACACATGAGGACCGCACATGGCTCAGGCCACGCCCGCGCTGGAAATCCGCAACCTGCATAAACGCTATGGCGAGCAGGAAATTCTCAAGGGCATTTCGCTGACCGCACGCGACGGTGACGTGATCTCCATCCTGGGGTCGTCCGGCTCCGGCAAGTCCACCCTGCTGCGCTGCATCAACCTGCTGGAAAACCCGCACCAGGGCGAAATCCTCGTGGCCGGGGAAGCCCTCAAGCTCAAGGCGGCGAAGAACGGCGACCTGATGGCTGCCGACAACCGCCAGATCAACCGCCTGCGCAGCGAAATCGGCTTCGTCTTCCAGAACTTCAACCTGTGGCCGCACATGTCGATCCTCGACAACATCATCGAGGCCCCACGCCGCGTACTTGGCCAAAGCAAGGCCGAGGCCGTCGAGGCAGCCGAAGCGCTGCTCAACAAGGTGGGGATCTACGACAAGCGCCACAGCTACCCCGCCCAGCTTTCCGGTGGCCAGCAGCAGCGCGCCGCCATTGCCCGTACCCTGGCCATGAAGCCCAAGGTCATCCTGTTCGACGAGCCCACCTCGGCCCTCGATCCGGAAATGGTCCAGGAAGTGCTTAACGTTATCCGCGCATTGGCCGACGAAGGCCGTACCATGCTGCTGGTGACGCACGAGATGAACTTTGCCCGCCAGGTGTCCAGTGAAGTGGTCTTCCTGCACCAGGGCCTGGTCGAAGAGCAGGGATCGCCGCAGCAGGTCTTCGAGAACCCGACCTCGGCGCGTTGCAAGCAATTCATGTCCAGCCACCGCTAACGGAGCAATACATGCACACCTACAAGAAGTTTCTCCTGGCAGCCGCTGCCACCCTAGTGATGTCGGCCAATGCCATGGCCGCGGAAAAACTGCGCATGGGTATCGAAGCCGCCTACCCACCGTTCAACAACAAGGACGCCAGCGGCAACGTCGTCGGTTTCGACAAGGACATCGGTGATGCCCTGTGCGCCAAGATGAAGGTCGAGTGCTCGGTCGTCACCTCCGACTGGGACGGCATCATCCCGGCCTTGAACGCCAAGAAGTTCGACTTCCTGATCTCGTCGCTGTCGATCACCGACGAGCGCAAGCAGGCGGTGGACTTCACCGACCCGTACTACTCCAACAAGCTGCAGTTCATCGCGCCGAAGAACGTCGACTTCAAGACTGACAAGGACTCGCTCAAGGGCAAGGTCATCGGCACCCAGCGCGCCACCCTGGCCGGCACCTACCTGGAAGACAACTACAGCGGTGTGGACATCAAGCTGTACGACACCCAGGAAAACGCCTACCTGGACCTGGTCTCCGGCCGTATCGACGGCATCCTGGCCGACAAGTACGTGCAATACGAGTGGCTCAAGAGCAAGGATGGCATGAACTACGAGTTCAAGGGCGAGCCGGTGATGGACAGCGACAAGATCGGCATCGCCGTGCGCAAGGGTGACACCAAGCTGCGCGACGACCTGAACAAGGCCCTGGCCGAAATCAAGGCCGACGGTACGTACAAGAAGATCAACGACAAGTACTTCCCGTTCAGCATCGAATGATCCGCCCCGATTGGCGCGCCCCGGTGGCGCGCCACTCCCTAGAATGACCTGCCCATGAATATCGACTTGCACGGATTCGGTCCGGCCATGATGGCCGGCACCCTGATGACCGTAAAACTGGCGCTGTGCGCCTTGCTGTTAGGGCTGGTGCTGGGCCTGCTCGGCGCCCTGGCCAAGACTTCCCCGATCAAGCCGTTGCAGTGGCTTGGCGGTTTCTACTCGACCCTGGTACGGGGCATTCCCGAACTGCTGTGGGTGCTGCTGATCTACTTCGGCACCGTGGGCCTGATGAACGCCCTGGGTGAAGCCCTGCACATGCCCGGCCTTGAGCTCAGCGCCTTTGCCGCTGGCGTCATTGCCCTTGGCCTGTGTTTTGGCGCCTACGCCACCGAAGTGTTCCGGGGCGCCATCTTGGCCATCCCCAAAGGCCACCGCGAAGCCGGGCTGGCGCTGGGCATGTCCAAGGGCCGCATCCTGTCGCGGATCATCCTGCCGCAGATGTGGCGCATCGCCCTGCCTGGCCTTGGCAACCTGTTCATGATCCTGATGAAGGACACCGCGCTGGTGTCGGTGATCGGCCTGGAAGAAATCATGCGCCACGCCCAGATCGGCGTGACCGTGACCAAGGAGCCGTTCACCTTCTACATGGTGGCGGCCTGCATCTACCTCAGCCTGACCGTCATCGCCATGACCGGCATGCATTTCCTGGAACAACGCGCCGCTCGCGGCTTCGCGAGGGCCGAACAATGAACTGGGAAGTGATCATCAAGTGGCTGCCACGCCTGGCCCAGGGCGCTACCCTGACCCTGGAGCTGGTGGCCATCGCGGTCGTGGCCGGCCTGATCCTGGCCATTCCGCTGGGCATCGCCCGTTCATCGCGGCACTGGTACGTGCGCGCCGTGCCGTTCAGCTACATCTTCTTCTTCCGCGGCACCCCGCTGCTGGTGCAGTTGTTTCTGGTGTACTACGGCCTGGCCCAGTTCGACGCCGTGCGCGCCAGCGCGCTGTGGCCGTACCTGCGCGACCCGTTCTGGTGCACCGTGCTGACCATGACCCTGCACACCGCCGCCTACATCGCCGAAATCCTGCGCGGCGCCTTGCAGTCCATTCCCAAAGGCGAGATCGAGGCTGCGCGGGCGCTGGGCATGTCCCGGGCCAAGACACTGATCTACATCATGCTGCCCCGGGCTGCCCGCATCGGCCTACCGGCCTACAGCAACGAAGTGATCCTGATGCTCAAGGCCAGCGCACTGGCCAGTACGGTTACCCTGCTGGAACTGACCGGCATGGCGCGGACCATCATTGCCCGCACGTACTTGCCGGTGGAGATCTTCTTCGCCGCTGGCCTGTTCTACCTGCTGATCTCGTTCATGCTGGTGCAGGGCTTCAAGCTGCTGGAGCGCTGGTTGCGCGTGGACGCCTGCCAGGGGCGCTGATCCTTTACCGGCCGCAGCCGGCTGGCCCGTGTTTGCCTAGCATGTGGATGCAAGGGTGAAAGCGGGTTCAGCCGACAGCACGGCCTGAACACCTTCTATCGACAGCGCTCCCAATGCCTACCTCCCTCCACAGCCACCTTCTGCTCGAACGCTTTCAGGCGCTTGATCGGTTTTTGATCGAGCATCAGGCGCTGTGGAAACCCAGGCCGTTCACCCGCCTGCACCTGGATTGGGAAGGCACCTACCCGGATCTGGCGCGACATCTGCGCCAAAGCACCCTGGCCGATGCCGAGGGTGACGTCGACCCACACGCACTGCCCGCACCTTATCCACAGCTGGCTGATGCCGCCCAGATGCTCAGCGCTCTGGGTAACCTGCCAGCCATTGCGCTCCCCGCTGCCGCGCACCGGCTTGACGTCAATGTGCCCGGCCGCAAATGGCAGCAGATCGAAGCCTTCGCCAGTCACCTCGCCTTCCGAGCACCCTCGCGTCACTGGCTGGACTGGTGTTCGGGCAAAGGCCATTTGGGCCGGCGTTTGCTGCAACCCGGCCAGCGGCTGACCTGCCTGGAGTACGACCCCGAGCTGGTGGCTGCCGGCCAGGCCCTCAGTGCCCATCACCACTTGCCCGTGCAACACCTCCACCAGGACGTGATGGCCCCTGGCAGCGCCGAGCATCTGGATGCCGACACCAGCGTGGTCGCCCTGCACGCTTGCGGCGACCTGCATGTTCAGCTGCTGCGCCTGGCCAGCCAGCAAAACTACCCACAACTGGCCGTGGCCCCGTGCTGCTACAACCGCATTGCCACCGCCCAGTACCAAGCGTTATCCACAGCTGCCCGTGCCTCGGCCTTGCAGCTGTCGCTGGATGACCTTGGCCTGCCCTTGAGCGAAACCGTCACCGCCGGCGCCCGCGTTCGCCGCCAGCGCGACACGTCCATGGCCCGCCGCCTGGGCTTCGACCTGCTGCAACGCCAGCAGCGCCAGACCGACCAATACCTACCCACGCCATCGCTGCCGGTGGCCTGGCTGGCCAAGCCCTTCGAGCAGTATTGCCGTGACCTGGCGGCGCTCAAGCAATTGGAGCTGCACGGGGATATCGACTGGGCGGCCTTGGAGTCGGCGGGGTGGGAGCGATTGGCGCAGGTCCGTAACCTCGAACGTCTGCGCAACCTGTTCCGACGCCCGCTCGAACTCTGGCTGGCATTGGATCGTGCCCTTTTTCTGACCGAACAGGGCTATGACGTGCATTTGGGCGTGTTTTGCGACTATGCCCTTACCCCACGCAACCTGATGATCCTTGCCGAGCGCGACAGATAGCCGCAGAACAACCTGTGGATAAGTCTGTGAACAAGCTTGGGGTTACCTGTTGGTGTACGCGGCCATCCAGATGGATTTGCTTATTCCAAAATCACGTTCAAGACCAGCAAAAACAGGCATTTGCGCAAATTCGGCTGGTTGAGGCCTGAGTTATGCCATTGGCACAAGTATTCGATGCCGCTTGTGCATAAGCAATTTTCCGGGGGCGATTTTTTGTTGATTTCAGAGAGGTTTGATGCGTAGGGGGTGGGGTTGCCATGCCGGAATTGGGAATGGCTTCAGTGCATGCCATCGCCTTGAAATTTTGAAGTCTGTTTTCTGCGAGCCGTTATCGAAGAACTGGGCGGGTGCCTGAAAACGGGTTGCCTATCCGCTTGGCACCCTGCCCTACCGTCATCCCTGCAGCCGAGGTTCGGGTGGGCCTTCGCTAGTGGCGCTTGCCTTTGGCGATTTCGATGTCGTTCAGCAAGGCGTTGGCCATGTCGCAGAGGTAATCCGCAGCACCGAGCAGCTTATGGTCATCCTCCATGTCCCCCTCACGCACCAGGTGCCTGATGTAACCCATCAGGATCGAGACGTGCTCGTACGCAGCATCCACCGGGATGCCGGGTTGAACGCGAAGGAGGTTTACGGGTGGGGTGCCGGCTTGGAGGAAGGTTTCTACGCCTGCGGTGGTGACAGCG
This sequence comes from Pseudomonas sp. WSY_20, assembly GCF_043104335.1. Taxonomy (NCBI): domain Bacteria; kingdom Pseudomonadati; phylum Pseudomonadota; class Gammaproteobacteria; order Pseudomonadales; family Pseudomonadaceae; genus Pseudomonas; species Pseudomonas sp. WSY_20. The sequence continues at coordinate 93,380 of NZ_JBICKP010000030.1, forward strand.
CTCTCAACGGGTGGGTCAGGAACAATCGTTTTCATATGAACCCCCTATGTTCAAAGGAGTTGCCACATTCATGCTTCTCACGGGACAAAGGCGGCAACCGTGCACAGGGTGAGAAACCGAGTGAACATAGGAAGCCCGGCCAGACCGAAGTCTGCCCGTGCACGGTCGCCATTGAGCAGCCGCTAGGTTCAAAGTCGGGTTCTCACACCCGGTCGCCAGAGCGACGGGGCAAAGGTATCCGTGAGGTATTTCCCAGACAACGGCGATACTTCGGCAGAGCGCGTAGGATACGTCCGATGACTAAACTTACAGAAGTCTCCAGCTGGAGAGTCCAGACATTTCCTACAAAACCAAGGCTCGCAAGCTACAACACTCCAGCCCAACTCATCCACATGTGGGAGCGGCCTCGCGCCGCGATGGGCCGCAGAGCGGCCCCAAAACTCCCACCCCAAACCACATATCCCCCCCTACACACACACCGCAACATCCCACCCCTAATCCCCGCCCCCACAACCGTGTATCATGCGCCCCCCAAATCATTAAAAAGTGACGTCGCGCGCTGCCTGCCAGCCCTGCGGCCATCTGGCGTTGCGCCAGATTCGACAACGGACCTGACTCTCGTGACCCAAGCCAAGCCCCTCGCCCTGCTCGCTTTCGCCCTGGCCCTCACCGCCTGCGCCAGCGCCCCCTCGCACCCCGCCCCCGGCAACCTCGGCTGGAACCACCCCGGCATGCAGCTGGGCGGCGACCGAGGCCTGCCCCTGCGCGCCGACAACACCTGCCGCAAGCGCGGCTGCGACAACGACAAGCTGTTCTTCAACCCCGGCAAGACCGAGCCAAGCGTCACCACCATCCACCGCGGCTGGTAAGAAAATTCCCCTTTTGGGTCGGTGACTTAGGTCATTTTCAAACAATCGCAAGGAAGTGGTTTACACACGCCAAACGATCGTTATAATGACGCCCCATTGCCGGTATAGCTCAGCTGGTAGAGCAACTGACTTGTAATCAGTAGGTCCCGGGTTCGATTCCTGGTGCCGGCACCATATAGATCAATGACTTAGGCTCGCCTCACGGTGGGCCTTTTTCGTTTATGGGCTTTGAGCCACCCATTTTTCCCCGTTCATTCCCCGTTTCCGCTTACCTCTATTCCTTGGCTGCTCACTGCCCGCGCACCGGGCCATCGTGACATTCCGTTAGCAAAAGCTCTCCAGCCGGACGGCGCACTCACAGTCCCCGCCGGTCCGGGAGTCACGCCAGGTTCACAACCCAGGCTCGGCATTGACCTGTGCAGGAGCGTCTATGGCACCTCAGTCGCGAGCGCTTGGCTAAAGTTAGAGAAGAGGCCGTCCGGGCCGTCAGGAAGCCTTCCTGGTATTCGACGACCTCAATTCGCTGTCTACGACGGAGGAGCACATGGTCTCTGCCGAGAATGATCGCTTCATGCGTATAGCTGAAGTCGTGCGAGTTACCGCGCTCAGCCGAAACACCATTTACAAGCGAATGAGGGAAGGGACATTTCCGAAGCAGGTGAAGCTCGGGCCAAACTCAGTCGCCTGGTTGCAGTCCGATATTTCCGCCTGGATGACCTCGGTGATGCCAGACAAACCAGAGGCTTCGTGAAGCTCACACCCTTCATCTGAAACAGAATGGGCCTGGCGCCAGGACGTTAACATGGTGTAGCCGCCGCGGCACACAGACCGGCTATGCGCTCGCTGCACGAACGTAACGGGTCGCGGCGGCTCACCTCAAGCTTTTCATTGCCTCTGCCCGTCTGGCATCTATGTATTCGGCAAGGTCCCCAATATGCACACCACGCGCTGCCTTCTGGCTTTTCTCGATGGAAATTAGTGGTAGCCGGATCTCGCCGCGCGCGATCTTGCCCTTCAATTTCTCAACAGAGAGATGTGGGAAGTAGTCTGAACAGACCCGCTCTATGGGGATCACCACCATCCCGTCATATTGAGCGAGGAGCAGAAAGGTAGTTTTCAACGAACCTCCCCAGCTCTATTTCTTTCCCGTCACGAGCCGGAGAGCGTCCTCAAACGCCCTCCGAGACGCTTCAGCTGCTAGTCGCTCATGATCTCTGACAGCCTTCTTAGATAAGGCTGCCGGCGCCTTCTGGATGGCGTTAGCTGCAATGTAGGCATCGGCCCAGGCATCCAGTTCGTACCGGTCAAACCCAACGCCTTGGGCGCCAATCGGGAACTCTGCGACAAACGGCCTGACCGTTTTGTTGAACTCTTCTCTACACATACCCAAATAACCAGGCGCATCACGGTGCCTGAGGATTTTCGGCAGTATCTGATCGCGTCTCATGATCGGTGTGCTCGGCCGCCTGTGGTCTAGCTCAGGCTAACAGCCCCACCTCGGATGAATTCACCTAAGTGACAATCGGCTTTGGAGCACGAGGTAAAATCTGACTCTGGGTGGCAGGTAACCCTTCGCCGGCAGGTCCCCATAGATGGGTTACAACGTCGATGGGAGGGGGGTTGTGTAGCCATTGTTTAAGTGATCCGGAGGGGGTCGTGTATAGCCGGGAACCACTCCCCCGAAACGGTGGGGTGGCGTTTCAACACCCAATGACCGTAGCTGATCGCCGGAGGGTGTTGCGATGACAGCAACGCCTTGCCAGATGCCGGAAAGTTTACCGGTATCTACAGCCCCATCTGCCTGATGATCCTGCGCGGTTCCATCCCATCGCGAAGCGCCCGGCTGGCGTCCATGGTCATCTGATCGAGCGCCTTGCTCTCGAATGCCTCGGCCATGGCAGCGGCCTTCCTGACGATCAGTAGCGCCAGCTCTGGCGGGAACTGGACCGGCTCCGGTTGGGGTAGGTAGTCGCAGTCGATAACGGACATATCGCGGCTCTCGATGTGATGGTGCTCAACGTGGCGAGCTGGGCACCAGATTATCTGATAACTACCCAGCATCCGGGTAGTTTGTACCAGACCCGCTCGGCCACCTATTCCGGCCTGATGTCAGGGTGCCGCTCTACCACCTTGTCGGCCAACTCTGTCGGGCAGCAGATTTGATAGTCGAGGCGATCGAAATTGGTAGCTTCGCCGAGGCTGTCCGGCCGGCTCAGTAGGGCTATCGGACGCTCGCAGCCACCAGCTCTGCGATTCCCTGTCGCACGGCATTGATGTTGTCATCCATGGTCGACAATGCGCCATTGACGTTTCCCACCACGGCATCAGATCCCCGCTCGCCAACCCACTTGGCCAACTCCTCCACTGAGGCCCTCAGCGCGTCCTGGTTGTGACTGAGACGCTCGAGTACCTCGGCGACTGTGCGCAATTCTTTCATCCATGGCTCTCCACTGGGTTGTCGAGGAACCATGGTTGATCGGCAACGGCTGGCAAATGCACAGGGCATGTCCGTCTCGGAGATACCTTTGCCGCAAGGGCGTGGTGATCTCCACCATCCCTCAGCAGTGGTGGTGACTATGACCCCTTGCGCAGAGGGTGGATCGCTTTGGACACCCCCTTTGCAGGCCTGGTATGTCAAGTTCTGAACCGCCCGATTTCTCTTGACGAGCACACTTGGAAATTCTTGACGGCCTCCTCTCTCACAAGTCAATCGGATAAAGCGCCAGCCCTTTCACAGCAAGGCTTACAGCCGATCCTGCTCAAGCGCCAGCGGCTAAATCCGTCAAGGCCCTGTCAAGTATTCTGTCAAGGCCTGTCAAGAATTTCGCCGCCCCCGGCCATTCTGGACGAGTAGACGCCGGTCGATGGTGGCCAGCCTCCCGCGCATCAGGTAAATCACCGCTCCCGCGCCATTCCACCTGCTGGTGCTGGCGCTGATCCGTCCAGAGCCTGTCCAGAATTCGGGCTTCGGCATTAGACGAGACTGCCCGCGCCAGCCCATCACGCATAGGACCAGGCCAAGCCTGGCCAGTGATCCAGCGAACCGGGCTACCGACCATCGTCTATTGCCGTCTCGTGTCGGTCTAGTTCCCCCTGGCGATTCTGGACGAGCGTCTGGCCGGAGCAAGCCGCCACCAGATCGGCAGCCAGCCATCATGCGCCATGGCGCCATCGCCACCACGGGACACCAGCGCCGATCCGTCCAAAGCTGTCCAGAATCCGTCTTAGGTCTGTCAGGGGAATGAGACGACCAGAGGCCTCGACTTTGACGGCTTACAGCATAGGCCTGGCCTCAGACGCCCACCCGTTGCTAGTTCCGTCTCATGCCTGTCTCACATTCCGTCAAAGCGTGGTCAAAGTGGCAGCCGCTCGGCACCGGATTGATTCCTACACAGCGTGTCGCTTCCTACACGGTGGAACCTGAGAAAACCTGAGATTAGATCGGCCGGCGCTTGGTGTGGGATTCGTGGTTTTGATGTGGTCGCTCATGGTGGGCGCGGCGGTGCGGTTGCCACTGACAAGGCCGCAATACCGTGGAAACCCCACTGGAAACCCAGCCCTGGAAACCATAACTTTTGATAACAGGCAAGCCGCCCAGGTTCGCACGGAAAGTTCGCGCATAGGGGGTTGCGAACCTGTGTACGAACTGGCCCGGTACGCACGCCAGAATGCGTACCAGCGGTGCGTACCTGGCCGCGCACCACTACACGATCACGCACTGCGCTTGCGTGAAGATCGTGCGTGAAGCAGTGCGCGAACCATCCATGAGTCGGCCTGCTCCATCTCAGCCCGCATCCCGTGACACCCTCATCCTCAACCTTTCACCCTATCAGCCGTTAAATACTCACTGCGGCATTCAAAACAATGGGGACGTTTATGAAACGAGTCGAGCGGGATTTTATTACCTTGTTCAACTGTCTTTGGTACCGCGATTTCCCGGTTACTGAAGCAAACGATCTGGCGGGTCGCGCCGATTGGACCATCCACCTCGGATTGGTGGTGCGTCAGTGCTCTACGCTCCTTGGCGCGAGGGCACTGTTTGAGCAAGGTGGGCGCACCGACGCCGTACTGCGCTACCCCGAGGGTGACACGCTTTCGTTCGTCGAGTGGGAATGGAAGCGCGCGCATACTGACATCAATGAAATTTCCAAGCTGCTAGAGCGTGCCAGCCAGGCAGTGTTCCAGACCTTCATTGGCTACAGCAGGGTTGAAGACGTAGCGCTCACACTGGAGCGAATTCACTCGCAATGGCAGGACGCAGACAGGCCACTGATGGTTTTCCTCATCACTTACGAACTATCTGGTCGGAGCCGTCATTTCATGGAGCTGCATACCTACATGTTTGCCAAAGGGAAATACAAAAAGGTTCGTGCTCAACCGGCACTACCGTGGAAGGTGAATAGGGCTAAAGCCAACAAAGCTACTGATGATGCATGACCACTAGCCGCTTACCGCGAATGCCAGCTCAGCGACCTCGCTGACGTTGCCATCAGAGCATCCCGGCGCCGGCGCTTGAACTCCGCCCTGTTCGCAAATATTAGTGCCTGGCCTGGGTTGGCCAACCCGTCAGCCTGTTAAGAAATGTTGGTGTGCCGCCCTGGCGCCAGGCCAGTCCGGTTACCAAGCCTGGTTACCATCGCTGGTTGCCAGCTCCGCTCAGGTGGCATGGCTGCGTGCAGATCCCGAGGAAAGGTAGGTCGACTTGGCGGCTGTACCACCAAAAACACCCGCCCCGTAATAGACTCGGGACACTTTCAAGCTTGAAATGAAAACGTCCTGACCCCGGTACAAAAATAGTCCTGACCCTGGTACGGGCTCGGTTTACCTGAATGGTGGCGTAGCCGTGGCTTTGGCGCGGCACGGAATGGCATTCCTGTGGCACAACAATGGACTGAAAGTGCGAAGCTCATCTCGTCGGCATCAGCAATGTCCAATCCGCGCTAATTCCGTGGCACAAGAACGCCATTTCATCGCCACTTCATAGCGTCATGTTCAGCACTAGCGACCTGTCAAAACCTGTCATGAAATGCACCTCGACGACTTGACCGCGTGTTGACAAATGTTGATATCGGAGCGGGCGTTAGCGGGCCGGCCTGTTAGCAAAAGTTAGTATTTGCCCTGGTTGATCGGCCAAGTACCCTGTTAACAATCGTCAAGGTTCGACCGCCTGGCGAGAGAGGTGGTTGTGATGCTGCCGGGCAGGAGCGATACGATATCAGGCAGCAGTGTCGCGAATGCGCAGCACAGTAGTTGTCGAGCATTTCGCATGCCTGGCAGTGGCTCGGATACCTAGCCCGGCGCCGAGAAGCTCCTTCACGCGCTTGTGAAGCTCCTCGTCCACAGGCCGGCCTTGGTATTTGCCTTCGGCTTTTGCCTTCTGAATCCCCTGAGCCTGGCGCTCGCGGCGCTGCTCGTAATCCTTCCGGGCGATAGCGGCCATCATTTCGACCAGCATCGAGTTGATCGCGGACAGCATGCGGTCGGTGAACTCATCGCCCTTCGTGTCGCGCATACCCTGGTGGCTGGTGGGCAGGTCCAACGCCACGATGCGCAGGCCCTGGGCGTCGATCGCACTCTTGAGCTTCGCCCAGTCGTCGGCCGGCAGACGGGACAGGCGATCAATAGATTCGACAAGCAGCACATCACCCTTCCGAGCATCCTTTAGCAGGCGCAGCAGTTCAGGCCGATCTGCGGCGGCACCGCTAGCGTTCTCCAGGTACTCGCAGGCGATGACCTTGTTGTGGTCGCTGGCGAACTTTTCCAAGGAGACCCGGGCGCGGCCGGCGTCTTGCTCGTCAGTGGATGCTCGAAGGTAGGCACGGATGAACATGATGCAACCTGTATCAGTTAGGGTGTTGTCCTAACACTGTTGCACTTTGGATGTTACTTATCAAGTAAAAAGGGCTGATTAGGTCAAATTAGACCGTATCAGCCCAGGCATACCTTGCGTAGCATACGAGCTAGAAGCTAAATTGCCATCACTCCTCGCCATACATGAATTTAGCCGTGGAGCATTCCCAGGGAGGGGTTCCGCACTGCGATCTACCTCGCCCTGAGTTCGAACGATCTGCGAGGATTAGTAAGTGACAAAGAGATATCTCCGATTTTATGACCTGCGAGTCAAAGCTGCTGCCCGATATCACGTAAACGGCAAGCCTATTTCAAATACCGTTACAGCCTTTACGTTGCTGACAATTTTGCGCCAAGCGAAAGCTTTATTTGACGCGAGCAAGCTGACCCATCGCGAAATCCCCGACAGCGTCAAGTATTACTTGGCTGACATTGAAATAGACGAAAATGCACAAAAGGCTACATTGCTGATAAATAAGAGCGACCCAACCGAGCCCGATCAAACCATATCTAATCCGGTTTCAGGTGAACGCCAAGAGCTCTTAAAGCCGGATGGATTTGGCAATGATTACTCTGCTCATCTCTGCGTGAGCTTAGTCGCGCATCAACCAAACCTTTATTCCATGGTATATGAATCGCCTCGTGGAGGGATACCAGGAACCCAAATTCACAGTTTTCTAAATCACCTGCTACGAGAGTGTCGAAGTGGAAATAAGGCAGAATATAAGGTACCCCATCCTGCCGGTGTAATGGAAGGCGGCGCTCCTCTAATGGTCAACGCGCTGCATAGCATAGAGTTAAACGGAAAAATTTCTGATGAGTTCTTGAATGATCTTGCAAACGGAACACTCGGACGTATCGAACTGGCTAATTATGAAAACCATGGACAGGTCTGGGACAATGGTGCAGGATTGAGCGAGGAGAAAAAAATAATCGTGTTGCGCCCGCAAATCGAAAATCTTCCACCCCAAGGTGTGATTGATGCTCTCAAACAGGCCTTTAACCGGGGCAACCAATTTGACTACAACGAAGCAGTCATACGGTTCAGAGACCCTTCGGATGAGGCGCACACAGTCAAGGTGAACACAGACGACTTCACGCTCACTGATAACGAGCGGTATGTAAAAAAGGCCTCAATCGATACCCCTGATACAAACTCGAATGGCTACGGAGAGATCGACGATGACATCAAAAGATCGCTTTACAACGCCTTATAAAGTTTTTCTCGGGCAACTATGCAGGCCATTTGCCTATTTAGCGATACGTCACGAACACAAAAAAATTATGGACTGGTTTTTCCCGGGAATTTTGGTTGGACTAAGCGCAATAATACTACTGACCTGGGGAGAAAAAATCAATCTTTATGGAAGCTCAGGAGTTTTATCAAAAATACTAAGTTTTATTCAGAACCTTCCTGGCTTTTATATTGCAGCACTGGCTGCGATCGCTACATTCGGCCGTTCTGATATCGACAGCATAATCCCGGCTCCCACACCACTGATAACAGAATTTCGCGGCGGGGAGGAACAGGAAGTCGCTTTAACTAGGAGGCGATTCCTAAGCATGATGTTCGCATTTTTAACTGCCGAATGCGTGATAATAATACTTGGATCAATCGGGCTACTAACACTAGCTGGAGATCTAGACAAATCATCAATACCCTACGCCTCAACTATTGGAGCAGCAGCATTTCTCCTAATCATGCTATTCTTCTTCCAGATGATACTTACAACCTTCTGGGGCCTATACTATCTAGGAGATAAAATCCATAAAGTTGATTGAATACTTGGGACCGCCCCTAAACATTTCACGGGGCGACCCAATAATTCTACAACTACGGAGAAGATCAAGCTGCATTGTTACTAGAGATACAGATAAGCGGTGTACCGCCCTACCCCGGCAAATCACTGAAATGTTTTCTCAATTTTCCGTTCGGCCCCCACAGGTTGCCAACGGAGCGCGCGCAACGAGCCCTGTAGTGTTCCTCGTATCGCCTGATTTTGAGCGCTATATCTGCGCCGATCGGACCTTCGTGATTAATTACGGCCAGTGTTTGCCCGATCATCGTTCCGACCAGCTCAAAGCGGACCCTGATCTCGTGCATGGGCGCATTCGCATCATCGACCCAGGCACCGAACACGGTTTTAAGGGTAGAGGTCCGTTTCGATATCGGAGACTATCCTTGTGGCCCGCAAAACTGCCCCGCCTACCGGTACCCCCTGTCGCACGGCAAATCCCAGAAAGCGCGAGTACAAGCTCTTCGATGGGGGCGGTCTTGACCTGCTTGTGCAACCCAACGGCCGCAAAGGCGGGCGGCTCAGGTACGTGAAACCGATGGCCGAGAAGGCCTGACTGCCCTAAGCAGTTATCCAGTGATCCGTCTGTTTCACTGGGAAGAGACGGGCGCTCTTGACAGTGCTGCAGCCCTTATCGCATTCGGTTTTGCGGCAACTTTACTCCTGACATAGGCGTGACAGACGCCAATGGCTCCAGCAGCAGCGCTGTAGGGGATGGCTCCGCAGACCAAGGGATGGAGTGCACCTGACTAACAGTCGGGCATGCCCTGGTCATCGCATTGCTGCATTTCATCCGACTCAGGATCTCGCAGCACTGGTCTCGTCAGCCAATGCAGCCTCTACCCGCCCACCTTCAACGGCTTCAACAGGCCAGATTATGAGATGCCCTCGTTCCAGGACGTCAGGAGCCGCCAGCCCCAGGCTAGAGGACATCCCCCACAATTCGCAGGGGCCATCCCTGATAACACTCAGCATTCTGGGCAGGATACGGGGGGTCGAGGATTAGCAAACGGAGGTGAAGCGTATGCAACTAGGGTCGATGCGAGCTCATCCCCTGCTGTGGGGAACAAGCGTTGGGTTATCGGATCTTAGACATTGTGTACTGGTGTGTACAATCCTCTGGATCGTTGTGTAGTATACACACATCCGCGGCAAGCTTTGAGGAGGTACCCGTGCACAGCCGAGACATCATCAAGCGGCTAAAGGATGACGGTTGGGTCAGAGTTAAAGGGACTGATGGGAGCCACCAGCAGTTCAAGCATCCAACCAAGAAGGGACGGGTTACGGTTCCTCATCCGAGTAAAGATGTGGCAATCGGGACGCTTCGAAACATCTGGAAGCAAGCCGGTCTCTGACCGGCTTTACACGTGCTGGTAGATCGTAAGCTTGCTGTTAGCAATAGTGAAATCGAATCGCCGAACTTTTTCGGAGGGATGTTTAAAATGAAATACCCAGTTGTTTTGCACAAAGATGAAGATTCCGATTACGGAGTGACAGTTCCAGACGTACCGGGCTGCTTCTCTGCTGGCGAAACGATCGATGAAGCATTGAGCGAAGTCCAACTTGCGTTAGAGATGCACTTTGAAGGTTTGGTAGAAGATGGAGAGCCTCTGCCGCAACCTCAAAACATCGAACTTCATAGGAAGGACCCGGCTTATGCCGATGGCATCTGGGCTTTCGTAGAATTCGACGTCACCCCCTACTATGGGAAGTCGGTTCGCTTTAACGCGTCTTTACCAGAAGGTCTCCTCAAACGCATAGATGATCGCGTGAAAGAAGACAGCTCTTATGCGTCCAGATCAGGATTTTTAGCCGCGGCGGCGCTGCACGAGCTGGCGAAAAACTTAAACGAAGGCATAGACGCTTTAAAAACCAGAAAGACAGTATGACTTGAAAACATTAAGGGCGCCCTACGGGCGCCCTAATAATGACTAGGTATACGAGCAAGAAACGCAACTGAAGCACTGAACCAACTTTGCGAGACTTGAGAGCTCACAGGGTATGCATCGAACTACTGAAATGCCTTGTTGAGGCTGCTGTGCAGCCCATCGCGGCGCGAGGCCGCTCTCACCTTGGGATTCGCTCGGTTCCGGATGCGGTATTGGGTGATTGCTCGTACGGGACGGTGCTTACGCAAGATAAGGGTTAGGATTCCCGGCTCATTGAACGCACCCGCCCAAGCCCCCTCACCCCAACCAAACCTCAAACCGTGTCCCCAACACCTCATCCGAGCACATGCTCACACTCCCCCCATGCGCCTCGGCAATCTTCTTCACGATAAACAACCCCAGCCCCACCGACCGCACCGTGTCCTGGCAATCGCTGCCTCGGGTCATCGGCTCGAACAACGTGGGCAGCAGCGCGTCATCGATCGCAGCACCATGGTTATGCACACTCACCACCGCCCCGTCATCCGAGAAGTCCGTTGTCAGGGTGATGGGGTAGCGAAGGTCGCCATAGGCCACGCCATTGGCCACCAGGTTGCCAATCAACTGCTGCAACCGATCCGGGTCGACCTGCACCACGCGTCGGCCGCGGGCGTAGTGCCGAATCTGTGCGTCAGGGAAGGCCACCTTCAGCTCACTTATCGAATAATCCACGGCACGTACCAGGTCCACTCGCTCGCGGCGGATGGTCATGCCGGGGCCGAGCCTGACCGAGGCGAAGTCGAGCAGGTCGACGATCATGCGCAGCGCGCGCTCAGTCGAGTTGTCGATGCCGGCCAGTAACCGCCGCGCACGGTCGTTGGGTAGGTCGCGCTTGAGCATGGACGCGGCCATCTGGATGGCGGTCAGGGGGTTCTTCAGGTCGTGGCTGGCGATGGCGACCATCTGTTCGGAGAAAACGGCGCGGCGCTGCACCTCCTGGTAGGCGGCGGCGAGTTCGGCCTGGGCGCGTTGCAGGGCGCTTTCGGCTTCTATCTTCTGCGCCAGCATTTCTTCGGCGCGTTGCATGGCTTCCAGGGCGGCCTTGCCGCTGCTGGTGCTTTCGAGGGCGCTGAACAGCGCCAGGTGGTAGCGAATGCCGTCATCGCTTTCGCGGCGTACGCCGCTGAGCAGCATGGGCAGCTTGCGGCCGTCGCTGTGGCCCAGGGCAATCTTCACTTCGGAGATGGACCCTTGCATGTTCAGCAGTGGGCCCCAGTGGGTCAGCAGGAACACGCGGCCATCGGCGGGCAGCAGTTGGTCGAAACTCATCGCGTGCAGGGTGGCGCTGTCGTATCCCAGCCAGTCGGCCAGGGTCTGGTTGCAGCGCACCAGGGTGCCGTCGGGCGCCATCACCACCAGGGCACAGGGCGCGTGCTCGAAGAAGGCCTGGGTAGACAACAACTCCTTGTTATCCATGGTCGAGGCCAAGGTGGGTGAAGAACGCGTCCATCGCGGCAGCACAAGCGCCTGACGCGCTCAGCTGGGGGTAATGGCCCATGTTCTCGATGATGCTCAGCTGGCTGCTCGGCATGACGGTATTGAGGTATTTGCCAACCGCCACAGGCACCACGGGGTCGCCCGTGCATTGCACGATCAGGGTAGGCAGTTGCAGGCCCGTCACGTCCTTGCGGTGGTCGGACAGGAAGATCACGCGGGCGAAATGCCGGGCGATCTGGGCGTCGGTGCGGCTGAAACTGCTGGCCAGTTCCTGTTCCAGGGCCGGCTGGCCGGGGGTGCCCATCAACACCGGGGCCATGGAGCTGGACCAGCCCAGGTAGTTTTCGTCGAGGGTGGTCAGCAGGTCGTGCACTTCATCGGGGGTGAAACCGCCGGTGTAGGCCTCGTCGTCCACGTAACAGGGCGAACCGCCCACCATGACCAGCCCCATCAGCCGGCCTGGCCGCTGGCGCTCGGCCAGGGCAGTGATGATGGCGCTGACCGAGTGGGCGACCACGATGACCGGGCCTTGGGCGTATTCGTCGATGATTTCGTTGAGGTCGCTGGCATAGCCCCACAGCGTGGCGTACTTGTCGTGCTTGTAGGCACTGAGGTCCGAGCGCCCTGCCCCGACCAAGTCGTAGGTAACGACCCGAAAGCGTTCGAGAAAGTGCGGCAGCACCAGCCGCCACATGGATTGGTCGCAGCCGAAGCCATGGGACAGAACGAGGGTCACGTCACCCGCTCCGGCTACCTGGACGTTGTTACGTTTTTGCAGGGTCATACCTCTCCCGAATACCGTTCAACGTCATGCTGAGTTGTCACGATCCGTTCAAGTCCTTGCTGAGAGTAGTTGAGGGAGAGCCTACGGGCAGGTGCCGTTGAGCAACGCGTCATCGCCCCGCTAAGTGCTTAGTGGGGTCTTGTGCAGGAACAGTTCACGGATCGGGACGCCCACCTTACGCTATATAGGCAAGCGACGTAGAAGTTTCTGTCTGTTTTCTGAGGCCAAAGGGTCTGGTGATGATCCGGATGCCCCTGGCTGGTGCTTGACTTCGGTCAACCCGAACAGAGCCAGGAGGGTTAGGCTCAGGTCATGTACTGCTTGCCGGAGGCCCCTCATGGCCAAGAAATTCCCAAAGCACCCCAGCCACCCCGAGCGCATTTGCTGGGGCTGCGATCTGTATTGCCCAGCCAAGGCGCTGGCCTGCGGTAATGGTGCCGACCGGACCATGCACCCGGTGGAGCTGTTCGGCGAGGACTGGGACAGTTTCGATGACCGGTTCGAGCCGCCCGCTGTGGATAACGCGAAGCCCCCCACCCTCTGAACGCCCCTTCAGCCCTGCATGAAGCACCTCACCCGCTCAGCGCGGGTGAGGTGTTCGTCCTTGCGACGTGGATCAGAAGGTGGTGTTGACGGTCAGCGACAAGCTGCGCGGGTCACCGTACACGGCCCCTGCATAGAACCCGTAGCGGGTGTAGTAGTGCTTGTCGAACAGGTTGTTGGCATTGAGGGTCACGCTGGTGTCGTCGGTCACCTGGTACTTGGCCATGACGTTCCAGATGGCGTAGCCGGACCAGTTCACGTCGGTGGCGCCGCTGCTCACGCCGTTGACAGGCTGGCCCGCCGGGCTGGATATGGCGCGGATATTGGACTGTGCGGTAACGCCGGCGCCTACGGTCAGGCGGTCGAGTGGGCCGCTGAGGTGGTAGGTGGTGGAGGCCTTGAACAGGTGCGAAGGGTCGCTGCGCCCGTCGCTGTCAACGCGGCGGAAGTGCAGGTAGGTGTAGCCGGCGTATACGTTCCAGTCCGGGGTCAGGGCGCCGGCGATTTCCAGGTCGATGCCGTCGGTTTCCTGGCCTGAGCCTGCTTTGTAGGCATCGCCACCGGTCGGGGTGGACAGGCCGCCGTCCAATACCGCCTTGTTTTCCTGTTTGGTGCGGAAGTACGCCGCAGAGGCGTTCAGGCGACCGTCGAACCAGGCGCCTTTGATGCCCGTCTCGTAGCTTTGCCCCCGGATCGGCTCGACCCGGCTGCCAGCGCTGGTTTCCTGGGTTTGCGGGTTGAAGATGTCGGTGTAGCTGGCGTACAGCGAGTAGGTGTCGTTCAGGTCGTACACTGCGCCCAGGTAGGGGGTCACGACGCCGTTTTCTTCCTGGCTGGTGCGCACGGCATTCACGCTGCGGGTGATGGCCGAGTAGTCGGTGGTGCGCACGCCCAGGATCACCGACAACGGGTCGGTGATGCTCAGGCGGGTCGCGGCGTACATGCCCTGCAGGCGAGTGGTGGTCTTGCTGTGCTTGCCGGTCTGCGAAGCCAGCAGGTCATAGTCCCCGTCCACGCCATTGCGCCAATCGCTGATGGGCAGACCATTGTTGGCGCGGAACTGGCAGCCGACTACCGGATCGGTGATCTTGCCGCCGCCAACCATGCTGCAGCGGTACTCCGGCGACCACTGCACGCTACGGCTGTCGTTGTAGCCGACCATGGCCTGGTGAGTACGGCCGAACAATTGGAACGGACCGGACAGGTCGATCTGCGCTGACTGCTGGGTGGTGTCGCTCGAGCTGTGCAGGCCGTTGAGCACCGCGCCGCTGCCGTCCTGATTCCAGTAGCCGCCGAACCGGCCGCGCCCTGCCGAGTTGACCTTGCCCAGGCCTCGGTGGTTGAGGGCATCGGTGGTGCTCTGGGACGCCTTCAGGTCCAGCGACCAGTCGTTGTCGAAGCGGTGCACCAGCGAGCCGAAGGCGGTGCGGGTGGTGTATTCGCCAAAGCTCCAGCTCGGAACCAGGTTGGCGCTGCGTGGCAGGTCGGTCTTGCTGCCGTCGCGGTACCAGATGGGAATGTTCGCGCCCCAACCGCCGCCCACCACCTTGTTGTATTCGTACTGGTAGCCGGCGCCCAGGGTGGTGGCATCGTCCAGGTCGAACTCGAAGTTGGCCAGGGCCGCGCGTGAACGGTCGGACTGGTAGTCACGGAACGAGTTGGCGTCCTGCTGGGTCACCACGAAACGCGAGCGCAGGCGGCCGTCTTCGGACAGCGGCAGGTTCAGGTCGGCGCCCAGACGGCGTTTGTCCCAGCTGCCGTAGGTGGCGTACGCGCTGCCGCCGAAGGTGCGGGTGGGCGCCTTGCGAATCAGGTCGATGGTGGCGGACGGGTCGCCGGTTCCGCCGAGCAGGCCGTTGGCACCGCGCACGATGTCGATGCGCTCGTAGAGGTCCATGTTCAGGGCATTGCCGCTACCGCTGAAGTCCGACGCGCCGGGTGCCTGCAGGCCGTCGATTTTCCAGTTGGTGATGGAGTAGCCACGGGCACGGTAATCGGTGCGTCCGCCCACTTCGGATTTGCTGGCGGTCACCCCTGGGGTGGTCTCCAGCGCCTGCTCGATGCTGTGGATGGCGCGGTCATCCATCTGCTGACGGGTGATGGTGGTGACCGACTGTGGCGTTTGCCGTGGGGTCAGCGCCAGGCCAGTGGAGCTGCGCGTGCGTTCGACGGTGTAGCCCAGCTGGCCGGCATCGTCCTGGGGCAGCAGGGCGCTGTCTTCGATTTGCGTGGCATCGAGTACCAAGGGTGCGCTGTCGGCGGCCATGACGCCACTGCTGATGGCAAGGCCGACGAAGAAGGCAATTGGCTTGAGGCGGGTGCCGCCACAGATGATTGTAGTGAAGGTATTGGTGATGCTTGGGGGGGTCATTTGGGAAGGCTTCGTATTTGCAGATGATTTTTTGTTAGGATTCTAGGGATCAGTCCTCTGGGCTCTACACCCGACATGTACGGGGATGTAATGCAACGTAATGGGCGCTAACGACGCCCGCCTCACAGGTGTTTTTTCAGATGAGCACAACCCTGCTGGTTGTTGATGACGACGACGAGATTCGCGAGCTGCTGTGCGATTACCTAAGCGACGCAGGCTATGCCGTACTGGCGGCTACCGACGGCAAGCAGATGCACGAGCACTTGGCGCGGCAAAAGGTGGACCTCGTGGTGCTGGACCTGATGCTGCCCGGTGAAGATGGCCTGAGCCTGTGCCGTCAGTTGCAGGCCCTGCCGGGGCTGGCGGTGATCATGCTGTCGGCAAAGGGCAGTGCACTGGACCGCATCATCGGCCTGGAAGTGGGGGCCGACGATTACCTGGCCAAGCCTTTCGAACCCCGGGAACTCATTGCCCGGATCAAGGCCGTGCTGCGCAGGCCCCATCGGTTGGAGGCTGCCGTACAGGAGCCGACCCAGGTCGAAGCTCATGTCTTTGCAGGCTTTCGCCTGGAACACATCAAGCGCCTGCTGACGCGCCCCGATGGGCAAACCTTGACCCTGCCGCGCTCCGACTACCGGGTGCTGCGCGAATTGCTCGAAGCCAACAACCGTGTGGTGTCTCGCGACCAGTTGACGCGCAGTGCCTTCAGCCGCGACCACCTGCCAGACGACCGCTCGGTCGACATGTGCGTCAGCCGCCTGCGCCAGCACTTGCGCCATGCGCCCGGCGATGTGGCGCAGATCCTCACCATCCGCAATGAAGGTTATCTGCTGAGCATTGCTCAGAGCCAGGCCACGGCCTGACATGCGCTGGGCTCGCCGACTGTGGCCGCGCACGCTGTTCGGGCAGCTGATGCTGATCATGGTAGGCGGCACGTTGGCCATCCAGTTGATGTCCAGCAGCATCTGGTTCGATGTGCGCTTCGCCCAGGTGTTCGAAGCCCCCGTGCGCTTGATTGCGGCGCGCAGCGCCCCGCTCATCCAGCAGGCCAGCTGTCATGCCGGCGTGCTCAAGGTGCCGGCCCATTACCAACTACGCTGCGCCGAGCAGCTGCCCTCACCGCAGCAGGACGAACGGCGCGGGCGCAAACGGGTCGAGTTGCTGCTTCACCAGGCCCTGAAATACGAGCTTGGCCGTGAGCCGCAGGTGCATTTGATGAAGGTGCAGTTGACCGACGAACTGGGCCAGCCGATCGTCTGGCGCAGCCTGTTCGGCCTGCGCACGGCCCAGGCCCACCTTCAGTTTGCGGTGCCGTTGGCAGACGGGCATTGGTTGACCATCGACGGGCAGGAACTGCAAGGCTGGAGCGGCGAGTCCGCCTGGCTGCTGATCAGCGACTACCTGTTGCGGGTGTACGCGCTGCGCATTGTCGCCGTGCTGGTGGTGTGCCTGATCGCCGTGCGCCTGTGCCTGCGTCCGCTGCGCCGCCTGGCGGATGCAGCGCTGGCGCTGGGCAGCAACCTAGAACAACCGCCGCTGGCGCTCGACGGCCCCGACGAGGTTCGTCAGGCCGCGCAGGCCTTCAACGCCATGCAGCAGCGCCTGATCGCCATGGTCAACGACAAGGCTTACTTTCTCGCCGCCGTCTCCCATGACCTGCGCACCCCGTTGACGCGCATGCGCCTGCGCCTGGAGCGCATGCCCGATGACGAACACCGGAAGCGGTTGCGGCAGAACATTGCCCAGATGGACGACATGATCGGCCAGGTGCTGGACTACCTGCGTGCGGGCGAGCAGCAAAACCTGCAGCCGGTCGACATTGATCGCCTGGTTGTACGCCAGTGTGCGGAGCTGGCTACTGCCGATGAGCCCATCCCTGTGCTCGGTCATGGCGGGGTAGTGAGCGTCGATGCCCTGATGGTGCAGCGTTGTCTGCAAAACCTGCTGGTCAATGCATTGCGTTATGCCAGTCAGGTGAGTGTGTCGGTGGAGCGCGTAGGGCCACGGGTGCTGGTTCACGTCGAGGATCGAGGCCCAGGCATTGCGCCGCACCTGCTGGCGACCGTTACCGAACCGTTCGTACGTGGCGAGCGTTCGCGTAACCAGGCATCGGGCGGGTATGGGCTCGGGCTGAGTATCGTCGAGCGGATCATGACCAGTCATGGGGGGGCGTTGCGGATGCGCAACCGTGAGGGGGGCGGGTTGCGCGTGACCATCGAGCTGCCTGTCTAGACGTGGGCAGCCCGTGGGCTCAGGCCACCGGCGCACGCGGTGCGAAGGTGGCCTGCGTGGGTGACCGGATCAGAAGATGCTGATCGGGTACTCGACGAATACGCGGACTTCGTTGCCGTCGTCGTTGTAACCGTTCTGGCGCACGGCATTGTTGGTGCGCAGGAACGAGCTGCGCAGCTTGACCGACAGGTCCTTGGCCGGGCCTTCCTGGACCACGTAGCGGATCTGGTTGAAGATCTCGCGCTCCTTGCCTTCGCCGAAGCCCTGTGGGTTGGCGACGTTGCGGGTATTGATGTTGTCACCCACCACGTAGGCCAACTTATAGGTCAGGCCAGGAATGCCGTAGGCACCGAAGTCCAGGCCATAGCCCAGCTGCCAGGAACGCTCGTCCTCGGCATTGAAGTCGGACCAGTAAGAGTTGGCCAGGAAGATGGTCGAGCCACCGTCACCCACGCCGCCCTGGTTCTGGTACCAGCCGTAGTTGTAGCCGGTGCTACCGGTGCTGCGCTGGTGAGCGAGGGTGAACGAGTGGGCGCCGTAGGCGTAGGTAGCAGCCAGGCTCCAGATGGTGTTCGAGTCACCGTTCAGGCCCGCTTCACGCACGTACTTGTTGTCGATGCTCGACTTGTAGCCGTTGAAGTCCAGGGTCAGGGACTGATCGTCGGCGATGGCGTAGACGTAGTTCAGGCCCAGGTAGTGCTTCTTCATCACGTCTTCGGTGTCGGCGGTGTACAGCGACGCAGTGAAGTTGTCGTTGAACTTGTAGCTACCGCCCAACACGTTGATCGACTTCAGGCCACCGCCATCACGGCGTTCGGCGCTCTTGCGCGCTTCCTGGGTGAAGCGACCGGCGTTCAGCTCCAGGCCTTCGATTTCCTTGGAGGTGATCAGGGTGCCGGTGAAGCTTTCCGGCAGCAGGCGCGCATCGTCGTACTGGAGCACTGGCAGTGCAGGCATCTGGTCACCGTACTTGAGCACGGTGTTGGAAATGCGGAACTTCACGGCAGCACCGGCACGGGCCAGGTTGTGCGGCGAACGGGCATTGCCATCGGCATTGGTGGTGTCGTGCGGCTTGAAGAAGTCGACGCCGCCGCCACCGTTGTGGCCCTTGCCGCCGTCCAGGCGCAAGGCGTACAGGCCGAATGCATCGACGCCGACACCGACGGTGCCTTGGGTGAAGCCGGACGAGAAGTTGCCGATGAATGCCTGGCCCCACTCGATCTGGTCATCGGTGCCGTGCTTCTTGTCACGGTTGATGTAGGCGTTGCGCAGAAGGACGTTGGCGTGGCTGTCCTCGATGAAGCCGTTGCTGGCGGCCTGGTCATTGGCCTGGGCCTGGGTCGCGGCGATCATCGCCAGGGCGACCAGGCTGATCCTGGTATTCAACATGTTATTTTCCTTATTTCTTGATCGAAAACGCGCTGCGTAATGACGCCATGAACCAACGCCCCTTCGTAGGTTCGACGCTATGCAGGTTCTGCCAGAAGGCCCTTTGCCGGTAAACGCGGCCGGCCCTGGCAACAGCATGGCCAAACGGATTGGCCAGCAGGCGTGGCCGAATCCTAGCGGCGTGCGATTACAAATGTCAAAAAAACGTGAAATTCAGGTTGATATAACTAAAAACCGAGCGTTCATGAGGCGTTTCCTTTAGAACTAAAGCTGTAGGAGGATATTCCTTCTCGGTATTGAAAACTCATCTTGATCAAGGCGACAAGTTCACTTAGGTCCCCATTCTGACTAGTCACAAAGTGATAGAAACGTAAAAATCCAGAAACCATAATAGGCGAGCGTTAGCAAATAGCACCCATTATCATTCGCGCCTTCATTACTGTCCGGTCAAACGCGCGTCATGCCTGCCCCTTCTCGCCTCGCTCCTATCACGCTCTCCATTTCATGCCTGCTGGCTGCCAGCCCCACAAGCGCCGCTACTACCACACTGCCTGAGCTATCCGTCACCGCCGACAGCGAGCGGGACAAAGACAGCCCGCGGGTGCGTGAAGTCAGTACTGCGACCCGAACCGCCACCGCCGTACGCGCCGTGCCGCAGGCGGTGGATACGGTCAAGACCTCGCAGGTGCTGGACTACGGCAGCAACACGTTGGGCAAGGCGCTCGAAGGTATCCCCAACGTCAGCAGTGGTGCCGACACGCGCTTCGATAGCGTGCGCATTCGCGGCTTCGAAGCCGGCAATGACTTCTACCTGGACGGCGTGCGTGATGACAGCCAGTACATCCGCGACCTGCACAGCATCGAACGGGTCGATGTGCTCAAAGGCCCTGCGGCCGTGCTGTATGGGCGGGGCGGCCAGGGGGGGTATCGTCAACCGCATCAGCAAGGCGCCCGAGGCAGGCCGTCGTTCTACCCTGGAGGCACAGGCAGGCAGCGAGGACCTGCGCAGCCTGTATGCCGACCTCAGCGCAGACCCCAGCGACACGGTCAGCCTGCGCCTGAACATGGGCAACCAGGACAACAACAGTTTCCGTGACGGTGTCGACGGTAGCCGCCAGCTGTTCGCACCCTCGGTCAGCTGGCAGGTCACGCCGGCTGAACTGGCTGGTGCAATACGAGTACAGCCGCTTCAACCGCACGCCGGACCGCGGTATCCCCGGCGTCGATGGTCGCCCCGCGAATGTCAGCCGCAGCACGACCTACGGCGATACACAGCGTGACTTCATCGATGACCGGGCGCAGTCCTTGCGGTCACGCCTGAACTACGAGCTCAACGATGCGTGGCAACTGCGTCATACCCTGAGCCTGTTCAAGCTCGACAGCGAATTCGACAACACCTACCCCACCGCCTACAACCCCAGCAATGGCACAGTGACGCGCCAGCGCTGGCAGCAGGACCTGAACACCCGCAACCTGTTCAATACCCTGGAAGCCGAAGGCACCTTCGACACACTGGGCCTAGGGCACACGCTACTGCTGGGCCTGGAATTCGGCAGCCAACGCCGCGACCCCACTTTGTACACCGCGGCTGCGGCAAACGCCGGCGGCAGGCCCGTGCCGCCCGTGGACCTGTACGACCCTGACCGGAGCAGGCAGCACAACGGTCGCATGGTGATGTCGAGCAATAACCACACCGTGGTGCAAAGCCGAGGCCTGTACCTGCAAGACCAGCTTCGCCTGAACGATCAATGGCAGTTGCTGGCAGGCGTGCGTTTCGATGAATTCGACGTTCAGACCACCAACAAGGTGCGCAGCCTGTCCGAAAAACAGAGCAGCCGAACCACCAGCCCTCGCATCGGGGTGGTGTATACCCCGTGGCAGGACCACTCGTTCTATGCGTCATGGAGCAAGACCTTCTCGCCAGTAGGCGGTGGCCTGATCGGTATAACGCCGGGCGCACCGGGCAACAGCAACGAGACAGCACCCGAGCTGACGCGGCAAAAGGAGGTTGGCGTGAAGAGCGACTGGTTCGACCAACGCCTGACCACCACCCTGGCGGTCTATGAGCTCGAGCTGTACAACCGTCGTACCCGCGACCCGCTTGACCCGGAAGTCACCTTGCTCAGTGGCCTGCAGCGCTCGCGCGGCATCGAGTTGACCGCCATGGGCAATGTGGTTGGCAACTGGTACGTGCGTGGCGGGGTTGGTCTGCAAGATGCCACGATCGTCAAGGACAGCAATGGCCAGCAGGGTAACCGGATCAATGACGTGGCCAAGCGTAACGCCAGCCTGTTCGTCACCTGGAAGCCAGAACTGGGCTGGTACGCAGAAACAGGCCTGACGCTGGTCGGTCAGCGGTATGCCGACAACCAGAACACCACGGTCCTGCCAGGTTATGGCCGCTGGGATGCGCTGGCCGGGTACCGCACCCAGGAGTGGGACGTGCGGGCGGCGCTGAGCAACATTGCCGACCGGACTTACTACAGTTCGGCGACCAGTGCAGCGCAGATCCAGGTCGGCGACCCGCGCAGCCTGGTCGTCACAGGCACCTACAGCTTCTGAACGTCAACAGGGGCAGCCTTTGCGAGGCTGCCCCTGCCGGTGTGCTACAGGGTTTGAGGAACGTTGGATCGCGGCTAACGCCACACCGCCATCAACGCATGAAGCTCAGCCTCGCTGATCAGCCCTTCGGGGTAACGCCCGGCAAGTAGCCGTCGTGGGTCGGTCGTCCTGACCCTGCTGCTTCCATGGTGCTTCAACCACTTCGCCAAACGCTCGAGCGATGCATGGTCTAGTGCCAATGGGCGCAATGCCGACTCACTTGCTGCATTCATTTCTACACGTACTCCTGGCCCGTGAGCAGCTAACCTACGCAAGTAGTGTTACAAGCAGACAACCCGATGACACCGGGCTATCTGTTTGAAAAACAATACAAAAGCTATGCCACTACACGTGCCAGGCGTCGCCGGGCTGGGAAGCGAGCGTACACCCTCGCCGCGCCCCACGGGCCATCAACGGTGCACAGGCGCCGGCTGCTGCTGGGTCAGGCAATGAATGTTACCGCCGCCCAACAGCAATTCCCGCCCAGGGATCATCACCACCTCATGGTCAGGAAAGATGCTCGACAGTATGGCCTTGGCCTCGGCATCGGCCGGGTCGTCGAAGCTCGGCGCGATGATGCCGCCGTTGACGATCAGGAAGTTGACGTACGAGCCTGCCAGACGCACCGAAGGGTCACGCTCCTGGCTGCCCGACACCTGGTCGACGCCGGCACATTCCTCTTCGGTGGCGTACAGCGGCCCGGGTATTGGCATCTTGTGCACGACGAAGGCCCGTCCCCTGGCGTCGCGGGTGGTCTGCAGCACTTCCATGGCCGCGTGGCAACGCGCGTAGTTGGGGTCGTTCGCGTCATCTGTCCAGGCCAGTAACACTTCACCTGGGCGCACGTAACAGCAGAAGTTGTCGACATGTCCATCGGTTTCGTCGTTGTACAGGCCGTCCGGCAGCCAGACCACGGTATCGACCGCGAGGTTGTCGCGCAGCACAGCTTCGATCTGCTCGCGGTTCAGGTGTGGATTACGGTTGTGGTTCAGCAGGCACTCTTCGGTGGTGATCACCGTGCCTTCGCCGTCCACATGGATCGAGCCGCCTTCGAGCACGAACCCTTCGGTGCGATAACGCTGGCAGCGCTCCATCTCCAGCACCTTGCCAGCCAACGCCTCGTCTTTGTTCCACGGTGCGTACAGGCCACCCTCGAAGCCGCCCCAGGCGTTGAAGTCCCAGTCTACGCCGCGCACTTCGCCGTTGTCGTTGACCACGAACGTGGGGCCGGTATCACGCACCCAGGCATCGTCGCTGCTGAGTTCGACAACCCGGATATTGGGCTGGTCCAGCAGGCGACGCGCGTTTTCATACTGGCCGGCAGAGACGCCCACGGTGACCGGTTCGAAGCGCGCGATCGCCTTGGCCAGGGTGACATGGGCCGCCTGTGCCGGCTTGCCGCCCAGGCGCCAGTTATCCGGCCGCTCGGGCCAGACCATCCAGACCTGGGTTTGCGGGGCCCATTCGGCGGGCATGTGGAAACCATCGGCACGGGGCGTGGAAGTGAGGGTTTTCATCGTTGACCTCTGTCATGGCCCTGCCCGGAAGGGTATGGGCGTAAAAGGCGTTTATAACCGATATAAATCCGCGTTGAAACAGAATAATGCCGCATGACCCTGATAATCCCGACACAATATTTCGATAATAATCGGCAAATACGTGACGCCGGTCGGGCGCAACCTTCACCCTAGCATTGACCAGAGCAGTGCCGCGCGCCTTGCTCGACAGGACAAGCACGCTTCTGCCAGCTAGGGTCATAACGCACAGCATGCAGAGTGTTTCCCGATGAACGTGATACCCACTACCCTTCCCGAAGTGCTGATCATCGAACCCAAGGTCTTCGGCGACAGCCGAGGTTTTTTCTTCGAGTCCTTCAACGCCCGCGAGTTTGCCCGGCTGACCGGCGCCAAGGTCGAGTTCGTCCAGGACAACCACTCGCGCTCTGGCCGGGGCGTGCTGCGTGGGCTGCATTATCAGGTGGCCAATACCCAAGGCAAACTGGTGCGCGTGGTACAGGGCGAGATCCGCGATGTGGCCGTGGATGTGCGCAGGCACTCGCCCACGTTCGGCCAGTGGGTGGCAGTGCACCTGTCGGCGGAAAACCATCGTCAGCTGTGGATCCCGGCAGGCTTTGCCCATGGCTTTGCGGTGATGGGCGATTCGGCGGAGTTTCTGTACAAGACCACCGACTACTACAACCCACAGGCCGACCGCTGCATCCGCTGGGACGACCCGACACTGGCCATCGACTGGGGTCTGCAACAGCCGCCTGTGCTCTCAGACAAGGACAAGCTGGGCGTGTCGTGGGCAGAAGCACAAGTGCTGCCTTAACTAGCGCATAATTGCTTCAGACCCTTCTGACGCAATGATGTGATGATCGCCAAGAACACCCCTCCTCGCCGCCCTCGCTGGCGCAGCCTGGCTTTACTGGCGCTGTGCCTGGTGCCGCTGCTATGGCCGCTGCATCACCTGGCTGAGCGCTATTACCGGCAAGAGTTGGCCTCGCAGAACCGGCAGACCCTCGACCTGTATGTCGCCAACCTGCTGGGCACGCTGCACCGCTATGAAACCTTGCCGCAGATCCTTGGCGATTTGCCAGCCCTGCGCGGGGTGCTGGCCGACCCGTTTCGCCTGGAAGCGGTCACCAATGCCAACCGCCTGCTGAAAAACATCGTGCAGCAGACCGGCGCCGAGGTGATGTACCTCATGGACGTCAGCGGCAATACCCTGGCGGCCTCAAACTGGGACAAACACGACAGCTTCGTAGGGCGCAACTTCGCGTTTCGCCCCTACTTCAACGAAGCCATGGCCGGGCACCTCGGTCGTTTCTTCGGCCAGGGCACAACGTCCGCGAAGCGGGGTTATTTCTTCGCCGCCGCCGTGCGCGACGGCGAACGCACCGTCGGTGTGCTGGTGGTCAAGGTTGACCTCGATCATACCGAGACCTTATGGGGCCGCACACCCGAGCAACTGTTGCTGACCGATCACAACGGCGTGGTCATCCTCACGTCACGCCCGGAGTGGCGTTTTCGCGCTACCCGGCCGCTGACCGCAGCCGAGCGCCAGGCCATCATCGCCATCCAGCCGTACCCAACCCAGGCCCCCCAGCCGCTGGTGATCAGTGACGATGCCTGGATCACCCAGACCCGGGCCATTCCAGAAACCGGCTGGCAGGTCAGCATACTTGCGCCGCGCATCCTGGTGGACCGCTCCGCGCAGACGGTCACGGCCATCGGTGCCGGCGCTCTGCTGGTCATCGTGCTGCTGACCGGCCTGGTGATGCAGCGGCGCCGTCATTATATGGACCGCATCGATTTCGAGGCCCGCGGGCGCCAGCAACTCGAACAGCGGGTGGCCGAGCGTACCGCCGACCTCGAAGGGCTCAATGCGCGCCTCAAAAGCGCCGTGCTCGAACGCGAGAATGCCCAGCAGGAGGCCGTGAGGGCCCAGGACGAACTGGTGCAGGCAGGCAAGCTGTCGGTGCTGGGCACCATGTCGGCGAGTATCAGCCATGAGCTCAACCAGCCCCTGGCAGCCATTCGCAGCTATGCCGAAAACGCCGAGATCCTGTTGGACCACCAACGTACCGAAGACGCGCGCGGCAACCTGAAACTGATCGGCGAGCTGACCGGACGCATGGCCTCGATCATTGCCCACCTGCGTGCCTTTGCCCGCCGCGACCGCCACGCTCCAGAAAGCGTAGCCCTGCAACCGGCCCTGGACGACGCCCTGGCCCTGCTTGCCAAACGTCGCCGGGCAATGGCGGTTGAGCTGGTGCGCGACCTGCCGGAAGCCACGCTGTGGGTACAGGCGGGCGAAACCCGCCTGCGCCAGGTACTGGGCAACTTGCTGGCCAATGCCCTGGACGCGTTGACCGAGAAGGCCAACCCGCGCCGGCTGTGGATAAGTGCCGAACAGCAGGACGATTGCGTTTATCTCTCCATTCGCGACAACGGCCCCGGCTTCAGCCGTCAGGCACTGGAGCATGCCATGGAGCCCTTTTTCACCACCAAGACCCGCACCCAGGGGCTGGGCTTGGGCCTGGCCATATGTGACAGCCTGATGCGCACCCTAGGGGGTGAGCTGCTGCTGGCCAACCACCCCGAGGGCGGTGCGTTGCTGACCTTGAAAATGCGCGTAGCCCCACCGGGTGCCACCTTGCCCAATTCAGAGGATTCTTCGGCATGAGCCCCGAAACACTGATCGACAGTCGCGCCCAGGTGATCCTGGTCGACGACGACGCACACCTGCGCCAGGCCCTGAGCCAGACGCTGGACCTGGCCGGGCTCAAGGTCGTGGCATTGGCCGATGCCCATGGTCTGGCCGAGCGTATCCCGGCAGACTGGCCAGGCGTTGTAGTCAGCGATATCCGCATGCCGGGTATCGATGGCCTGCAGCTGCTTGAGCAATTGCATGGCCTGGACAGCGAGCTACCGGTGCTGTTGATCACCGGGCACGGCGATGTCCCGTTGGCGGTACAAGCCATGCGCGCCGGTGCCTACGACTTCCTGGAAAAGCCCTTCGCCAGCGACGCCCTGCTAGACAGCGTGCGCCGCGCCCTGGCACTGCGCCAATTAGTGCTGGAGAACCGCAGCCTGCGCATGGCATTGAGCGACCGCCAGCAACTGGCCACACGTTTGGTGGGCCAGTCTGCGGCCATGCAGCGTCTGCGCGAGCAGATCGGCGCACTCGCCGGCACGCGAGCCGACGTATTGATCCTTGGTGAGACCGGGGCTGGCAAAGAAGTGGTCGCCCGCGCCCTGCACGACCTGTCGAGCCGCCGGGACGGGCCCTTCGTGGCCATCAACGCTGGCGCTTTGGCCGAATCGGTGGTCGAGAGCGAGCTGTTTGGCCATGAGCCCGGCGCCTTCACGGGCGCGCAAAAACGCCGCATCGGCAAATTCGAATTTGCCAATGGCGGTACGTTGTTCCTCGATGAAATCGAAAGCATGAGCCTGGATGTGCAGGTAAAGCTGTTGCGCATGCTGCAGGAGCGCGTCGTCGAGCGGTTGGGTGGCAATCAGCTGATACCGCTGGACATCCGCATCATCGCCGCCACCAAGGAAGACTTGCGCCAGGCCGCCGACCAGGGGCGTTTTCGCGCCGATCTGTATTACCGCCTGAACGTCGCGCCCTTGCGCATTCCGCCGCTGCGCGAACGTGGCGACGACATCCTGATGCTCTTCCAGCATTTCGCCGATGCCGCCAGTCAGCGCCATGGCCTGGGGCCGCACGCCCTGCAACCCGCGCAACGGGCTTTGCTGCTGCGTCATGACTGGCCGGGCAACGTGCGCGAACTGCAAAACGCGGCCGAACGCTTCGCCCTCGGGCTGGAACTGGCGCTCGATGGCCAGGCGCCGCCTGCAACCCACGCTCCCGCCCCCGTCACCGGCAACCTGAGCGAGCAGGTCGAGCACTTCGAACGCTCGTTGATCACGGCCGAACTGGCTCAGCCGCACGGCTCGCTGCGTAGCCTGGCCGAAGCGCTGGGTGTTCCACGCAAGACGCTGCACGACAAGTTGCGCAAGCATGGCCTGAGCTTCGAAGGCGGCGGCGGTGGCCATGACGACCATGAGGAAACCCGTTGATGAGCAAACCGATTCACCCTCTGCAGACAGTGCTTCACTCCGATATTCCATTGACCCGGGACATGGGCCTGGAGGTACTGGACTGGCAACAGCATACCCTGCGCCTGCAACTGCCCTTGGCCGCCAACGTCAACCACAAGAACACCATGTTCGGCGGCAGCCTCTACTGCGCAGCGGTACTGGCCGGCTGGGGCTGGTTGCACCTGCGGCTAAAGGAACTGGGCATCGATGATGGGCACATCGTCATTCAGGAAGGGCAGATCAGCTACCCGCTGCCGGTTACCGGCGCTGCCGTGGCCAGTTGCGCTGCTCCGGACGAGAAGGCCTGGTCGCGATTCCTGGCAATGTATCAGCGGCGTGGGCGGGCACGGCTGACGCTGGAAACAACGGTGAGCAATGTGGGCAGTGATGAAGTGGCGGTGATGTTCAGCGGGCAGTATGTGTTGCACAGGTGAGCGGCGGGCGGCCAATTGGCGGTCTTGATTGAAACCGGGAACTGGGGCCGCTTCGCGGCCCATCGCGGCACGAGGCCGCTCCCACAAAGACCGCATTTGCCTGCGGGTCCGTGCATTAAAAAAGGCTATCGATTTCTCGGATGGAAGCGGCTTTGCCGGGGCGCCGGACCGGCCGCGATGGGCCGCAAAGCGGCCCCTTCGGTCCTCTACCCATGAACAATTTCAATCCCTAAAGCCACACTTATCCTCGCCAGTCAAACAAGCCCAAGCAAAGCCTCTCGCCAACGGGCCCCCGCCGGCAGGGCAAGGAAGTAGGGATTGAGCAGCGATTCGCGCGCTGGATAGCGGAAGGGTTGGCCGTCGACCTCAATCACCTCGCCCCCGGCACCCTCGACCACACCCTGGGCGGCCGCCGTGTCCCACTGGGAGGTCGGCGCCAAGCGTGGGTAGCAGTCGGCGCTGCCTTCGGCCAACAGGCAGAACTTCAGTGAACTGCCCACCGAAACCAGCTCAAGCGGCCCCACCGCAGTACTCAACCCGTTCAGCAAAGCCTCTTGCCGAGGGCTGGAGTGCCGGCGGCTGGCAACCACGGTGAACGGCGACCCGGCAGGCGGGGTGGCGCGCACCTGGATGGCCTGCGCGGTTTCACTCCGCTCCGCTCGCCAGGCACCCAGTGCCCGCCCTCCAAAGTAGCAACGCCCCGAAGTGGGCATCGATACTACCCCAAACACCACCTCGCCCTGATCGATCAAGGCAATGTTGACCGTGAACTCCTCGCTGCCGGCAATGAACTCCTTGGTGCCGTCGAGCGGGTCGACCAACCACCAACGGCGCCACGTCTGGCGCTCCGCCAACGGGATATCGCAGTCTTCTTCGGACAGGACGGGAATGTGCGGGGCCAGGGTCTGCAAGCCCTCTGTAATTACCTGGTGTGCTGCCAGGTCGGCAGCCGTGACGGGCGAGTCGTCGGCCTTGTTGACGACGGCCACATCAGCGCGCCAGAACGGCAGGATCGCCTCGCCCGCCGACAGCGCCAACGCCACCACGTCCTGCATCAATTGCTGATCGTTCATGGTGCCAGTACCCCGCGCTGGATCAGCAGGTCACGCGCCAGGTACAAGGCAGCCAGCGCACGCCCTTCGCTGAACTGCGGGTGCATGGCCAAGGCCGACAGCTCCCGCAGGTTGACCTTGTCCACGCCCATCGGCTCCGGCTCATCGCCCTCCAGCCGTTCCTCATACAGGTCGGTGGCCAGTACCACCTGGATCTTCTGGCTCATGTAGCCCGGGGACAGGGACAGCTCGGTCAGGTGCTCCAGTTGCCGTGCACCAAAGCCGGCTTCTTCCTTGAGCTCCCGGTCAGCTGCCGCCAGCACGTCCTCGCCCGGTTCGATCAAGCCCTTGGGTAGCGACAGTTCATATTCGTCAGTCCCGCCGCAGTACTCTTCCACCAGCACTGCGTGCTCGGCATCGAGCATGGCCACGATCATCACCGCACCATAGCCATTGCCCCGGCCCACCAGCCGCTCGTAGGTGCGTTCCACGCCGTTGCTGAAGCGCAACTCGACGGCCTCAACTCGGAACAGGCGGCTGCTGGCGACGATCTCGCGGCTGAGGACGGTAGGTTTCTGGCGCATGGGGGGCTCCTTGGCGTGAACGGGTTACTATACCGTGGCTTGCCGACCGAACGAGAGTTTCCCATGCCTGTTCTTCCCTGGTCCGCCATCGATACCGTCCTGCTGGACATGGATGGCACACTGCTCGACCTGCACTACGACAACCGCTTCTGGCTGGAGCACCTGCCGCAGCGCTATGCAGAGCTGCACGGCGTGAGCCGGGCGATGGCGCAGCTGGAACTCGAGCCGCTGTTCGAGCGCAACGCCGGTACCTTGAACTGGTATTGCCTGGACTTCTGGAGCCGTGAGCTGCGCCTGCCGATCCGCGAGCTCAAGCGCGAAATCGCCGACCTGATCGCCTTGCGGCCCGATGCCGATACCTTTCTGGCCGCGATCGGCCAGGCAGGCAAGCGGGTGATCATGATCACCAATGCACACCGCGATTCACTCTCGCTCAAGCTCGAACGCATCGAACTGGCACCCTACTTCGACCGCATGATCAGCTCCCATGACTACGGGTTTCCCAAGGAGAGCCCGCAGTTCTGGGATGCCTTGCAGGCCGATATCGGCTTTGAACCTGCCCGCAGCCTGTTCATCGACGACACGCTGCCCATTTTGCGCAGTGCCCGGCAATTCGGCGTGGGCCACTTGCTGGCGGTGCGCCAGCCGGACAGCCAGGCGCAGCCTCGAGACACCGCAGAGTTCGCAGCTGTCGAAGACTATCGGGAATTGCTGAACGGTCTTTGAACGCAAACCCGCGCCATGGGCGCGAGTTGCGGTGACAAGCCTCTGGATGGGCCTATCGGTTACTCGGGAATACGCAGCACCTGGCCCGGATAGATCTTGTTCGGATCCGACAGCATGGGCTTGTTGGCCTCGAAGATCTTCTGGTACTTGTTGGCATCGCCGTAGACCTTCTTGGAGATGGCGCTGAGGGTATCGCCCTTCTCCACGGTCACGAAGCGCGCCGCCTGGGCTACGGGGCCGGTGACGGTGATCTGGTCGTCGACGCTGGCCACGCCTTCAATGTTGCCGGCTGCCAGAATGATCTTCTCTTTCTCTTCCTGGCTGGCCACCTCGCCCTTGAGGGTGACCTTGTCGCCTTCCACGGTGGCAGTGATGTTGGGGTTACCCAACCCGACGTTTTCGACGTGCTTCTTCAACTGCTCCTCGGCCTTGGCATTGCCGGGGGTCAGCAGATCGATCAACTTCTCGCCTGCTTCCTTCACAAAGCTGAATAGACTCATGACGCTCTCCTTGTTGATGTGAAACCGTTGGACAATGAAGTCTGGGCCAAGACTCAATCGGTCATCGCACTGCGACCTATCGACGCGGTCTATCACGGCATAGACCCTAGCAATTAGACGTCGCCGGCAGGCAAGCCTAGGCTTGTAGCCTCAGTAAGCCGGCGCCCGTCGCCGATCAAGAGCACGCCTGGATGAACAGCAAGCCACCGCTGTGTGCGGCCTCGTTACCGTTAGCCATGCCCGCCGCCAGCACTACCTATGATTACGTCCAGCTCGGCGATGGCCAGCCCGGCAGCACGCCACTGGCCGAAGAAGTCGCCCTGGCGATCGTGTACAACGGCCTGAACCAGGCCGTCATGCTCGTCAGCCCGACCGACCTGGAAGATTTTGCCGTTGGCTTCAGTGTGGGCAGCGGCATCGTTGAAAGCACTGCCGAAATCTACGACGTCAAACTGTCGGGAAGCGGCGCTTCGATGTATGCAGACCTGGAAATCTCCAGCCGCGCCTTCTGGAACCTGAAGAACCAACGCCGCCAACTGGCCGGCACCAGCGGCTGTGGCCTGTGCGGCGTCGAAGCCCTGGAGCAGGCGCTGCCGGACCTGGCCAAATTGCCGGGCGCACCGTTGCCCCCTGCCCAGTGGCTGGTCGGCCTGCGCCAGCGGATCGACGCCTTTCAGCCGCTGGGCCAGCACTGCGGCGCCGTGCATGCGGCCTTGTTCATGGACCGCCATGGCGAACTGCTGCTGGGCCGCGAAGACATTGGCCGGCACAACGCCCTCGACAAGCTCATTGGCGCACTATTGCGTCAGGGTATCGACAGCGACGGCGGCCTGGCCATCGTCACCAGCCGTTGCAGCCTGGAATTGATCCAGAAGGTGCTGCGTGCCGGCATCCAGACCCTGGTCAGCCTGTCGGCGCCTACGGGCCTGGCCCTGCAATGGGCACGCAGGCACAACCTCAACCTCATTCATTTGCCCAAACACAGCGCACCGCGGGTCTACAGCCCGGCGGCGGAGTCGTAACAGCCGTGACCTCGTACCAGCCTATTCCGAAAAACGCCCCAGCCTCCTCTCCTCGCTACAAGCCCTACCACGGCCCTGCCGGCGGCTGGGGTGCATTGCGCAGCGTGGCCAAAGCCTGGGTTGGCAGCGACAACCCGCTGAAGAACATCCGTGCCCTGCTCAAGACCAACCAGAACGGCGGCTTTGACTGCCCAGGTTGCGCCTGGGGCGACTCGCCTGAAAGCGGCATGGTCAAGTTCTGCGAAAACGGCGCCAAGGCGGTCAACTGGGAAGCCACCAAACGCCGCGTGGACGCTGCATTCTTCGCCCGCTACAGCGTCACCTCGTTGCTGCAGCAAAGCGATTACTGGCTGGAGTACCAAGGCCGACTGACCGAGCCGATGGTGTACGACGCCGCCACTGATCGCTACCAGCCCATCAGCTGGGACGCCGCGTTCGCCCTCATCGGCCGAGAGCTGAACAAGCTCGCAAGCCCTGACCAGGCCGAGTTCTACACCTCCGGGCGCGCCAGCAACGAAGCGGCGTACCTCTACCAGCTCTTCGTGCGCGCCTACGGCACCAACAACTTCCCGGACTGCTCGAACATGTGCCACGAGGCCAGCGGTGTGGCGCTGGGGCAGAGCGTGGGGGTAGGCAAGGGTACCGTCACGTTCGAGGATTTCGAGCACGCCGACGCGATCTTCGTCTGGGGCCAGAACCCGGGCACCAACCACCCGCGCATGCTGGACCCGCTGCGCGATGCCGTGAAACGCGGTGCGCAGGTGGTGTGCATCAACCCGCTCAAGGAGCGCGGCCTGGAACGCTTCCAGCACCCGCAAAACCCGCTGGAGATGCTGACCAACAGCGACCGCCCCACTAACACCGCGTTCTTCCGCCCGGCCCTGGGTGGCGACATGGCCATGCTGCGGGGCATGGCCAAGTTCGCCCTGCAATGGGAGCGTGAGGCGCAGGCCAAGGGTGAGCCGGCGGTCTTCGACCACGCCTTCATCGCCGAGCACGGGCATGGCCTGGACGACTACCTGGCGGTGGTCGATACCACGCCTTGGGCGCATATCCAGCAGCAGGCGGGCTTGGCACTCGAAGACATCGAACTGGCCGCCCGCATGTACTGCCGGAGCCAGCGCGTGATCATGTGTTGGGCCATGGGCATCACCCAGCACCGTCACTCGGTGCCGACCATCCAGGAACTGGTCAACCTGCAAATGCTGCGCGGCAACATCGGCGCGCCAGGGGCCGGGCTGTGCCCGGTTCGCGGTCACAGCAACGTGCAGGGCGACCGCACCATGGGTATCAACGAGCGTCCGCCGGCCGCCCTGCTCGACGCCATCGAAGCGCGCTTCGGCTTCCCGGTGCCGCGCAAGAACGGGCACAACACCGTCGAGGCCATCCATGCCATGCTCCAGGGGCACGCCAAGGTGTTCATCGGACTAGGCGGCAACTTCGCCCAGGCCACGCCTGACACCGAGCGCACCGCGCGAGCGCTGCGCAACTGCGAACTGACCGTGCACATCAGCACCAAGCTCAACCGCAGCCACCTGGTTCACGGCAAGCAGGCGCTTATCCTGCCTTGCCTGGGCCGTACCGACATCGACATGCAAGCGGACGGGCCTCAAGCGGTCACCGTCGAAGACTCGTTCAGCATGGTCCACGGCTCCAACGGCCAGCTCAAGCCACTGTCCCGGCAGATGCGGTCTGAGCCCGCGGTCATCGCTGGCATCGCTGCTGCCACCCTGGGCAAACACCCTGTGGACTGGCAATGGCTGGTGGCCGACTACGACCGTATTCGGGCTCTGATCGCCGACACCATTGCAGGCTTCTCTGATTTCAATCAGCGCATGCGGCAGCCTGGGGGATTCTACCTGGGCAATAGCGCCGGCCGGCGTGAGTGGGCCACGGCCAATGGCCGCGCCAACTTCAAAGCCAACCTGCTGCCAGATTCGCTGCTCGACGAGCGCGTGCGTGCCAGCGGCCAGGTGCCGGACTTGGTATTGCAATCGATGCGCTCGCACGATCAGTACAACACCACCATCTATGGCCTGGACGACCGTTACCGAGGCGTGCGCGGCCAGCGCGACGTGTTGTTCGCCAACGAAGCCGACATCGTTCGGCTGGGCTTCAAGCCTGGTCAGAAGGTCGACATCGTTTCACTGTGGGGGGATGAGCATGTTCGCCGAGTGCGCGGCTTTACCCTCCTGGCGTTCGACATACCTGCCGGGCAGGCAGCGGCCTATTATCCAGAAGTGAATCCGCTGGTACCGCTGGAGAGCATTGGCGAGGGTAGCCACACGCCAACGTCCAAGTTCATTGCCATCAAGCTGGAACGCGCCGAGGACGACGGACGAATTCTCTGAATGAAAAAGCCCTGGTCCAATGCAGGATCAGGGCTCTGTCACAAGAGCATAAGACCGCAGGAAAAAGATAAAGTTTCACTTATAAATCAATGAGTTGACGAATTGTGTACAACCCGTGCAATTCGTCGGATATTCGTTGCCACTGGACGCAGATAGAAGCACATTCGCCTCGTCATCCTTCTGAGGCTCTCTTGAATGAAGAAGTACTCCTCGATTCTGTTGTTGTCTTTTGGCTTGCTCAGCGGCGTTGCCATGGCAGGCGGCTCCACCGAGGCCGGCATTGGCGGCGCATTGGGTGGGGTACTGGGCTCAGTCGTAGGCCAGTCCATTGGTGGTAGCACTGGCGGCGCCATTGGCGCAGGCCTGGGCGGCGCCGCCGGCAGTGCGGTCGGCGCCGACAAGCGTCAGCGCGGCGAAGCGGCCATCGGCGGTGCGCTCGGCGCAGCAGGCGGCAACGTAGTAGGCCGTAGCGTTGGTGGCACCACCGGCAGTTACATCGGTGCAGCCGCTGGCGGTGGCGCAGGCGGTGCCCTGGGCAACTACATGGGCAACAAGGCCGATCAGGATGATCGCCGCGACCATCGCCGCTACCGCCGCGACTACGACGACCGTCGTCACTGGGACCGTGGTCACCATTATGGCCACCGCAAGCACGGCCGCCATCGCCACCCTTGATGAGTCAGGGTAGCCGCTGCGCATAGAACCCCGCCTTGATGGCGGGGTTTTTATTGAGCCCGCTCTGCAAGCGCCGCTAACCTCGCCGCCAATTGCGCCGGTAGCACTACCGGCTGGCCACTGGCACGGTCAATGAACACCTGCACCACCGTCCCCGCCGCACAAGCCTGGGCCTCACCATGGCGATAGAGCGCCAGCCGGTACTCCACGGTGCTCCCAGCCAGACGCGTCACCCCCAGCGCCACCTCCAGTACGTCCGGAAAGCCCGGCAGGGCGTAGAAGTCTGCCGCCGAGCTGACAACGAACGCCGCCAGTTCGCCGTCGCGCAGGTCCAGTTCCGCGTGTTCGATCAGAAAAGCATGGATGGCCGTTTCAAAGTACGCATGCACGGTCGAGCCGGCGATATGGCCGTTGGCGTCGTTGTCTTGCGCGCGGGTCAGGATCGGATGCACGTGGGAAAAGGCAGTGCGCTGGGGAGGCTGGATCATCGGGCGGGCTCACGGCTTCACATTGGGTGTACACAGTGAACCAGAAAATGAGCCGTTTGATCGAATTAACCCTTTTGAAGCCCCCAGCAAAAAGCCGCCCCGAAGGGCGGCTCTTTTACTACAACCTGCTTCAGCTTACAGCTGAGGACCCGCAGCCTTGATGGCGTCGGATACATCGAACTTCTTGAAGTTTTCGATGAACAGGTTGGCCAGGCCTTTGGCGGCTTCGTCGTAGGCAGCCTTGTCAGCCCAGTTGGTGCGCGGGTTGAGCAGGTCAGTCTCGACGCCTGGTACCGACTTCGGCACGTCCAGGTTGATGATGTCCAGGTGCTCGGTTTCAGCACCGACCAACGCGCCGCTCTGGATGGCAGCGATCACGGCACGGGTGGTCGGAATGCTGAAGCGCTTGCCCACACCGTAGCCACCGCCCGTCCAGCCGGTGTTGACCAGGTAGACCTTGGAGTTGAAGCCGTTGATGCGCTTGATCAGCAGCTCGGCGTACTCACCAGCAGGGCGCGGGAAGAACGGCGCGCCGAAGCAGGTGGAGAAGGTCGACTTGATGCCGCCGCCCGAGCCCATTTCGGTGGAACCGACCAGCGCGGTGTAGCCGGACAGGAAGTGGTAGGCCGCCTGCTCGTTGTTCAGGATCGATACGGGCGGCAGTACGCCAGTCAGGTCGCAGGTCAGGAAGATGACCGCGTTCGGCTCACCACCCAGGTTAGCCTCGGAGCGCTTGGCCACGTGTTCCAGCGGGTAGGCGGCGCGGCTGTTCTGGGTCAGGCTGACGTCGCTGTAATCGGCGTGCTTGTTGGCATCGAGCACGACGTTTTCCAGGACGGCGCCATGCTTGATGGCTTTCCAGATGACCGGCTCGTTCTTCTCGGACAGGTCGATGCACTTGGCGTAGCAGCCACCTTCCATGTTGAAGACGACACCTTCACCCCAACCGTGCTCGTCGTCACCGATCAGGTAGCGGCTCTCGTCGGCCGACAGCGTGGTCTTGCCGGTGCCGGACAGACCGAAGAACAGGGTGACATCACCCTCTTCGCCGATGTTGGCCGCGCAGTGCATTGGCAGTACGTCGGCAGCCGGCAGCAGGAAGTTCTGCACTGAGAACATGGCTTTCTTCATTTCGCCAGCGTAACGCATGCCAGCGATCAGCACTTTCTTCTGGGCGAAGTTGATGATCACGCAACCATCGGAGTTGGTGCCATCACGCTCAGGCGCGCAGACGAAGTTGGCGACGTTGAGGATCTGCCACTCGCCACGACCAGCCGGGTTGAACTGCTCCGGGTTGATGAACAGGCAACGCCCGAACAGGTTCTGCCAGGCCGTCTGGGTGGTCATCTTGACTGGCAGGTAGTGCTCGGCCGCCGCCCCTACGTGGACGTAGGAAACGAAGTGATCCTGGGCGTTGTTGAACGCCTCGACGCGGTCCCACAGGGCATCGAACTTGTCGGCCGGGAACTTGCGGTTGATCGGGCCCCAGGCAATGGCGTCCTGGGTGGAAGGTTCTTCGACGATGAAACGGTCAGCCGGGGAACGGCCGGTACGGTGGCCGGTCTCCACGACCAGTGCACCCGTGTCGGCTAGTACACCTTCACCGCGTTGCAGCGCTTCTTTTACCAGCTCATCGACGCTCAGGTCGGTGTACACGGTGTTGTTGGCTTGCGTCATGAGATACCCCATCCGGCCCGAGGCCGAGTGCTCCAAACGTTTTGTAGTCGTTTCAGAAAAACTACTACAGCGAAAAAAGTGGCCGGATTATGCCAGAAACGCCCAAAAAAAGTAGGCCCCTCCTGTCAGAACCGAGCTTTTGCGCAATTCGACAGGAGAATCTCCTGTAGTGAAACGTTTCAGTGAAGAGTTTCTGAGGCAGAGTCCGTGCCGCCGCCCGCAAAGAGCTGTGCGACATCGCTGGCATCGAAGAAATACCGCTCATTGCAGAACTGGCAGTCGATCTCCACCGTACCCCCGCATTCCTCTACCAACGCCTTGGCATCGGCTTCACCCAGGCTTACCAGCGCATTGCCGGAACGCTCGCGCGAGCAGCTGCAGTTGAAGCGCAGAGGCTGGACGTCGAACAGGCGCACGGCATCTTCGTGGTACAGGCGGTGCAGCAGGGTTTCGTTGGCTTCGGCCCACTCTTGCGGCTTGAGGGTCTTGGCCAGGGCCACTACATGCTGCCAGCTGTCTTCACGTTCCTCGTCGTCGGGCTGACGGTCGCGCGGCAGCTGCTGCAGCAGCAGGCCACGGGCCTTGCCCGCCTCGGCGTGCAGCCAGAACCGAGTGTTCAGCTGCTGGGATTGCACGAAGTAATTGGTGAAGCATTCCGAGAGGTCGGCACCGTCGAGCTCGACAGTGCCCTGGTAGCGCTGGCCCCTGACCGGATCGATGGTCAGCGTCAGGTGCCCGCCTGGCATCAGATTGGACAGGGTGGCATCGGCTGCAATCTGGTCGGCCTCGTAGCGGGCCATGCCGCGGATGTCTCGGTCCCCGGAGCACTCGACCATCAGCAATGGAATAGGCCCTTCCGAGCGCGCCTGCAGGATCAGCAGGCCGTCGAACTTGAGGGCACCGACCAGCAGCGCGGTGGCGGCCATCAGCTCGCCGAGCAAGGTCTTGACCGGCGCCGGGTACTCGTGACGCGCCAACACCGCGGCGTAGCTGTCATCGAGAGACACCCACTCGCCGCGCACATCGCGCTCGTCGAAGATGAAACGTTGGGTGAAATCTGTATCTGGCAAATCGCTCATGGTTGTCTGGCTATCTGAAAATAATGACAAGATAATTGCCGGGATTTGCAATCCCGTCGTCGAGCGTTTCGGGCGCTCATTCCCGTTAGGAGATCGAGGTATCTTATGGACAATCGACCACTGTTCCAAGCGAGGTGGTCCTGGGGGCCATTGGTAGCCTGTACGCTACTGCCCATCGCACTACTGTGTTTCTGGTTATGGCCTGTTGGCCAGATGCTGTGCCTGACATTCGACGAATGGCTGTTCCACAGCCTCAACGCACCGCTGGCTGAAAGCACCGCCTGGCGCTACATCTGGACCATTGGCAGCCTGCGCCCGTTCGACATCGTCGTCGGCCTGATCCTGCTGGCCACGCTGATCCGGGGCGACTGGGTATTCAAGGCCGCCCAGGTTCGCCAGGCATTTTTCGGCTTTCTGGTCACGCTACTGCTCTTAGTGGTGATTCGAGCACTGTTTTCCAAGTGGGTCGACGCTGCCGGTTGGCAACACAACAGCCCATCGATGATGCTCGATGGCGCCGTGCACCTGAGTGACTACTACCCACACCTGGAGGCAACCTGGGAGCTCAAGGACCGTTCCAGCAAGAGCTTCCCGGGCGATCATGCTTCAGTACTGCTCATCTGGGCGCTGTTCATGAGCGTCTTCAGTCGCCGCGTCGGGCAGTACCTGGTGATCTGGGGGCTGGCGGTGCTGTTCATGCTGCCACGCCTGGTCGCTGGCGCACACTGGGGCCAGGATGATTACATCGGCGGCCTGTTGATGGCGGTGCTGGCACTGGGCTGGAGCCTGTATACGCCCCTGGCGGCCAGAAGCAGTGCTGCGCTGGTGCGCTGGACCGCCCCGCTGTTCAGGCTGCTGGGCAGGTTGCCGTTGGTCGGTCGGATGGCCGTGCTGCGCTAAGCCTGGGCCGCCTCGCGGCCCCGGCTACTCGAAGCTTCCGTGCAATTGATGTATCTGGCGGCGCTGCTTCTTGGTCGGCCGCCCATCGGTGGTGACACCGGTGGCACCGGCCTTGCGCAGCGCCGCAGCCTGCTCGCGCCGGCGCACGCTTTCTTCGGTTTCTTCATACAAAGCCTGCGCTTCAGGCGCACCGCGGCGCACCGCCGACAGCGCCTTTACCACCACCGTGCGCTCGTCGAAGCCCGTACGCAGGACGAATTCATCGCCCACCCGCGGCTCCTTGCCCGGTTTGCATCGCTCGCCACGGCAATGCACCTTGCCACTTTCGATGGCCGCCTTGGCCAGCGCACGCGTCTTGTAGAAACGCGCCGCCCACAGCCATTTGTCCAGGCGAACCTTGTCGTCATCTTCGACTTTCTGTGCCATCCCGATACCTCGAATTCCGTGATTGGGGGAACTGTACTACCGTAAGCATCGGATGCAAAAATTCCCCGCCATGCTTACAGTTCACTCTCTCATCCGCTGGGTGCGTTTCGTGAAGACATTTGATCATCTGACTGTAATTGGCCTGCGGGAATGGGTAGCCTTGCCCGAGCTGGGCGTGGCAGGGCTACGCGCCAAGATCGACACCGGCGCCAGCACCTCCAGCCTGCATGCCACCGAGATAGAACCTTTCGAACGCAATGGCCAGCCGTGGGTCCGATTCACTGCGCACCTGGGTTCGATCGTGCAATTGCGTCACCGCCGCTGCGAGGCGCCGCTGGTGAGCATGAAAACCATTCGAAGCTCCAATGGCCACGCCCAAACCCGTTATGTCATTCGCACCACGCTCGCGTTGGGTGACAGGGTATGGGCCGTCGAATTTACCCTGGCTTGCCGCAAGAGCATGCGTTACCGCCTGTTGCTGGGTTCCAAGGCCCTGATTCATGGCCAGTTGGTCGTCAATCCGGGCCTGAAGTACGTACAAGACAAACCTGCCTTTCCGGCCACCCACACTACCTTGACAGGTGCTGCATGAAGATCGCTGTGCTTTCGCGTAATCCGCGTCTGTATTCCACCCGCCGCCTGGTCGAAGCCGGTACCCAGCGTGGTCACGAGATGGTGGTGATCGATACCCTGCGGGCCTATATGAACATCGCCAGCCACAAGCCGCAAATTCACTACCGCGGCAAGCCACTGGAGGGGTTCGATGCAGTCATCCCGCGCATTGGTGCCTCTGTCACTTTCTATGGCTGCGCTGTGCTGCGCCAGTTCGAAATGATGGGGGTGTACCCGCTCAACGAGTCGGTCGCCATCGCACGTTCGCGCGACAAGCTGCGCTCGTTGCAATTGCTGTCACGCCGCGGCATTGGCTTGCCGGTAACTGGCTTCGCCCATTCGCCTGATGACATTCCGGACCTGATCCAGATGGTCCACGGCGCCCCGCTGGTGATCAAGGTCCTCGAGGGCACCCAAGGCATTGGCGTGGTGCTGTGCGAAACCACCAAGGCAGCCGAATCTGTGATCGAAGCCTTCATGGGGCTCAAGCAGAACATCATGGTCCAGGAGTACATCAAGGAAGCCGGTGGCGCTGATATCCGCTGCTTCGTGGTGGGTGACAAGGTGATCGCGTCGATGAAACGCCAGGCCAAACCCGGCGAGTTTCGCTCCAACCTGCACCGTGGTGGGGTTGCCAGCCTGATCAAGATCACCCCGGAAGAGCGCATGACGGCCATTCGCGCAGCCAAGGTAATGGGCTTGAGCGTGGCCGGCGTCGACATTCTGCGCTCCAACCACGGCCCACTGGTGATGGAGGTCAACTCGTCACCGGGGCTGGAGGGCATCGAGGTGACTACCGGCAAGGACGTAGCCGGCATGATTTTCGAACACCTGGAGAAGAACGGCGGGCCCAACCAGACCCGAACCAAGGGCAAGGGCTGATCGCCCCGCTGGCTGCCTACCAGGCCAGCCTGCTTCCTCGGTGGCTGATCGGCCCCTGGAAGCACGCCAGTGCCAGACTTGCGATCAGACAGCGTTGCGCGGCAATAGCAGCCCCAAGGGTAACCGTACCCGCGCTTCGATACCGCCCCCAGAACGATTGCGCAGCTCGACGTTGCCGCCATGCTGGGCGGCGATTCGCTTGACGATGGCCAGGCCCAGCCCGGTGCCTTTGCCGCCTCGGGCACGGTCACCCCGAATGAACGGGTTGAAGATGGTCTCGAGCTCGGATTCGTCGATTCCTGCCCCTCGGTCAAGCACGCTCAGCACCACATACGGGGCGCTTTCGTCCCCCGAGACATAGGCTGCAACCTCGACGCCCTTGCCCGCATGGTGCAGGGCATTGCCAATCAGGTTGCCCAACATGCGCTTGAGCGACACCCGGCGCAATGGAAACGGCGGTATGGGCTCCAGGCACAAGCGAACACGTTCCTCGGGCTGGTTGTAGGGTGCGACCACTTCACGCACCAACGCGCCAAGATCGACTTCTTCGATGGGCTCGTCCCGCCCGTCGCGAATGAACGCCAGGAACTGGTCGAGAATGGCGTCCATGTCTTCGATATCGCGCACCATGTCGTCGCTCAGCTCACTGTCGCTGCCGAGCAAGGACAGTGAAAGTCTCAGCCGGGTCAGCGGGGTGCGCAAGTCGTGGGAGACGCCAGCCAGCATCAACTCGCGCTCGCGCCCGGCTTGCTCGACATCCTCGGCCATCTGGTTGAAGGCTTTGTACACCTCGGTCATTTCGCTGGGCGTGTCGCTGACCGGCAGGCGCACACTGCGCCCCTGGCCAAGCTGGCGCGCGGCGAACACCAGGCGTTTGAGCGGCTGGTTCAACTGACGCACGAATATCCAGGCTGAGGCAGTGGACAGCAAGCCAATGGCCAGGAACCAGCCCAGCACGTTCCAGATTTTCTGCCCGCGCAACGGGTGGGGATACAACGGCACTTTCAGCCAGCCCGGGCCCAGGCTGGGCGCGTTGACCCATAAGGCAGGCGGTGCATGGATGCGCAGCCGTACCTCGGTGTCCTCGCCAAGCTCGGCCTGCATCTGCCGTTGGTAGATTTCGCTGTAGGGCCAGTGCTGCTCGCCCTCCGGTACGCCAGCACCGGTTACCCGGATCAGGCCTGCCGCCTCGGCGATCTGGTCACGGTTCTCTTCATCGGCCGCCCAATAGGCGCGCAAGGTCAATGCCACGCCGTGGCTGTACTGCCGATCGACCAAAACGTCCTCGTTCATCAGCAGGTAGACCAGGGTCAACGCCTTGGAGAACAGGACGACGATCAGCACCAGCCACAAGGTGCGCGCGAAGAAACTCTGCGGAAACCACAGCGGCGTCTTCATCTAGGCAGCAGCGTCATTTGCCGGCGTTTCCATCCGGTACGAACACATAGCCCACACCCCATACCGTCTGGATGTAGCGCGGTTTGGACGGGTCTGGCTCGATCATGCGGCGCAGGCGCGAGATCTGTACGTCGATGGAGCGCTCCAGCGCATCCCATTCACGCCCGCGTGCCAGGTTCATGAGTTTGTCGCGGGTCAACGGTTCGCGAGCATGCATCACCAGGGCCTTGAGCACGGCGAATTCGCCCGTGGTGAGCATGTGCACCTCGTCGCCACGCTTGAGTTCGCGAGTGGCCAGGGACAGCTCGTAGTCGCCGAAGGTGACCGACTCGTCCTCGCTGCCCGGCGCACCGGGTACCGAAGGTGCCTGGCGGCGCAGCACGGCCTTGACCCGGGCCATCAGCTCGTCGGGGTTGAACGGCTTGCCGAGGTAGTCGTCGGCGCCCAGTTCCAGGCCCTTGATGCGGCTGAGCTCGTCACCTTTGGCCGTGAGCATGATGATGGGGATCTGATTGTTCTGTTGGCGCAGGCGCTTGCAGGCGGACAAGCCGTCTTCGCCCGGCAGCATCAGGTCGAGCACCACCAGGTTGAACACTTCACGCTGGAGCAGGCGGTCCATCTGCTCGGTGTTGGGGACCGCGCGGGCACGA
Organism: Pseudomonas sp. WSY_20; assembly: GCF_043104335.1. Lineage (NCBI taxonomy): Bacteria > Pseudomonadati > Pseudomonadota > Gammaproteobacteria > Pseudomonadales > Pseudomonadaceae > Pseudomonas > Pseudomonas sp. WSY_20. Next base: position 136,245 of record NZ_JBICKP010000030.1, read on the forward strand.
TAACCCTTGCTGGTGAAGAAACGTTCAAGCAGGCTGCTGAGCCCTGGATCGTCGTCGACGATCAGAATTTTTTCACCTTCAGCGGTAGTTGGCGTGCCGGTCATGAATTACTCCTCTGGTATCGCTGCGCATTATGGCGTAGCCGCTGCAACGCGTGCCGTGAGCATTGTTAGCAGATTTTTCCCGGGACGCCACTTCCAACTGGCGCCAGGCCATCACCGCAAGCCGTTTGCGATGGGTATAATGCGCCGCTTTCATCCAGCGCCGCCGGGCGAAAGGCCCACCGGCGACTCCGTATTCAAGAACGTCAGGTGGTTTACATGGACAGCATCAACAGCCGTATCGCCGAGGAACTGGGCGTACGCCCACAACAGGTCGAGGCGGCCGTGGGCCTGTTGGACGAAGGCTCTACCGTGCCTTTCATCGCCCGTTACCGCAAAGAGGTGACCGGCAGCCTGGACGACACCCAGCTGCGCCACCTGGAAGAGCGCCTGCGCTACTTGCGCGAACTCGACGAGCGCCGCATCAGCATCCTTGCCAGCATCGAGGAGCAAGGCAAGCTGACGCCGGAACTGGCGCGCGAGATCAAGCTGGCCGACACCAAGACGCGCCTCGAAGACCTCTACCTGCCCTACAAGCAAAAGCGCCGCACCAAGGGCCAGATCGCCCTGGAAGCTGGCTTGGGCGAGCTGGCCGACAGCCTGTTCGCCGACCCGTCCCTGGCCCCGGAAAGCGAAGCGGCGCGCTTTGTCAGCGCCGACAAGGGCGTGGCAGACGTCAAGGCTGCGCTGGAGGGAGCCAAATACATCCTCATGGAGCGTTTCGCCGAAGATGCAGCCCTGCTCGACAAACTGCGCAGCTTCCTCAAGCAGGAGGCGGTGCTCAGCGCGCGCGTGGTGCCCGGCAAGGAAGAAGAAGGCGCCAAGTTCCGCGACTACTTCGCCCATGACGAGCTGCTGCGCAGCGCGCCGTCGCACCGCGCGCTGGCGATCTTCCGCGGGCGCAACGAAGGCGTGCTCAGCGCCTCGCTGAAAGTGGGCGAAGAGCTGCCGGGTACCCTGCACCCGTGCGAATTGATGATCGGTGAGCACGTCGGCATCGAGAACCGCGGCCGCGTGGCCGATAAATGGCTAGGCGAAGTGGTGCGCTGGACCTGGAAGGTCAAGCTCTACACCCACCTGGAGACCGACCTGTTCGGGGAACTGCGCGACAATGCCGAGGGTGAGGCAATCAACGTCTTCGCCCACAACCTGCATGATCTGCTGCTGGCAGCGCCTGCTGGTCCGCGCGCCACACTGGGCTTCGACCCTGGCCTGCGCACAGGCTGCAAGATCGCCGTGGTCGATGCCACTGGCAAGCTGCTCGACTACACCACTGTGTATCCCCATGCACCCAGAAACGAATGGGACCGCACGCTTTCGGTGATGGCTGCGCTGTGCGCCAAGCATTCGGTCGAGCTCATCGCTATCGGCAATGGCACCGCCAGCCGCGAGAGCGACAAGCTGGTGGCTGACCTGGTCAAGCAGTACCCTGCCCTGAAGATCACCAAGGTCATGGTCTCCGAAGCCGGCGCCTCGGTGTACTCGGCATCGGAGCTGGCGGCTCGGGAATTCCCCGACCTGGATGTATCGATCCGTGGCGCGGTCTCAATTGCACGTCGCCTACAGGATCCACTGGCCGAGCTGGTCAAGATCGATCCCAAGTCCATCGGCGTGGGCCAGTACCAGCACGATGTCTCGCAAGTGAAGCTCGCACGCGGCCTCGACGCCGTCGTCGAGGATTGCGTGAACGCCGTCGGCGTGGACGTGAACACCGCGTCGGTCGCCCTGCTCACGCGTATTTCGGGCTTGAACACGACCCTGGCACAGAACATCGTGGCCCACCGTGATGCCAACGGCCCGTTTGCCACCCGTGCGGCCTTGAAGAAGGTCAGCCGGCTGGGTGAGAAGACCTTCGAGCAGGCCGCAGGCTTCTTGCGCGTGATGAACGGCGACAACCCGCTGGACGCCTCTGCCGTGCACCCCGAGGCTTACCCGCTGGTGCAGCGCATCGCTGCCAATACCGACCGGGACATCCGCTCGCTGATCGGGGACAGCAGTTTCCTCAAGCGCCTGGACCCGAAGAAGTTCACCGACGAAACCTTTGGCCTGCCCACGGTGACCGACATCCTGCAGGAACTGGACAAGCCTGGCCGCGACCCGCGCCCGGAGTTCAAGACGGCCACCTTCCAGGACGGGGTCGAGGACCTCAAGGACCTGGAGCCTGGGATGATCCTGGAAGGCGTAGTGACCAACGTCACCAATTTCGGCGCGTTCGTGGATATCGGCGTGCATCAGGATGGGCTGGTGCACATCTCGGCGCTGTCGGAAAAGTTCGTCAAGGACCCACGCGAAGCGGTCAAGGCTGGCGATGTGGTCAAGGTCAAGGTCATGGAAGTGGACATTCCGCGCAAGCGTGTTGGCCTGTCCATGCGCATGAGCGACACGCCGGGCGAAAAGGTCGAAGGCAACCGGGGTGGCGGACGTGGCCAGGGGGGTGGCCGTCAGCAACCGGCGCCCCGTCAGCGCGAGACCGCCACTGCAGCGCCGGCCAACAACGCCATGGCTGCCCTGTTCGCCAACGCCAAGCAGTTGAAGAAGAAGTGATGGACGTGGCGCCGGAGTACGTACAAAGCGCCTTCAGCCAACTGCTGGGCTGCAGCCTGCAACGCCTGGAAGCGGGCGTTGCCGAGGTAAGCCTGGCGGTGGCGCCGCACCTGCGCAACCGGGGCCAGAAGCTTCATGGCGGGGCAATCTTCAGCCTGGTGGACATCGCCATGGGGCTGGCCTGCTCGTCCAGCCACGGCTTCGAGCAGCAGAGCGTCACCCTCGAATGCAAGATCAACTACCTGCGCGCCGTCAGCGATGGCGAGGTGCTATGCACCGCTCGGGTATTGCACGCAGGGAAGCGCACGCTGGTGGTCGACGCTGACGTAGTTCAGGGCGACAAGCTGGTGGCCAAGGCGCAAGGAACCTTCGTCGCTCTCTAGCTCACAAAGCACTATCTGCGGTAATTTCGGCAGTGCGCGCGCACTGCTGGGGCCGCGGTAAACCAGGCGACAACGCCCGTTCCCTTCCACCTACCCTTGTAGACCGTCCTCTCTACCCCCATATTGGGGCGACTGACGCGTGAAGGAATACATCTTGAGCACACTCCTCAACCGCCGCCTGAGCTTGCTCGGCGCCAATCTCCCCTTGCTCAAGCAGTGTCTGCACGGCATTGAGCGCGAATGCCTGCGCGTGACAGACAGTGGCCGTCTGGCCCAGACACCGCACCCTGAAGCACTAGGCGCGGCGCTGACCAACGAACAGATCACCACCGATTATTCCGAATCACTGCTTGAATTCATCACCCCCGCGCTGCCTGACGCCGCTGCGGTGCTGGAAAACCTCGAGCAGATTCACAGGTTCGTCTATACCAAGCTTAGCGATGAGTACCTGTGGAGCCCGTCGATGCCGTGTTCGCTGCCGGCTGAAGAAGATATCCCCATCGCCGAGTACGGCACCTCCAACATCGGCAAGCTCAAGCATGTCTATCGCAAGGGCCTGGCCCTGCGCTACGGCCGCACCATGCAGTGCATCGCCGGCATCCATTACAACTTCTCGCTGCCCGAGGCCCTGTGGCCATTGCTGCGCGAAGCCGAAGGCAGCACTGAGAACGAACGGGATTACCAATCGGCCGCCTACATTGCCTTGATCCGCAATTTCCGTCGCTACAGCTGGCTGCTCATGTACCTGTTCGGCGCCTCGCCCGCCTTGGACAAGGGCTTTCTGCGGGGTCGCGCCCATCAGCTCGAAGAGCTCGATGGCGAAACCCTCTACCTGCCCTACGCCACTAGCCTGCGCATGAGCGACCTGGGCTACCAGAGCAATGCCCAGGCGGGCCTGACGCCCTGCTACAACAACCTGGCCAGCTATACCGACAGCCTGCGCAAGGCGGTGGGCACGCCGTACCCACCCTATGTGGAGGTTGGCACCCATGTCGATGGCGAGTGGGTACAGCTGAACACCAACATTCTGCAAATCGAGAACGAGTACTACTCCAACATCCGTCCCAAGCGGGTGACCTACTCAGGCGAGCGCCCAATCCAGGCGCTTACCTCGCGCGGGGTGCAGTACGTGGAGGTGCGCTGCCTGGACATCAACCCGCTCCTGCCGGTGGGCATCGACCTCACCGAGGCACGCTTTCTCGATGCGTTTCTGCTGTTCTGCGCGCTGGACGACAGCCCGCAGCTCAACAACAACGAATGCAGCCAGTGCACCAGCAATTTCCTGAGCGTGGTCAAAGAAGGCCGGCGTCCAGGCCTGAAGTTGCAGCGTGATGGGCAGCCTGTACCTCTCAAAGACTGGGCCAGCGAGTTGATTGCTCAGATCGGTCAATTGGCCAACCTGCTCGACCAGGCCCAGGGCGGAGATGATCACGTGCAGGCCCTGCAAGCCCAGCAGGCGAAAGTCGACGACCCTGAGCTGACCCCATCGGCCCAGGTGTTGGCGCGCATGACCGAGCATGACGAGAGTTTCATCGCGTTCTCGCTGCGGCAAAGTCGTCTCCACGCCCAGACACTGCGCGAGCAGCCCCTGAGCCCCGACCAGCAGCAGGCCTTCGAAACACAGGCGCGCGAGTCCCTGGCCAAGCAATCCCAGATGGAACAGGAAGAAGTGGGCGAGTTCGACACCTTCGTGGGCGCCTACCAGGCCAGTATCCTGGCAATCAGCAACTGATGACCCGCAACACCTCAGCGCGCAAGCCACGCGCCAGCAGCCAGGCCCGGATCGAAGCGATCCTGGCAGCTGCCCGCGAGCTCCTGGCAGAGGGCGGGGTGGCTGGCCTGTCGATCTACAGCGTGGCCGAGCGCGCGCAAATCCCGCCGTCGTCGGTCTACCACTTCTTCGCCAGCGTGCCTGCGCTGCTCGAAGCCCTGACTGCTGACGTTCACCAGGCATTTCGCGAAGCCCTCAGCGCGCCCATCGATAGCAGCGCGCTCACCACTTGGCACCAGCTGTCCCGGCTGATCGAACAGCGCATGCTGGACATCTATCATCAGGACGCCGCGGCCAGGCAGCTGATTCTGGCCCAGCATGGGCTCAGTGAAGTGGTGCAGGCCGACCGCCGGCACGATATGGAACTGGGCGAACTGATGCACCGCCTGTTCGACCGGCACTTCCAGTTGCCGAGCCTGCCAGACGATGTACACGTGTTCGCCCTGGCCATGGAGCTGAGCGACCGGGTCTATGCCCGGTCGATGCAGTTGTTCGACCAGATCACCCCACGCATGGCCGAAGAAGGCATGCGTGTGTTCGAAGCCTATATGTCCCTCTATCTGCCGCCCTTCCTGCCACCGCGCAAGGCGAGCTGAACCTATACATCTACCACCGGCTGAACCATCGCGATGCTTTCAATGGGGGCACCACATGCCGACCCATTGGGACATCACCATGCCCACCACTCCCGCCCAGTCGGAACTTATCAAGACGTTCTCCGCCTCGTCCCTGACCGCCGTACCCGAACGTCTGGCCGGCAAAGGTAATTTGCTGGTCGCCGCACAGCCGGCCTTGACAGCCTGCACCACGCAGCTCAGAGCACTGTTCGGTCAGGCGCCCAGCCTGCGTCAGACATTGCTCGATACGCTGCAGGCTCAGTTACGGATAGACCCAACCCATTGCGGGCTGCGTGATGAGACCAGGCAGATCACCTTGCTTTCATTCGCAGCCCGCCTGCTGACGAACCCAGCGTTCACCCGCCCGTTTGCCAGCTGGACAACGTGGGGCTTTGCACAGGGCAGTGCTCAGGCTCAGCTGAACGCCGCTGACTGGATACGTTACCTTGGGCCGCTGGCAAGCACCGCTAGGCTGCGGGCTACCAATGGTTACTGGGCTGCCCGCATGCCGGGTACTGCCGTATCACGCCAAAGCCACGCAAGCACCCTGCTGCGCGAGCATTTCGAGCGCAGCCTGGACATTGCTTACGGACTGGGAAAGCTGGAAATCACTGCCTGGCTGACTGCAAGGCGAGCCACACCAAGCTTTGCTCAACTGCAATGGCAGCCCACCGGCGCGCCAACGCTTAATAGTGTTGCGGCGATAGTTGTAGAGCCCGAACCAGAAGCCACCGGCTGGTTGCTGTACATCCCAGGACTCACGACCTGCACTGTGCCTTTCAATGACCTGCAGCACCTGCGCACTTGGGTATTCGAGAACCGTCATATCTTTTGGTCGGACCCGCGATGGCCCATCACCCTGGGCAGCAGCGACAATGTACTCATCACGCCGCTACACGGCGATGGATTCAGCGCTCTAATGGCAGAAACGCTGGCGCAGCAAGAGGGCCTCATCGACCACCACCTGCTGCAGGCGTGCCAAACCCACGCCATTGACCCACTGGACTGGACAGACCTGCAGGCATGGGAGAATAAGCGAAACGCCATCGTGGCAGGGGCTCTGCCTGAGAACCTGGCGGCACAAATCGCTCAGGTATGTGCCGACGACGCCGCCATGGCTGCGCAGGAGGTGCACTTCGCCTGCCTGGAGCAGCACCTGCCCATCGCTTGGCGCCAGCAGCGTGTCGAACAGCAGGAAGCCCTGCTGGAGGGTTACCTGAAAGGCGACATTGCACCGACTTCGGCCAAAGTGACACTGCTGCGCGAACAACAGGTGGCGCAGGACCTGTTGAAGAGCACGCTGGACACCTACCTACTCGCCCTGCCAGAGCCCGTGAGTAGCGTCATGCTGCAACAGCCGGCGGGCGACATCCCCAGGCGCACACAGATTGCAGAGTGGCTATGCAAGGCATTGCTGGCCGAAGCACGGCTGCAACACACGCTGGGCGAGTTGACAGCTACCCATCTTGGCTGGGTGGAACACCTTGTGGACAGGCCTGAGCCAAGCCTGCAAAGGCCTGTACAGGTTCGCGCCTTGGCAGTGACCAGCGCCGGTCAGCGCTGGGTATTGAGCGGTTACATAACAGTGCGTGAGCTGCCGGCTGAGACAGGCCAAGCGCATGACCCAAGCCTGCTGCTGTACCGCCCAGGCCAACGTGGCGGGCTGCTGATGTTCGCGGACGAACCGGCACTTGAACGCAGCCTGCTGGCTACACTCGACGGTGCATGGCCTGATGCACTGCTGGAGGCGGCCCACGCCAGCGATGGCGTGCCGCTGCACGCTAGGCTGAGCAACACGCCCACCTTTGCATTCGAGCATCCGCCCGTCGATGGGCACTTTATGTTGCACTGCGTTGACGCCATCGCTGCGGCTCTGCCAGCCGACACGTCATGCGAACAAGCGCGTCAGCGGCTGTGCATCAGTGAACATCTCGCCAGGTTGACAGCCTTTGCGCGATTCGCCGAGAAAAACCGCAGCAGCCATTTTCAACAAAACCTGCCCCGATTGAGCCATCTCGATGCACAACAGATCGCCGCAGTGGCTGCCCAGATCGAAACACTGCAAGCGTCACTGCACACCTCTGCAAGCCTTCTCGCTTCAAGTCTGCAGCCGCGCGACCAATTTGCCCGCCAACTGCTCAAGGACTACTTGCAAACCGAATTCGGTGTGCAGGATGCCGGGCAGATCACCCTCGACATCGCTGACAGTGTCACCATCAGCAAAGTGGTCACGGGCCAATCGGCCGCCGGTGGTGCCGGAGCGCGGGATGTGCCCATATTCAGCACGGCCCGCAGCGATGTGCCCCTTGAAACATTCATCATGGTGGCGCTCGATGAACATCGCCGCTTGCGCCTGGGCAATGCCACCGTCAAGTTCGAACCTGCCAACCCTTACCTGGCCGCGCGGCTTACGCCGGCGCGCATTGCCGCACTGGTCACCGAACTGGATGCCGCGGGCCGCTTCGAGACACACATCGTTCAAGCCTACCTGGGCTTGGAGCACGAAACGCCCTGGCAGGTCGCTTGGCGTCAGGAAACCCTGCGTGCGCCTTACGAACATCGCTTGAAGCTTCTGCTGCTAAGCCGCCCTGCCAGCCTGGATGCCAGCGGCCAACGCATGCTTGAAACGTTTTACAACGAACAGGTGGCTGCAGGCGCAGCCAGGACCCTTGCCTACCACTCGCTGGAGTTGAAGCCAGGAGTAGCAGCAGATGGTTCGAGCGACAGCGTCGCTTTGTCCGGCATCGCGCTGGTGCAGGGCCAGACAAGCCCTGTGTTGCTCTATATGCCGGATGCGCCCAATGGCAAGGTCGTCAGCCAGTACTCAGACAGCGATGCGGCATGCCAAGCGCTGCAAAGCATGGCCTTGGACAAAGCCATGGCCCGCTACCTGGCTGAGCAAACCTTGAGCGGTGATCCGGATGAGCATGAGCGATACATCGACGCCGCACTGAAGTCAGGATTTCACGGGTTTATCGGCATAGGCATTGCGCGTCCCGAATCCTTGCCTACCTATGAAGCTCGTCAAGGCATGGGGGCGCTCATTCGCACCCATCGTAACACCTCTCGCAGCCAGGCCGATGTGGCCCTCGCTGCGCCACAGGTATTTGACCATTACTTCTTCATGGGGCTGCGAATGGTACTGGGGGTATTGCCAGGCGTGGGTACCGGCCTTGCACTTTTCGATGGCTGGCAGGCGGCTACTGCTGCGGTCACTGCTTTCGAACAACGCAACCTGGAAGAAGGCCTGATGCACCTCGTCAGCCTATTGCAGTCGCTCAGCGATGCTGTACTGACCATGGCCCCAACGGGTGCAGCTATTGGCAAGCCTGCTATCACAGCGCGGCTATTGGCCCAGCAACGCCAGCGCCTGCAACCCCTGCGGCAGGTGAGCGGAACACCCCAACCGTCCACAGTGCCTTCGGCGGCTATGAAACGGACCTGCCCATCGGCCCGATGAAGCGCTCCAGCCTTCCCCAGGGCGCTGGCGTGTTCGAGCATACGGCAACGCGGCAAACATACATCACGCGCAATGCCGCCTGGTACGCGGTTGAATGGGACGCCGCTTACCTGACCTGGAGGCTGAAACCCCACGGTATGCGCAGCTATCGTCAACCTGTACGCCTCAGCGAGCACGGTGTTTGGGAAACGCCTGGCCGCCTCAGTGGCCTGCTGGTGGACAGCGCCCTGCGCGGAGGCGGCGGTGCACTCACCACACTGCTCAATCACGGTGTTGCCTATTGGCGCAGAGCAATGCGCGCCCAGCCCAGGCGCCTTACAGGGCTGGAATTGGCACACGACATCAACGACGAACTCGTACGCTGCCGGTCCCGTTTGGCGCAGAAGCAGGCGGCCTACCGCGCGGCAGTGGAGGCTGTGGCCGAAGGTACGCAGCCCACTGACGGGCAAAGAGCTGCCTACATCAATGCACGCACGCAACTGGCTGAAGAAGTTCAGGGCAACATCGCGTTCAATGAGCAGGCCGTGGCGCGCCTGCGGGAGCAACGTGCCACGCTGGCTCGGGCAGATTACGTACGCTTCAAGACCCTGTGCGAGGAAAACATTGTTGAAATGGCGGTGCTGGACATGCACCTGGTTTCAGCACGCTTTACCTTCGCCACCGACCAGATCAAGCTGGCGTACAGCGCCGTTCAGGCATTAGCTGAATCTACCGTACCCACGTCGGTGGCCAAGCGCCTGACCCAGAATACGTTGGCGGCAAATAGAGAGATGGTGCTGACGCTGATGGAGGCCGAGCGCCTGGCAACCAGCCATCAGGTACGGCGCAGGGCCTTGCAAGGCAATACCCTGAGCACATACATGGCCCGTGCCCAGCAGACCGGCCTGGTGCTGGACCTGAGCAACATCCGCGTGGTCAGGGCGTCGATTCTGTCGGTCACCCTTTTCGAGGCAAGCGCGGTAGAACACCCGCATATGGGGGCCTTCATGACCCACTTCCATGAACAGGGGGTTGCTCTGCGCAGCACGCTGTACAGCCAGGTTCAGCTGCCGCAAGCGCGCCTCAGCCGGGCCCAGGAACGCACGTTCCTCAGCCACGCCAGAAGCCGCTATGTGCGCTACCTGAACCACCTGACGGCATGGGAAGACAACTTCACGGACTTGCTGGCACCAGCAGAAACCTTGTCGTTTCGTCAACTCATGCGGGAGTTGATCGACGAAATCGATGCCAACCTCGCCAAGGCCAGCTCAGCCCGCCCTTCTACCGACCACCCCCCGCGGGGCGCGAGCCGCCCACGCTTGTTCGAGACGGTGGAGGGGCCGTTGATCGGTAACGAGTTCGTCGAGCGCGGCCAGGCGCGCATGCGTATCAACCAGCCCAATTCCGAACAGCCGCACACCGTTTACGCCAAAAGCGAAAACGGCAAATGGCAACAGGTAGCAAACGAGCCCCAGATGCCGACGCCCCCCCTCTCCTCGCTGCTTGAAACCGCCAGTGCCCGTCTGGCCGCCATCGATCAGCAACGGGCCAAGCTGCACCAGTATCGGAAACCACAAACTCTCCCGGTAGACCTGGAAGACATCGCCGAAGGCCACGCCCAGCAGCTGCGTTTTCTGGGCGAGAGCATCCGGCGCAAGGCGGGTACTTCGTTAAACGCCAGCCACCTGGCGCTGATCCAGCAACTGGACACCGCTGCAGCAGAGATGCATGCCCTGGGCCGGCAACTGCGCATAGCCCAGAGCAAAGCAAGCAGTAAACCGACGGTGGCTTACCTGGAATACCTGGTGGAGCAGCAGGAGGTAGAGCTTGGCTGGTCGCGCACGCTGAACCCGAAACGGGACCGCAAAGGCAACCCGATGGAGTACCTTGAGGAATACCGCATAGTGGATCGGGCCAGCGGGCAGCCGCTGTGGTATGCGCACTTCCACTTCCGGCACAAACCCTCAAGCGGCTTCACTCGACTTGAAGCAGGCCACCTGAAACTGGCCAGCGAACGGGACCTGGGGGAAGGGGCGTGGCGCGCGGCCATGACCGAGGCTCAGGCCAACAAACTGTTCGGCAGCCTGCGCCCGGCTGACTGACAAATGCTCCATCACCCGGGCTGCCTGACAGCCCGGGTGCCACTTGCCTTACAGCTTGGCGATGGACACTTCGGTGGATTTAACGAAGGCGATCACTTCGCTGCCAACCTGCAGCTCCAGTTCACGCACCGAGCGGGTAGTGATCACCGAGGTGACGATACCGGAAGCAGTCTGCACGTCGATTTCCGACAATACCGGGCCTTCCAGAATTTCTTTCACAGTGCCTTTGAACTGGTTACGAACGTTGATGGCTTTGATGGTCATGGGGTAATTCCTTCTAAGGGCTTCAGTGGGTTCAGAGCGCCCAGCGCAGTTGCGTGGGCAAAGGGGCTACAGGGTCAGGTTCGGGGGCTGTGCCCGGCGCCGACAGAACACGTTGCAGGACCTCGCTTTCCAGCGCGGCCAGGCGATGGGAGCCACGTGCACGGGGCCGAGGCAGGTCGACGGCAAGGTCCAGGCCCACCTCGCCTTCTTCGATCAGAATCACCCGGTCGGCCACGGCGACCGCCTCGCTCACATCATGCGTCACCAGCAACACGGTGAAGCCATGCTGGCGCCACAGGCGCTCGATCAGTTGCTGCATTTCGATGCGGGTCAGGGCATCCAGCGCGCCGAGCGGCTCATCAAGCAACAGCAGGCGCGGCTGGTGGATAAGCGCACGGGCCAGGGCCACGCGCTGCTTCTGCCCACCGGACAACGCTGCAGGCCATTCATGGGCGCGATCGGCCAGGCCTACTGCTTCCAGTGCCTGCAAGGCACGGGGCTGCCAGTCTCCTTTGAGACCCAGGCCAACGTTATCGATGACCCTTTTCCACGGTAACAGGCGGGCGTCTTGGAACATCAAGCGGGTTTCTTCTCGAGCCTCTTCCAGCGGCGCCGCACCGGCCAGCAGCTGCCCGGCAGTGGGCTGGTCGAGCCCGGCCAGCAAGCGCAGCAGCGTGCTTTTGCCGCAGCCGCTGCGCCCTACGATGGCGACGAACTGGCCAGCCGGGATGTTCAGGTCGAGGCCCTTCAATACTTCGCGCGGGCCAAACGCCTTGCGCAGGCTGCTGGAAGCCAGCGGGATACCGCGCAGCAGGCGTTGTGGCGAGTCGTTCAGAATGGTCATACGGCCTCCTTCCTTGCCACCTGATAGGCCGGGTGCCAGCGCAGCCATATACGTTCAAGGCCGCGGGCGGCCAGGTCTGCAAGCTTGCCCAGCACGGCGTAGAGGACGATGGCCAGCACCACCACATCGGTTTGCAGGAACTCACGGGCGTTCATGGCCAGGTAACCGATGCCGGCATTGGCCGAGATGGTTTCGGCAACGATCAGGGTCAGCCACATGAAGCCCAGGGCAAAGCGCACACCCACCAGAATCGAAGGCAGCGCACCCGGCAGAATCACCTGACGGAACAGGCTGAAACCAGACAAGCCGTAGCTACGGGCCATTTCGACCAGTGCTGGGTCGACGTTGCGGATGCCGTGGTAGGTGTTCAGGTAGATAGGGAACAGCGTGCCCAGCGCGACCAGAAAGATCTTCGCCGACTCATCAATACCGAACCACAGGATCACCAGCGGAATCAGTGCCAGGTGCGGCACGTTACGGATCATCTGCACTGAACTGTCGAGCAGGCGCTCGCCCCAGTTGGACAGCCCCGTGATGAAGCCCAGCACCAGGCCGATGCTGCCACCGATCAGAAAGCCCAGCCCGGCACGCCAGCCGCTGATGGCCAGGTGCGTCCAGATTTCTCCGCTGCGTACCAGGTCGACGCCGGCTGTCAGCACGGCGCTGGGCGCTGGCAGAATGCGGGTCGACAGCCAGCCCGCGCTGACCGCCAGTTGCCACGCGGCTAGCAGCAGTACCGGCAGCGCCCAGGGCGCCAAGCGCTCTATCACGGTATTCGAGGTTTTCCGACTCATACAATGCCCCTCATCGCTGGGCCACGGACTTGGGCAGGATGTCGTTGGCAACCATCTCGCCGAACGGGCTCACGTAGCCGCCGCTGGTCGCAGGCTGAGGCCGTTGTACGTCCAGATGCGGGAACAACAGTTCGGCCACCCGGTATGACTCTTCAAGGTGCGGGTAGCCAGAGAAGATGAAGGTGTCGATGCCCAGGGCGGCATATTCCTTGACCCGCGCGGCGACGGTCGGGCCATCGCCCACCAGCGCAGTGCCTGCACCTCCGCGAACCAGACCTACCCCCGCCCACAGGTTAGGGCTGACTTCAAGCTTGTCGCGGCGGCCATTGTGCAGCGCGGCCATGCGCTGCTGCCCTACCGAGTCGAAACGGGCGAGCGACGCCTGGGCGCGAGCGATGGTGTCGTCGTCCAAATGGGATATGAGTTTTTCAGCCGCTTCCCATGCTTGCGCATTGGTCTCACGCACGATCACATGAAGGCGAATGCCAAACCGCACTTCGCGGCCCTGGGCAGCTGCCTTATCACGCACCTGGGCGATCTTTTCAGCCACCGCGCTGGGCGGCTCGCCCCAGGTCAGGTACAGCTCGACCTGCTCTGCAGCCAGGTCTTGGGCGGCTTCGGAGGAACCACCGAAATACAACGGTGGACGAGGCTGCTGGATGGGTGGGTACAGCAGCTTGGCGCCTTTGACCTGGATGTGTTTACCGTCGTAATCGACTTCTTCGCCTTCAAGCACCTTGCGCCAGATGCGGGTGAATTCGACAGACGCTTCGTAGCGCTCCTGATGATTGAGGTGCAGGCCGTCACCGGCCAGCTCGTCCGGATCGCCACCGGTTACCAGGTTGAACAGCGCCCGGCCATTGGACAGGCGATCGAGCGTGGCGGCCTGCCGCGCGGCGACCGTCGGCGAGATGATTCCAGGGCGCAGGGCCACCAGGAACTTCAGGCGTTCGGTAACAGGGATCAGGGACGCGGCCACCAGCCAGGAATCCTCGCAGGAACGCCCGGTGGGTATCAGCACGCCGCCGAACCCGAGGCGGTCCGCCGCCTGGGCAATCTGCTGCAGGTAGCCATGGTCCACCGCCCGGGCGCCTTGCGCGGTGCCCAGGTATTTGCCATCACCGTGCGTGGGGAGGAACCAGAAGATGTTGAGGCTCATTGGAGTTGTCTCCTAAGGGGTAGCTGAGCCGGGGAACGCCCGGCACGGACAGATCAATCAAGGCGCACTGGCAACCTTGGCCGGGGGTGTCCAGATCACGTCCTTGATGCGCAGCGGCTTGGGTATCAGCTTGAGCGTCTGAAAGGTGTCTGCGATTTTCTGCTGGGCCACCACGACGTCCGACGTCAAGGGCGCTGCGCCGTAGCCTTGGCGCTTGACGGACGTCAGGGTGATGTCCGGCGCGAGCCCGAGCAGCGGGGCGACCTGGTCGGTGACTTCCTGCGGGTTGGCCTGCGACCACTCACCGACCGCACGTACCTGATCGATGACGGTATTGATGACGGCCGGGTGCTGATTCGCATAACTGCGCGTGGCCAGGTAGAACTGATGGTTGTCGACCAGGCCCTGGCCGTCACGCAGGGTGCGGGCTTGCAGCTGCTGCTCGGCGGCGGCCTGGTACGGGTCCCAGATGACCCAGGCATCGACACTGCCACGCTCGAACGCTGCGCGCGCATCGGCCGGGGGCAGGTAGACCGGTTGAATATCGGTGTACTTCAGGCCTGCATCTTCGAGCGCCCGCACAAGCAGGTAATGGACGTTGGAGCCTTTGTTGAGGGCGACCTTCTTGCCCTTGAGTGCCTGCACCGACTGGATCGGCGAGTCCTTGGGCACCAGGATGGCCTCACTGTGGGGCGCGGGTGGCTCGTAGGCCACGTACAGCAAGTCGGCCCCGGCGGCCTGTGCGAATACCGGAGGCGTTTCGCCGGTCACACCGAAATCGACAGACCCGACGTTCAGCCCTTCAAGCAGCTGGGGACCACCGGGAAACTCGGTCCACTGCACCTGCACGCCTTGCTCGGCCAGACGCTTTTCCAACGTGCCCTTGGCCTTGAGCAGCACCAGGGTGCCGTATTTCTGATAACCGATGCGCAGGGTTTCAGCCTGTGCCTGGGTAATGGCGCCGAGGGACACAGCCGCCGCAAACAGGGCGACCAGACCACGACGCAAGAAGATTGTGCGCATGGCGCTCTCCTGTGCGATGGGGTTCGGGTTGCACCTGCTTGCCTCGTTGACGGGCGAGTAAGGTGATACAGCGGGTTTGCCGGGTCAGATGCTCCAGCGAGCACTGATCAGGCGATCATTGAGCACGCCGGGTGCGACCGGGCGCGGGCGCCTGGCCAGGGCCAGGTGGAAGGTTTCCAGCGAGTCGTGCAGCCGTTCTTCGAGGGCAGGCGCCAGCTGGGCCGGCTTACTGCCTTCGGCATAGGCGATCTGGCTGTCATCGGCAAAGATCCCTTGCAGGGTCTCCTGGGCCTTGAGAGCCGACAGTACGGGCTTGAGGGCGTAATCCACGGCCAGCATGTGGGCGATGCTGCCCCCAGTGGCGATGGGCAGCACGACCCGGTTGGCCAGTGCGCGCTCGGGCAGCAGGTCAAGCAGGGTTTTCAGCGCGCCGGCGAACGACGCCTTGTACACCGGTGTGGCAACGATCAGGCCATCGGCCTGGGCCACCAACTGTTGGAAGTGCTGCACGTGTGGGCTTTCGAAGCGGGCATGCAACAGGTCTTCGGCAGGAAAGTCGCGCACCTGCAAGGTGACGACTTCAACGCCACGGTGCTCGAGCCACTGCCGCGAACGTTCGAGCAGCACGCCTGAGCGTGAACGAGGACTTGGGCTACCACCGATTGATACGACCAGCATTGCTGCGCTTCCTTGGGTTACGGTGGAATGACATTAGCAGTTTCCTTATATATCTATAAATCATATTTAATTCTTTGTTTATTCGATTTAGATATTTTCAAGCTAATTTAGGTCAAAAAAAAGGGCCGTCGAAACGGCCCGAAAATCCCTGCTTGGCTAAGCGTTATGCAACACAGTACTTACGCTCGGTTCGGTTGAGGCGTCAGACGCAAATAGGGTTTGACCGCCGTGTAGCCTTTTGGAAATCGTTGCCGGATCTCTTCTTCGTCCTTGAGCGAAGGAACGATCACCACATCGTCACCGTCCTGCCAGTTGCCTGGGGTGGCTACCTTGTGCGAATCGGTCAGTTGCAGCGAGTCGATTACCCGCAAAATCTCGTTGAAGTTTCGCCCGGTACTGGCGGGGTAGGTAATCGTCAGGCGAACCTTCTTGTTCGGGTCGATGACGAACAGTGAGCGTACGGTCAGGGTATCGCTGGCGTTTGGGTGGATCAGGTCGTACAGGTCCGACACCTTGCGGTCGGCATCGGCGAGGATCGGGAAATTGACCACGGTCTGCTGGGTTTCGTTGATGTCTTCGATCCAACGGTGATGCGAGTCCACCGGGTCGACCGACAGTGCAATGGCCTTGACCCCGCGCTTGGCAAATTCATCCTTGAGCTTGGCCGTGAGCCCCAATTCGGTGGTGCACACCGGGGTGAAGTCGGCAGGGTGCGAGAACAGCACGCCCCAGCTGTCGCCCAGCCATTGGTGAAAATGGATTTTGCCTTCGCTGGAATCCTGTTCGAAATCCGGGGCGATATCGCCGAGTTTGAGGCTCATGGGATGCAGCTCCTGTGCTGGGGTGCCTGTGGAATGAATGTGCCTGAATTTCATCAACCTTAAAAAGAATAAATAAAGCTTTGTTAATGCTTTTTATGCATAACAATTTTCGCTCACAAAAAAGCCTCGCATCAAGCGAGGCTCTTCATGTGGCTACGGCTTACAGGAAGTTGTAAGTGTAGTTCACGATGAAACGGGTCTGGTCCAGATCGGCCACCGAGCTTTCACCGGTGCCGCGGTAAACACCGTGGCGCAGGCTCGCACCCAGGCCTTTGAACGTGCCTTCCTGGATGACGTAGTCGATCCGGGCGTCACGCTCCCACTCGCTGAAGTGGCCATTGCCGCTGGCGTTCTTGCCGTCTTCACCCTTGAGGTAGGAAACCGAGGCCTTCAGGCCCGGTACGCCGAGGCGCGCGAAGTCGTAGGCGTATTGACCGAAGGTAGTGTTCTCACCGGCCTTGGCGAACTGGTTGATCATGCTGTCGGTGAACAGGTAGAAGCTGGCGCCGCCGGCGCCTTCGAGCGAGGAACGCGAACCGTCCTTGCGCACGCTACCCTGGTTCAACCAGACGAAACCGCCGTCGTCGTTGACGCGCTGGTGACCGAGCATGAGCGAGTGACCACCCAGGGTGTAGGTGAACATCGCCGACCAGGTCTTGTTGTCGACCTCGCCAGGTGTCTTGGCAAAGCCGCCGTTGTTGTTGAAGGTGTAGCCCGAGTCGCCGTTGCGGCCGTCGCTGCTGCTGTTGAAGTAGCGCAGGTCAGTCTTGAACGACTGGTCGTCGGCGATCTTGAAAACGTGGGTAGCGCCCAGGAAGTGCTGCTTGTAGAAGTCTTCCAGGTTCGAGTAGTAGTACTGCAGGGTCAGGTCTGGGGTGAGCTTGTAGTCCAGGCCGCCATAGCGGAACTTGTTGCTGTCACGGAAAGCGCCGTTGACCGACAGGCCGGTGCGGTTGCTCGAGGCGCGGCCCATGGCGTGGGTCAGCTGACCGGCGTTGATGGTCAGGTTGTCGATTTCCTTCGACTGGATGGTGCCACCTTCGAAGGTCTGCGGCAGCAGACGGCCATCATTGGAGACCAGGATCGGCAGGTTCGGCGCCAGGGCGCTACCGTAGTGGACTTCAGTCTTGGAGAACTTGGCCTTGGCGTTGGCGCCCAGGCGAGCCCACTGGCTCACGGCAGAGCCGTCGGAGTCGCTCGGGAAGAAGTTGCTGTTGTCAGGGTGTTTGCCACGGCCGCCGTCGAGGTGGATACCCCACAGGGCCTGGGCGTCTACACCGAAACCAACGGTGCCCTGGGTGAAACCGGACAGGTAGTCCAGTTTGAAGCCCTGGCCCGATTCACGGTTGTCGGCGCCACCGTCACGGTTGTCGCCATTGAAGTACATGGTGCGCGAGCTGACCGACAGCTTGCTGTCTTCCACGAAACCGGCAGCACCTGCTTGTTGGGCGAGAACACCCAGTGCCACGGCCATGGCCAGGCTGGACTTGTACATGCTTTGCTCCTCTACGTTCTAATTTTTGTGTATCTCAGGCGGCCGGGTCTATTGCCCCGCTCACCATGGATGGGCGATTTAGTCCTAAAGCGTGACCCTTTAGTCAATCATTTCTAAACGTTTCGCGACTTTGGTCTAAGGCGCCAACCTGGGCTACAGGATAATGACAATCCTATAAATCCAAAATGACTGTTTTGTGAATCGGTAAGACTTTTAAGGAATATGTAAGGAACCATTACTGCATTTTGTTGTAGCAAATGGGTTTCTCATAACCCCCGGCTATTTGCAATCGTTTGCTCATAACCTCATTCCAATTGGATCTATAGGGAGGCTCAGCCTAGCAGCGTCGGCTGACTTTGCCATTGCGCGTGATCAATCATCGACCAAGGGTGCCAAATGAGCGCTAAGCTAATTCTTAAAAGTTATTTATTTTTAATTTTTTAGATCAATTAGCCTTATCTCATGCATCCCTTGCCCGATGAGAGCTCACCATGAACCCGCACCGCACCCTGCGAATTCTCAGTACCCTGGCGTTTGCTGGCGCCAGCTGGATAGCCCACGCGTCAGACTTGACGGTGGCGTATCAAACAACGGTCGATCCTGCCAAGGTGGCGCAAGTCGATGGCGACTATGAGGCGGCGACCAAAGCCAGCATCGACTGGCGCAAGTTCGACAACGGGGCCGATGTAATCACCGCCGTTGCCAGTGGGGATGTGCAGATCGGCTACCTGGGCTCCAGCCCATTGGCAGCCGCCGCAACCCGCAAGCTGCCGATCGAGACGTTTCTGATCGCCACGCAGATCGGGGCTGGCGAAGCCCTGGTGGTGCGCGACGCGATCAAGACCCCTCAGGATCTGGTGGGCAAGAAAGTCGCCGTACCCTTCTTGTCGACCGGGCACTACAGCCTGCTGGCAGCGCTCAAGCACTGGAACATCGATCCTGCCAAGGTGCAGATCCTGAACCTGGCACCGCCAGCGATCATCGCGGCATGGAAACGTGGCGACATCGACGCGACCTACGTGTGGGACCCTGCGCTGGGCGTGGCGAAGGAAAGCGGCAAGGTGCTGATCACCTCGGGCGAGTTGGCCAAGGTAGGGGCCCCCACCTTCGACGCCTGGATCGTGCGCAAAGACTTCGCCTCCAAGCACCCCGACGTGGTCAGGGCTTTCGCGCAGGTCACGCTAGAGGCGTATGCAGATTACCGAAAGGATCCGCAAGCCTGGCTGGCGAACCAGGACAACGTCGCCAAGTTGGCCAAGCTGTCCGGCGCCAAGCCTTCGGACATCCCGGTGTTGCTGCAAGGCAACGTCTACCCGCTGGCCGCAGACCAGGCCAGCGCCCTGGGCACGCCTACTACCCAGGCCCTGACCGACACGGCCACGTTCCTCAAGCAACAAGGCAAGGTCGAGGCCGTACTGCCGGACTACAGCCCTTATGTCAGTGCCCAGTACCTCCCCCACTGAATTTGCAGACAACCACAGGAGCCTGACATGGCCTTGCTTGAACTGGAGCGCATCAGCGCACAGTACCCGGGTGCCGCGAGCCCGGTGCTGGCCAACATCACTCTGAGCCTAGGGCCGCGGCAATTGCTGGTGGCGCTCGGGCCCTCAGGCAGTGGCAAGACCTCGCTGCTGAACCTGGTCGCAGGATTCGTCAGTCCCAGCGCGGGACGCATCACGCTCGACGGCGTTCCTGTGCAGGGGCCAGGTGCCGAGCGTGGCGTGGTCTTTCAGGACGATGCCCTGCTGCCCTGGCAGAACGTGCTGGGCAATGTCGCCTTTGGCCTGGAACTGGCCGGTGTGCCACGCGCGGCACGTGAAGCCAAGGCACGCGAGATGCTTGCCCTGGTCGACCTTGCGGATTTCGCCGAGCGGCGCATATGGCAGCTTTCAGGCGGCCAAAAGCAGCGCGTGGGCCTGGCCCGTGCATTGGCAGCCGACCCTGGCGTACTGCTGATGGATGAACCGTTCGGTGCCCTGGATGCGTTCACCCGCGAGCACATGCAGACGCTGCTGCTGGATATCTGGCAGCGCACCGACAAACCCGTATTGCTGATCACTCATGACATTGAGGAGGCCGTGTTTCTCGCCACTGAACTGGTGTTGCTCGCACCCAACCCAGGGCGCATCGTCGAGCGGCTTGAGTTGGACTTCGGCCAGCGTTACGCCAACGGCGAGTCGGCGCGGGCGATCAAGTCCGACCCACGCTTCATCGAGGCTCGCGAGCATGTGCTGGCCCGGGTCTTTTCCCACCGTCAATCCCCGGAGCGCGCATGAGCAGCCTTGATATGCCAGCGGCCAGTGAGCCCACTGTTCAATCAGCACCTGCCGCCCGCGGGGCTCGTCTGCTGCCCACCCGCTGGATCAGCGCATTGACCCTGGCCAGCCTGGTGTTGACCTGGTGGCTGGTCACGGCCGCCGGGTGGGTCGAGCCCCTGTTTCTGCCCTCACCTGCTGACATCATGGCCAAAGCCTGGGTCTTGCTTACCCAGGGCTACATGGACGCCAGCCTGTGGCAGCACCTTGGCGCCAGCCTCGGGCGTATCGGCACGGCATTGCTGGCTGCGGTGTTCACGGCCATTCCGGTGGGGATCGCGATTGGGTATAGCCGGGTGGCACGGGGCATTTTCGACCCGTTGATCGAGTTCTACCGGCCCATCCCCCCGCTCGCCTACTTGCCGCTGATCGTCATCTGGTGCGGGATCGGCGAGTTGTCGAAGGTGCTGCTCATCTACCTGGCGATCTTCGCGCCCATCGCCATCGCCACTGCCACGGGTGTGCGCACCACCGACCCTGCCAAGCTGCGGGCCGCGCAATCGCTGGGCGCGACCAGGGTCCAGCTGATTCGCCACGTGATTTTGCCAAGCGCGCTGCCCGACATTCTGACGGGCATTCGGATTGGCCTGGGCGTCGGTTGGTCGACGCTGGTGGCGGCCGAACTGATCGCCGCCACCAGCGGCCTTGGCTTCATGGTGCAGTCGGCCGCGCAGTTTCTGGTCACCGATGTGGTGGTGCTGGGCATCCTGCTGATCGCGCTGATCGCTTTCGCGCTGGAGATGAGCCTGCGCGCGCTGCAACGCCGACTGGTGCCCTGGCACGGGCAAAGCCACTGACCCCTACCGCTCGTGCGCCCGTCAGGGCGCCTGCCTGAAGAGACCGACATGAGCCTGACCATTACCCCACTCAGCCCGGCGCTGGGCGCACAGATCAGCGGCGTGGACCTTGCCCGCGACATCAGCGACGAGGTGCGCGATGCCATCGAGCACGCGTTGCTTCGCCACCAGGTGCTGTTCTTCCGCGACCAGCCCATCGCCCCCGTCCAGCAGGCGCGTTTTGCCGCCCGCTTTGGCGACCTGCATATCCACCCCATCTACCCCAACGTACCCGGCACGCCCCAGGTGCTGGTGCTCGATACTGCGGTCACCGACGTCCGTGACAACGCCGTCTGGCACACCGACGTGACCTTCCTACCGACACCGGCCCTGGGCGCAGTGCTCAGTGCCAAGCAGTTGCCGGCCTATGGCGGCGATACCCTGTGGGCCAGTGGCATTGCAGCCTTCGAGGGATTGTCAGCGCCCCTGCAGGCGATGCTGGTCGGGCTGACGGCGACCCACGACTTCACCAAGTCATTTCCGCTGGAGCGCTTTGGCACCACGCCACAGGAGCTGGCGCGCTGGGAGCAGACCCGGCGCGAGAACCCGCCGCTGTCGCATCCGGTGGTGCGCACGCACCCGGTGAGTGGGCGCCAGGCACTGTTCGTCAACGAGGGGTTTACCACGCGCATCAATGAGCTGAGCGAGCTGGAAAGCGAAGCGCTGCTCAAGCTGCTCTTCGCCCATGCCACCCGGCCGGAGTTCACGATCCGCTGGCGCTGGCAGGAAAACGACGTGGCGTTCTGGGACAACCGCGTCACCCAGCACTACGCGGTGGATGACTACCGGCCAAGCCGGCGGGTGATGCACAGGGCAACGATCCTGGGCGATGCGCCCTATTAACGAGAGGGATGGCCGATGCCCCAGCCCTGAAAGGTCAAACCTGGTGGTTCGCCTTTTCAGGGCTGGTCTGGCGCGGAGGGTCAGCGCACCAGGTGCAGGAACTGCATGTGCCGTTCGTACTGGTCGAGGATGTCGTTGATGATCTGCTCCTTGCTGTAGCCCACCAGGTCGTAATTCTGGCTGCCTTCGCTGAGGTAGACCTCCGCCCGGTAATAGCGGCGGTTCTTCAACTCATGGGCACCCAGGCCACCACGGGCGAACGAGGGCGTGAAGTAACCGCGCATCTGCACCTGGTAGATGAACGGCTGCTCATCGCCATGGCCGACTTTCAAGCTGACGTTGTCATGGCTCGGGTCGTCCTGGGTGATCAGCACCAGCCCTTTCTGCTCGAACACCTCACGCACATCGGCGATGGCCGGGCGCACCACATCGTCCATGAACCGGTACACCTCGTCCCGCGAAGGGAAATGCACGGCCTGGCTCAGGCGCTGGCGCCAACCCCCACGGCCTCGGCGCGACTGGGCGAAGGGAGCCAGCGAATGCATCTGCGCGATCTGGCGCTGCGACTCCAGGTAGAAGGCCTTGTGCAGCCCCCACATCATGCACAACAGGATCAGCGAGAAAGGCAACGAGGTGAGCACCACCGCCGACTTCAGCGAATCGATGCTGCCGGCGAACAGCAAGGCACTGGTCACCAGCGCCGTCATGGCACCCCAGAAGATGCGCAGCCAGTTCGGGCCGTCCTCGTCGGCATCGCCGCCGGTGGCCGACAGCGTGGACAGCACCACGGTACCGGAGTCTGCCGATGTCACGAAGAACACGAAGCTGACGAACACCGTCATGGCGATCACCGCCTTGCTCCACGGATAGGTCTCCAGCAGCAGGTACAGGCTCATCGACGGGTTGTCCAACGCGGCCTGGCCCAATGCGGTCATGCCGTGATTGATGACCTGGTCCAGTGCGCTGTTGCCGAAGATCGACATCCACGCCAGGGTGAAGCCAAGCGGAATCAGCAGCACACCGAAGACGAACTCGCGAATGGTCCGCCCACGGGAGATGCGCGCGATGAACAAGCCCACGAAGGGCGCCCACGCGATCCACCAGGCCCAGTAGAACACCGTCCAGCCGCCCAGCCACTCACGGTTATCGCCATAGGCATAGACATCGAAGCTCTTGCGCGGCAAGGCGCCCAAATAGTCGCCCAGGTTCTGGATAAGGGTGTTGAACAGGTGCTGGGTGGGGCCTGCGAACAGCACGAAGAGCAAAAGCGCACAGGCCAGGAACAGGTTGATGTCGCTCATCACCCGTACGCCTTTTTCCACACCGGCTACTGCCACGGCCACCGCCGCGCCCATCATCAGCGTGATCAGCACCACCTGCACCCACTGGCTGTGGCTGATGCCGAACAGGTAATCCAGGCCGGCATTGAGGTGCAGCACGCCAAAGCCCATGTCGGCCCCCAGGCCGAACACCGTGGCGATGATGCCGAAGCCGTCGACCGCATAGCCGATAGGCCCGTTGATGCGCTTGCCGATTAACGGATAGAGCGCAGAGCGCAAGGCCAGCGGCAGATTGTGCCGGTAGGCGAAATAGGCCAGCGCCATGCCGACGAAGGCAAAGACGCCCCAACCATGCAGGCCCCAATGCAGGAACAGGATCTGCATTGCCTGCCGGCCCGCCTCAACCGTGCCCCCTTCACCCTGGGGTGGTTGCAACATGTGGGTAAGCGGTTCGGAGACGCAGAAGAAGAACAGCGTGATGCTTATCCCCGCAGCAAACAGCATGCCCGCCCACGACAGGTAGCTGAATTCGGGTTCGTCGTGGTCGGCACCGAGCTTGATCTTGCCGTAGCCCGATACGGCGGTGACCACCACGAAGACCAGGTACAGCGTCATTGCCAGCATGTAGTACCAGCCTACCGTGTTGGCAGCCCAGTTCTGCGCCGCCAGCAACCACTGGCCCGCACTTTGCGGATTGGTAATGACCACAAGGCCGAAGATAAGAATGAAACTTGCCGCGAAATAGAACACCGGAGGGTTCATGCGGATCTTGCCAGGGGCAAGCGAAGGGGTCGGTGCACTCATCGCGTGTGCACCTCGTCAAAGGACGAAAGACGCATAATTAACGGGTTCAGCAAAGGAATCCTCCTGATGAACACCGGCAGCGGACCAGCGTTTTTTTAATTGAACAAGCGTTCAAGTTAAACATGGTTTGAGCCTCATTGCGAATTGAAGCGCCGATTGGTAATGCCTTGGAAGCACCCTTCGGCCAGCCTGACTTGCCCCTGCGAAGGGGCATTTAACGGTCTGGTGCCTGCCCAAGGCACGCCTAGGATCACTGTTTATCCTGGCAATCGAGCTGTAGGTTGGCCTGGGTGATGTTGCTGTGCGGCGGTACGCTACGCGTCAACCACACGTTGCCACCGATGGTGGAACCCTGCCCGATGGTGATACGCCCCAACACGGTGGCGCCGGCATAGATCACCACGTCGTCCTCGACGATCGGGTGACGGGCCAAGCCCTTGTGCAACGTGCCGGACTCATCGCTCGGGAAGCGCTTGGCGCCAAGGGTCACCGCCTGATAAATCCGCACGCGCTCGCCGATGATCGCAGTTTCGCCGATGACCACGCCGGTACCGTGGTCGATGAAGAAGCTTGGGCCGATCTGAGCCCCGGGATGAATATCGATACCCGTCGCCGAATGCGCCAGCTCCGAACTGATCCGTGCCAACAATGGCAGCCCGGCCGTGTACAGGTGATGGGCCAGACGGTGGTGGATGATCGCCAGGATGCCGGGATAGCACAGCAACACCTCATCGACACTGCGCGCCGCCGGATCGCCGTGATAGGCCGCCAGCACGTCGGTATCGAGCAGCACACGCATGCCTGGCAGCGCCGCGGCAAAGCCCTGGATCAGCTTCAGGGCATGGGCATCGACACCCGCCAGGTCCTCCTTGCCTTGCCGGGCGGCGTAGCGCAGTTCCAGGCGTGCCTGCACCAACAACGCATTGAGCGCGGCGTCCAGGGTATGGCCGACATAAAAATCCTCGCTCTCCTCGCGCAGGTCCACCGGACCGAGACGCATGGGGAACAACGCGCCGCAGAGCTGTTCGAGGATCTGTCGTACCGCTTCGCGCGAGGGCAGCTCCCGGCCACCTTGCTCGCCGCTGCTGCGGCCATTGCGGGTGCGCCATTGCTCACGGGCACCGCGCAAGCCGGCCACGATCCCTTGCAGTTGCCAGTGCCCGGAGGCGGGTTGTTCGCTCACGGTGTGTTCTCCTGCCTTTTAGGCTATCTGTTCTGTTGTCGATGCCGTCATTCTACGGGCAAGCCCGTGGACCAGGCCCTCATCTCTACCTCTTTGCACTGCATCGCAAGGCAAGGGCGATGACAGCCATGCCGGCCTCGCCTACCCTCAAGATCAATGGACAATTTCCAAACGCATAAATAAGCAAGGTGCGATAATTTTTGACTATTTCCTGCGTTGCGCATCCAACCCTATAGTCGCCATCACTTCATTCACAACACGCTCGGGGCTCAGACATGTCGAAGTTCGCCAAACCGCTACTCAATGCCAGCCTGGCCCTGTTGCTGGGCACGGGCCTGCTTGGCCAGGCCTTTGCCGGCGAAGAGTTGAAGACCATCCAGGAAAAAGGCGTGATCAGCGTCGGCCTCGAAGGCACCTACCCGCCGTTCAGCTTCCAGGATGAAAACGGCAAGCTGACCGGCTTCGAAGTCGAGCTGTCCGAATTGCTGGCCAAGGAACTGGGCGTGAAGGCCAAGATCCAGCCGACCAAATGGGACGGTATCCTGGCTGCGCTGGAGTCCAAGCGGCTGGACATCGTCGTCAACCAGGTCACCATCTCCGAAGAGCGCAAGAAGAAATACGATTTCTCCGAACCCTACACCGTCTCGGGTATCCAGGCGCTGGTGCTGAAGAAGAAGGCTGACCAGCTCGGCATCAAGGGCGCTCAGGACCTGGCAGGCAAGAAAGTCGGTGTAGGCCTGGGTACCAACTACGAGCAATGGGTCAAGCAGGATGTGCCCAAGGCCGAAGTGCGGACCTATGAGGACGACCCCAGCAAGTTTGCAGACCTGCGCAATGGCCGCATCGATGCCATCCTGATCGACCGCCTGGCTGCGCTTGAATACGCCCAGAAAGCCAAGGACACACAACTGGCGGGCGATGCCTTCTCGCGACTGGAGAGCGGGGTTGCCATGCGCAAGGGCGAACCTGAACTGCTGGCCGCCATCAACACGGCCATCGACAAGCTCAAGGCGGACGGGACCCTGGCCAAGCTGTCCGAAAAGTACTTCGGTGCTGACGTCACCCGATGATCGCTGAAAGCCTGCAACTGGTCGCCGACTCCGCACCCTTCCTGCTCAAGGGTGCGGGTTACACCGTGCTGCTCAGCGTAGGGGGCATGTTTTTCGGATTGGTGCTGGGCTTTGCCCTGGCGTTGATGCGTTTGTCCAAAGTGCTGCCGCTCAACTGGCTGGCACGGATATACGTATCGTTCTTCCGAGGCACGCCCCTGCTGGTGCAGCTGTTCGTCATCTACTTCGGCATGCCCCAGATCGGCATCGAGCTCGACCCGATCCCCGCCTCGCTGATCGGGCTGTCATTGAACATGGCCGCCTACATCTGCGAGATCCTGCGCGCCGCGATCTCTTCGATCGACCGTGGGCAGTGGGAAGCAGCGGCCAGCATCGGCATGACCCGCGTACAAGCCATGCGCCGGGCGATACTGCCCCAGGCGCTGCGCACCGCGTTGCCGCCGTTGGGCAACAGCTTCATCTCGCTGGTCAAGGACACCGCACTGGCCGCCACCATTCAGGTGCCGGAGCTGTTCCGTCAGGCCCAGCTGATCACAGCACGTACGTTCGAGGTGTTCACCATGTACGTGGCAGTGGCCGTGGTCTACTGGGTGCTGTGCAGCATCCTGGCCTACTTCCAGAACCGCATGGAAGCGCGGGTCAACCAACATGACCAGGAGCACTGAGCATGATCGAAGTCAAAGGCCTGACCAAACGCTTCAAGGGCCAGACCGTGCTCGATGGCATCGATGTGACGGTGCAGCCGGGTGAAGTGGTAGCGATAATCGGCCCCAGCGGGTCGGGCAAGACCACCTTCCTGCGGTGCTTGAACCTGCTGGAAACGCCCGATGCCGGGCAAATCAAGATCGGCGCCATCAGCATCGACGCCAACCGCCCCCTCGGCCCGCAACACAGCGCCATACGTCGCCTGCGCCAACAAGCTGGGTTTGTGTTCCAGAACTTCAACCTGTTTCCCCACCGCACGGCCTTGGAGAACGTCATCGAAGGGCCGGTGATCGTCAAGAAAACACCGCGCGACCAAGCGGTGGACCTTGGCCGGCGTCTATTGGCCAAGGTGGGCCTGGCAGGCAAGGAAGACGCCTATCCACGTCGCCTGTCCGGGGGCCAGCAGCAACGGGTGGCCATTGCCCGTGCCCTGGCCATGGAGCCGGAGGTGATTCTGTTCGATGAACCCACCTCGGCGCTGGACCCGGAACTGGTAGGCGAAGTCCTGGCGACCATTCGCAGCCTGGCGGAAGAAAAACGCACCATGATCATCGTTACCCATGAAATGAGCTTCGCTCGCGACGTGGCTAACCGGGTCATCTTCTTCGACAAGGGTGTGGTAGTGGAGCAAGGTGAGGCCAAGGCGTTGTTCGCGGCCCCGCAACAGGAGCGAACGCGGCAATTCCTGCGCAAGTTTCTGGGCACGGCTGCTTCTGAGTAAGCCTGCAAAGCCAGCCAGCGCTGTAGTAGCCCGTACGTCACTCAGCTCACGCCTGAATGCATGTCGCCTGGGGGCAGGCGACGCGCTTCTATATATATTCCAAAGCGTTAGTTCATAAATATTTTATAAACCCTTACGGTATATACACCGGACCACCGGACCAGCATACGTCTGTCGCGATCAGCTGTAGCGGCATAACCCACATGTGAGGTCAGCAATGGTCAGGATCACCATCACCCCAGTGCATAACGCCAGGGCATTGAGTGCAGCCAAGGAGCGGCACTGATGTCCAGCCAAGCCCTTATTGCCTCCCGCAGCGTGCTCGACAGTGCACCGCCCTTGCTGCCAGCCAAGGTTCTGCACAGCGATGCCCAAGCGCTGCAAGCTGCACGTGAAGTCGCCGCTGTCGCGCGCGAACAGGCTGCCCGTCGGGATCAGCAACGCGAACTGCCCTGGGCCGAAATCGAATTGTTTACCCGCAGTGGCCTGGGGAGCATCAGCGTTCCGAAGGCCTACGGCGGCCCTGATGTGTCGTTCGAAACCGTGGCCGAAGTGTTCCGCCTGATCAGCGCTGCCGATCCTGCGCTGGGGCAGATCCCACAGAACCAATTCGGCATGCTGCAACTGCTGCGCCTGACAGCCACGCCGGCGCAACAGGCAGTGCTGTTTCGCAGCGTGCTGGACGGCTGGCGAATCGGCAATGCAGGCCCTGAGCGCGGAACCAAGGACACCCTCACCCTCAAGGCACGGATCAACCGCGCAGGTGATGGCTATCGCATCAGTGGCGAGAAGTTCTACTCCACCGGCGCGTTGTTCGCCCACTGGGTGGCGGTCAAGGCGCTGGACGAGGAAGGTCGCCAGCGCCTGGCCTTCGTGCGCCGCGGCACCCCCGGGTTACGCATCGTCGACGATTGGTCGGGGTTTGGTCAGCGCACCACGGCCAGCGGAACGGTACTGCTCGATGACGTTCCGGTAGAGGCAGACCTGGTTATCGACAACTGGCGCCAGCGGGAGGTACCCAATACCCAGGGCGCCGCCTCGCAGCTCATCCAGGCGGCCATCGACGCAGGCATTGCCGAGGCCGCCATCGATGACGCCATTGCTTTCGTGCGCACAAAGTCGCGCCCATGGGTCGAAGCCCAGGTAGAGCGCGCCAGCGACGACCTCTATGTCATCGCCGACATCGGCCGCCTGAAGCTTGAACTGCATGCCGCCGAGGCGCTGCTGCGCCGGGCCGGGCAGGTGCTGGACGAGGTCAACGCAGCACCGGTGGATGCCGAGTCGGCTGCCCGTGCGTCGATTGCGGTGGCCGAAGCCAAGGTACTGACCACCGAGATTGCCCTGCAGGCCAGCGAGAAACTGTTCGAACTGGCTGGCAGCCGCGCCACCCTGGCCGAGTTCAACCTCGACCGCCACTGGCGTAACGCCCGCGTGCACACCCTGCACGACCCGGTGCGCTGGAAATACCACGCAGTTGGCGCGTACCACCTCAACGGCACTCTGCCCGCGCGGCATTCCTGGATCTGATGGGTAGCCTGCAGGACCGCTGCGCGGTCCGGGGCACCGGAGACACACCATGACCACACGCATCATTACCAGCGACGGCGAAGCCTTGGCCGTTGCCTTGGACATCGCCCGCCAGCTACGCCCCGACAGCGCGGTGCGCGACCGTGAACGGCGTCTGCCACACCCTGAGCTGGCGCTGTTCACACGCTCGGGCCTATGGGGTATCAGCGTACCCAAGGCCTACGGCGGGGCGGGCGTATCCAACGTCACCCTGGCCAAGGTCATCGCCATCATCGCGCAGGCCGACGGCTCGCTCGGGCAGATTCCGCAAAACCATTTTTATGCCTTGGAAGTGCTGCGGGTAAACGGCACGCCCGAACAGCAGCAGCGTCTGTACGCCGAAGTGCTGGCAGGCCGGCGGTTCGGCAATGCCCTGGCAGAACTGGGCACCAAGACAGCCAATGAGCGCACCACACGCCTGAGCCGCGAAGGCGATGGCTTTCGCATCAATGGTCGCAAGTTCTACGCCACTGGCGCGCTATACGCCCAGCGCATACCCACCTCGGTGATCGATGACCATGGCGTCCAGCACTTGGCATTCGTGCCTGCCGACAGCCCCGGCCTGCAGGTGATCGACGACTGGAGTGGCTTCGGCCAGCGCACCACCGGCAGCGGTTCGGTGGTGTTCGATAACGTCCCCGTCAGCGCACAGGACGTCGTGCCGTTCCAGAGCGTGTTCGATCGCCCCACCCCGGTAGGCCCGCTGGCGCAGATTCTTCATGCCGCCATCGATACCGGCATCGCCCGGGCAGCCTATGAGGACGCCTTGCATTTCGTGCGGACCCGCAGCCGGCCATGGGTGGACTCAGGCGTGGACCAGGCGAGCGACGATCCGTTGACCGTCAAGAGCTTCGGGCAGCTGGCTATCCGCCTGCACGCTGCCGAAGCCTTGCTCGAACGCGCAGGCCACTACCTGGACAGCGCGCGTGACGACAGCACGGCCGAAACCGTAGCCGCGGCCTCCATTGCCGTAGCAGAGGCACGGGCCATCAGCACGGAAATAGCCCTGTCCGCCGGCACCACGTTGTTCGAGCTCAGTGGCAGTCAGGCCACGCTGGCCGAGCACAATCTCGACCGCCACTGGCGCAACGCCCGGGTACACACATTGCACGACCCGGTGCGCTGGAAATACCACGCCATCGGCAACTACTACCTCAACGAGCAAAACCCACCGCGCCGGGGGACCATCTGATGGCCCGGCAGATCCTGCTCAATGCCTTCAACATGAACTGCGTGGGGCATATCAACCATGGCCTGTGGACGCACCCGCGCGATACGTCGACCCAGTACAAGACCCTCAAATACTGGACCGATTTGGCGCGTCTGCTGGAACGGGGCCTGTTCGACGGTTTGTTCATCGCCGACATCGTCGGCACCTACGATGTCTACGGCCAGTCGCTGGACGTAACGTTAAAGGAATCCATCCAGTTGCCGGTCAACGACCCTCTGCTGCTGGTGTCTGCCATGGCCGCCGTCACCCGCAATCTCGGTTTCGGCCTCACGGCCAACCTCACGTATGAAGCACCTTATCTGTTTGCACGCCGTCTCTCGACCCTGGATCACCTGAGCAATGGCCGAGTCGGCTGGAACATCGTCACTGGCTATCTGGACAGCGCTGCGCGCGCCATGGGCCTGACCCAGCAGCCTGAGCATGACCGTCGCTACGACCAGGCCGATGAATACCTCAAGGTGCTGTACCAACTGCTTGAGGGAAGCTGGGCCGACGATGCCGTGCTGGCTGACCGCGGACAACGCATCTACGCGCGCCCCGACAAAGTGCGCAAGGTCCATCACCACGGGGAGTTCTACGATGTCGAAGGCTATCATCTGTGCGAGCCGTCGCCACAACGTACGCCGGTACTGTTCCAGGCTGGCAGCTCGCCGCGCGGCCTGACGTTTGCGGGCAATCATGCCGAGTGCGTGTTCATCAGCGGCCAGGACAAGGCTTCAACCCGCGCCCAGGTGGACAAGGTGCGCGCCGCTGCCAGGGCTGCGGGTCGCGACCCAATGGCAGTCAAGGTTTTCATGGGCATTACGGTGATCGTGGCGCCCACCGAGCGACAAGCCCTGGCCAAGCACGCCGAATACCTGCGCCATGCCAGCCCCGAAGCCGGCGTCGCGCATTTTGCCGCCTCCACCGGCATCGACTTTGCGGCCTTCGATCTGGACGAGCCGATTGCCTTTACCCAAGGCAACGCCATCCAGTCGGCCACCCGCCAACTGCAGGAAAACGCCTGGACCCGACGCCGCCTGCTGCAACAGCACGCCTTGGGCGGTCGCTACGTCACCTTGGTCGGCGACCCCGAGCAGGTGGCTGATGAGCTGATCGCATGGGCAGACGAAACCGGCCTGGACGGCTTCAACCTGACCCGCACCGTCACACCGGAAAGCTTTGAGGACTTCATCGACCTGGTGATTCCGCCGCTACAGGCGCGCGGCCGCTACAAGACCGCCTACGCCGGCGGCACGCTGCGCGAGAAGCTGTTCGCAACCGACCATCCCTACTTGCCAGCCGATCACCCTGGCTCGACCTACCGCTTTGCGCCTGCCCCCGCCTCGACTGGAGCCTTGCACCATGCTTGAAAAACTATTTCGTCCCGTTGCGGCCGTCGCGATTGCCTTGGGCTTCTCCAGCGCAGCCCTGGCCGATGAGCCGCTTAAGGTCGGCACCACCTCAGCCTTCGCCATCCCGCTGGAAGCCGCCGTCGAAGAGGCGCACAAGCAAGGGCTCGAGGTGAAGCTGATCGAATTCAGCGACTGGATAGCCCCCAATGTCAGCCTCAACAGTGGCGACATCGACGTGAACTACTTCCAGCACATTCCCTTTCTGGAAAACGCCAAGGCTGCTGCCGGTTTCGATCTGGTGCCCTACGCCCCAGGCATCATCAACAACGTGGGCCTGTATTCCAAGCGTTATAAAAGCTTCGTCGACCTGCCCGAAGGTACCAGCGTCGCCATCGCCAACGACCCGATCAACAGCGGACGCGGCCTGCAATTGCTGGCCAAGGCTGGCTTGATCACGCTCAAACCGGGTGTGGGCTACAAGGCCACCGAACAGGACATCACGGCCAACCCGAAAAAGCTCAGGATCATTCAGGTCGAAGCGGTCCAGCTGGTACGGGCGTATGACGACGCGGACCTGGTGCAGGGCTACCCCGCCTACATTCGGCTAGCCAACAGTTTTGACGCCACCTCGGCCCTGCTTTTCGATGGCCTGGAGAACAAGGAATACGTGATTCAGTTCGTCATTCGCCCACAAAGCAAGGATGACCCTCGCCTGGCCAAGTTCGTCGACATCTACCAGCACTCGCCAGTTGTACGTGCGGCCCTGGACAAGGCTCATGGCACGCTCTACCAGGCCGGTTGGGAGTGACAGCGATGAGCCAGTCCACTGCACGGCGAGCACTCGAGTCCCCTGCACCACCCCGTCAGGCTGAACACTTGTACCTTCGCCCTGACGTCAACCACGCCCATGTGCGGTTCATCGGGCTGGGCAAGACGTATCCAGGCCAGAGCCAGCCAGCCCTGCAAGGCATCGACCTGAACATCCAGCGCGGTGAAATCTTCGGCATCATCGGCCGCAGCGGGGCGGGTAAGTCGTCGCTACTGCGCGCCATCAACCGGTTGGAACAGCCTACGCAAGGCCGAGTGCTGATCGAGCAGGCGGACATTGCCAGCTACGACGAGGACGCACTGGTGGGGTTGCGCCGAAGCATCGGCATGATTTTCCAGCACTTCAACCTGATGTCAGCCAAGACCGTATGGCAGAACGTCGAGCTACCCCTGAAGGTGGCCGGCGTCGCCAAAGCGCAGCGCCAGCACAAGGTGCGCGAGCTGCTGCAACTGGTTGGCCTCGAGGACAAGCATCACGTTTACCCTGCGCAGTTGTCGGGCGGCCAGAAGCAGCGCGTGGGCATTGCCCGCGCTCTGGTACATGACCCAAGTATCCTGCTGTGCGACGAAGCGACCTCGGCGCTGGACCCGGAGACTACCGCCTCAATCCTGCAACTGCTACGCGACATCAACCAACGCCTGGGCCTGACCATCGTGCTGATCACCCATGAAATGGCCGTGGTGCGCGACACCTGCCATCGGGTTGCGGTACTGGAGCGTGGCCAATTGGTCGAGCAGGGCGAGGTCTGGCAGGTGTTCGGCGCGGCGCGGCACGCCACCACGCGCACGTTGCTGGCGCCCCTGCAACCGACCTTGCCAGAGGCCTTGACCGCGAACATCAAGGCTGCGCCATCGAGCCCCGACAGCGCCATCGTGCTGAAGCTGACAGCCTTCGGCGAGCCCGATCTGTCGGCATTGTTCGCCGAGTTGGGCGGACGCGTGCGGTTGCTGCAGGGGGGTGTGCAATCCATCGGCGCGCATATCCTGGCGCAACTGATCGTGTCGGTGCAGCACTCGCCTCATGACGCCAACCGCCTCCTGGAACGCAGTCGGCGCTGGGCCGAAGATGTGGAGGTGCTGGGCCATGTGGGTTGATCGTCTGCTGGAGGGTTTGCTCGACACGCTGCTGATGGTGGGCGTTTCTTCGCTGATCGCCTTGCTGGTGGGCGTACCGATGGCCGTCATGCTGGTGACCAGCGACAAGGGCGGCATCTATGCGGCGCCGCTGCTCAACCGGGTGCTGGGCGCGTTCGTCAACCTGTTTCGCTCGGTGCCGTTTCTGATCCTGATGGTTGCCCTGATCCCCTTTACGCGGTGGGTAGTCGGCACAACCTATGGCGTCTGGGCGGCCATCGTGCCCCTTACCATCGCGGCCACGCCCTTTTTCGCCCGCATCGCCGAAGTCAGCCTGCGAGAGGTCGACCACGGCCTGGTGGAGGCGGCGCAGGCCATGGGGTGCCGACGCTGGCACATCGTCTGGCACGTGCTGCTGCCAGAAGCCCTGCCAGGCATCGTCGGCGGCTTCACCATCACCTTGGTGACGCTGATCAATTCATCCGCCATGGCGGGCGCCATCGGTGCCGGAGGGTTGGGGGACATCGCCTACCGCTATGGATACCAGCGCTTCGACAGCCAGATCATGTTGACGGTGATCGCCATGCTGGTGGCTCTGGTGGCACTGATCCAGCTGGGTGGCGATCGGCTGGCCCGAGGGTTGAACAAGCGATGAGCGAAGGCGAAGGGCTGGCGCCAAGCCAGCCCCTGGCCTCATTCCCAGCGCAGGTCCTTTGCGGCGACCGGCCGGCCGAACCAGTAGCCCTGCCCCAGCTGGCACTGCTCCTGCAACAGAAAGCTGGCCTGCTCCTGCTGCTCGATGCCTTCGGCGTGCACTTGCATGCCCATGCTGCGGGCCAGGGCGATGATCACACGCACGATGGCGACATCATCCTCATCGCACGGCAGCCCGGTCACGAAGCCCTGGTCGATCTTGAGCTTTTGCACGGGCATGCGCTTGAGACGTAGCAGCGAGGAATACCCAGTGCCGAAATCATCGATGGCCAGGGTTACCCCCAGCTCGCGCAGACGGTGAAGCTGCTCCAGGGCCACTTCCGGGTCCTCCATCACCGCACTTTCCGTGACCTCCAGCTCAAGCAGCGCTGGCGCCAGGCCTGTTTCATGCAGCACATCGGCCACCTGCCGGTACAACTCATGCTGGCCAAACAGCCGGCTCGAGATGTTCACGGCCACGAATGCCAGTGGGCGGCCTTCCTGCTGCCAGCGCACCATCTGCAGGCACGCCTGGCGTAGCACCCAGGCATCGATTTCGGCAATCAGACCGGTGCGTTCGGCAATCGGAATGAATTCGCCCGGTGCCACCAGGCCCCGCTGGGGATGCTGCCAGCGGACCAGCGCCTCGACCCCCACCTGGCTGCCCGAGGCCAGGTCCTGCACCGGTTGATAGAACACGCATAGCTCATCCTGCTCGAGGGCGCGGCGCAATTCCCCGGCCGTTTCCACGCGCAACTGGGCGTGCGCTGTCAGCTCCTCGGTGTACAGGGCGTAGCAGGCGCGACCGTTGGTCTTGGCCTTGTACAGCGCCGAATCGGCATTGCGCAGCAACTGCTCGGCACTCAGGGCGTCGCTTGGGAACAGGCTGATGCCTGCGCTGACGCTGATGAACAAGCGATGGCCCTCGAACAGGAAGGGCTCGCGCATGCGTTCGATGATGCGCTGGGCCAGCTTTGCCGCCTGCCCCAGGTCCTGGCAGTGCTCGGCCAGGACGCCGAACTCGTCGCCGCCCAGGCGCGCCAGGGTGACCCCGCTGCTCACCACTTCGCCCAGGCGGGCGCCCACCAACTTAAGCAACTGATCGCCGATCGTATGACCCAGCCCGTCGTTGATGCTTTGGAAATGATCGAGATCCAGAAGCAGCAGCGCACAACCGCGCTTCTTGGCCTGGGCCGCAGCCAACGCCTGTTGGACCCGGTCGGTGAACAACAAGCGATTGGGCAGGTCGGTCAGGGGATCATGGTGGGCCAGGTAGGCCAGCTCCTGCTCCGAATGCTTGATGGCGCTGATGTCACTGAATACCGCCACGTAATGGCTCAGTTCGCCTTCGTCGTCACGAATGGCGCGAATGGTTTGCCATTGAGGATAGATTTCACCGCTTTTGCGGCGGTTCCAGATCTCGCCGCTCCACTCCCCAGTCTCGGTCAGGGCCGCGTAGATCTGCTGGTAGAACGCGGCACCATGGTGCCCCGACTTGAACTTGCTCGGGCGCTGGCCGATGACCTCATCCTGCTGATAGCCGGTGATGCGCATGAACGCGCGGTTGACGTGCACGATCACCCCCTGCCGGTCGGTCACAAGGACCCCTTCCAGGGTGCAGTCGAACACCGCGGCGGCCATGCGCAGGCGCTCACGGTCTTCGCCGCGCAGGCGCGCACCGGCACCGATGAAGTTCAACAGCCGCACACGCGAGACGTAGATCAGCAAGGCGCTGAGCAACACCCAGACCACGACGTTGATCTGGCGCCCCACCGTCAGGGCCAGGGGGTCTTCAGTCATGCTGTGCAGCACCACCTCGGCCAGCACCAGCCAGAGGATCGAGAGCACCACATAGAGCGCAGCCATGCGCAAGGCGTCGCGAACGGAAACAGACATGTCGGGTGGAATTGCCCATGGAAAGTGTTGGGGGATTATAAAGCTTCTGCTGCCCGACGTGCGGTTGCCGCTTTGCAAAGGCCTCGCGCCAAGGCATGCCGCGCACCGCCGCCCCGCTGAAACATCGCGTGGTCAGCTTTGACTGGTTTTATTTCCCGACCCAGGGATAATCGCACCTTTCCCCTGAATTTCGAGGGTATCTCTACCTATGTGGTACAACGGCCTGCTCGACTTGTCGGCCTGGCAACTGGTCGGCATCACTTTGTTGATGACCCATGTGACCATTGTCAGCGTCACGGTCTACCTGCATCGCTATTCCGCGCATCGCGCGCTGGAGCTCAATTCCGGGCTCAAGCATTTCTTCCGCTTCTGGCTGTGGCTCACCACGGCGCAGAACACCCGTGAATGGACCGCTGTTCATCGCAAGCACCACGCCAAGTGCGAAACCCCGGACGACCCGCACAGCCCAGTCTACAAGGGCTTGAGCACGGTGCTTCGTAAAGGGGCCGAGCTCTACCGCGAAGAGGCGCGCAACCCTGAGACCCTGCGCATCTACGGCAAGAACTGCCCGGACGACTGGGTCGAACGCAACCTCTACTCCCGCTACAAGCTGGGCGGTATCGTGCTGATGGCGCTCATCGACCTGCTGCTGTTCGGTACCGCCGGCATCACGATCTGGGCCGTGCAGATGATGTGGATTCCCTTCTGGGCAGCCGGGGTAGTCAATGGCCTGGGCCATGCCGTGGGCTATCGCAATTTCGAATGCCGCGACGCTGCCACCAACCTGGTGCCTTGGGGCATCGTCATTGGCGGCGAAGAGCTGCACAACAATCACCACACCTACCCCAACTCGGCCAAACTTTCGGTCAGGCGCTGGGAATTCGACATGGGCTGGGCGTGGATTCGCCTGTTCTGCCTGCTGCGGCTGGCCAAGGTCCAGCGCGTGGCCCCCATCGCCCACCGCGTTGCCGGCAAGGCCAGCCTGGACATGGACACTGCCATGGCCATTCTGAACAACCGCTTCCAGATCATGGCCCAGTACCGCAAGCTTGTGATCGGCCCGCTGGTCAAACAGGAACTGGACCGCGTCGATGCCTCGGTCAGCCACCATTTCCGACGCGCCAAGCGCCTGCTGTCCCGCGAGACCAGCTTGCTGGAGGATCGCCACCATGTCCGTATCGAGTCCATGCTGGCGCACAGCCAGGCATTGAAGACCATTTACGAGAAACGCCTGGCCCTGCAGCAGATTTGGGCGCGGACTAGCGCCAACGGCCACGACATGCTTGCCGCCATGAAGGATTGGGTGCATGAGGCCGAGACCAGTGGCATCCACGCCCTACGCGACTTTGCGTCACAGTTGAAAACCTATTCCCTGCGCCCGACCGCTGCCTGACCTCCGTTGATCGATACGCCCCGTTCTGGGGCGTAAGCTCAGGAACTTCACTGCTCTGTTTCGACTCGAACTGCCCACATCGGCCGGAAGGTGGCCGCACCTTTACCCGTCGAGCGCGCTCTGTGCACATGGCCAAGAACAATCCCAAGATTCTGCCCGGTACTCCTCCCCCCGACGCTGCTCAAACCCTGCTGGCACTGATGCATGCCCAAAGCGAAGTCGCCCGCCTCAGCGAACGTGAGCAGTTGTTCAGTTCGCTGCTCGAAAGTGTCAACGCCGTACTGTGGGCCTTCGATTGGGAAACGCGGCAAGTGCTCTACGTAAGCCCTGCATTCGAGCGCATCTTCGGTCGCCCTGTCTGCCGGGTCATGGCCGACTTCAACGTATGGCGCGACAGCATCTATCCGGATGATCTTGAATTTGCCGAACAGAGCCTGGCTCAGGTACTGTCCACAGGCTCCGTGGAACACCGCGAATACCGCATTCTCAATGGCGATGGCGAACTGCGCTGGTTAAGCGACAAGTGCTACGTCAGCCAGCAGCCAGGTAACGATCGGGTAACCATCGTTGGCATTGCCGAAGACATCACCGACAAGAAACGACTGGAGGGCGAGCTTCAGCGCCTGGCCACTACCGATGTCCTGACCCAGAGCAGTAACCGTCGCCACTTCTTCGAATGCGCCAAGCAGGCGTTTGACAAGGCACGCGAAGACGGTACACCGCTGACGTTCCTGCTTCTGGACATCGACGATTTCAAGAACATCAATGACAGCTATGGCCACCAGGAAGGCGACCAGGTGCTGCAGCGTATCGCCCACAGCGGCAGGACCGTACTGCGCCGAGGTGATCTGTTCGGCCGGATCGGGGGTGAAGAGTTTGCCGCGGTGTTCCCGGGCTGTAAGGCCAAAGTGGCAGAACAGATCGCCGAACGGTTGCAGCGGGAGGTTCAGCGGCTGAGCTTCGGCCAGGAGGGCCAGACCTACAGCGTGACGGTGAGTCAGGGTCTGACGGGTTTATTGGATGACGATGACACCCTGAACAGCTTGTATGCCCGCGCCGACGCAGCCATGTATCAAGCCAAGCGCCAAGGCAAGAACCAGATCGTTCAGGGGTGAGCATCGCCGCCGCCTGCCGTCTGTATATTGCTGACATGAAAAAACCCGCCGAAGCGGGTTTTTTTAAAGCCAGCTACATCAAGCGAGTTCAGCGAAGCACTCTTCGATGATGGCCAGGCCCTTGTCCAGCAGGGCGTCTTCGGCGGTCAGCGGCACCAGAATACGCAGGACGTTGCCGTAGGTACCGCAGGACAGCAGGATCAGACCCTTGTCGCGTGCCTTGGCAACGACCTGGGCGACAGCTGCAGCGTTAGGGGCATGAGTGCCTTTCTCGAAGACTTCGACGGCAATCATCGAACCCAGGCCACGCACGTCACCGATGATCGGGTGCTTCTGCTGGATTTCACGCAGGCCGGCAGTCAGGCGCTCGCCCACGGCCTTGCTGCGGTCCAGCAGGTTTTCTTCTTCGAATACATCGATGACGGCCAGGGCCGCAGCACAGGCGATTGGCGAACCGGCATAAGTGCCGCCCAGGCCGCCCGGTGCAATGGCGTCCATGTATTCAGCCTTGCCGCACACACCGGCCAGCGGGAAGCCGCCAGCGATGGACTTGGCGAAGGTCGTCAGGTCAGGCGCAACGCCCATCTGCTCCATGGCGAAGAAGGTGCCAGTACGGCCTGCACCGGTCTGCACTTCGTCGGCAATCAGCAGGATACCGTGCTGGTCACACAGGGCACGCAGACGCTTCATCAGCTCTTTAGGCGCTGGCAGGAAGCCGCCCTCGCCTTGTACGGGCTCGAGGATGATAGCGGCGATGTCACGTGGCTCGGCATCGTTCTTGAAGATGCGCTCGACCGAAGCGATGGCATCGTCAACGCTGACGCCATGCAGCTCGCTCGGGAACAGTGCACGGAAGACGCCACCTGGCATCAGGCCCATGCCTGCGGAGTACGGCACGACTTTACCGGTCAGGCCCAGTGTCATCATGGTACGGCCGTGGTAGCCGCCGGTGAAGGCGATCACGCCAGCGCGGCCGGTCGCGGCACGGGCGATCTTGACGGCGTTCTCGACCGCTTCGGAGCCGGTGGATACCAACAGGGTCTTCTTGTCGAAGTCACCTGGCACCAGCTTGTTGATCTTTTCGCACAGCTCTACGTAGGGCTCATAGGCCAGCACCTGGAAGCAGGTGTGGCTGACCTTGGTGAGCTGCTCTTGCACCGCTGCAACCACTTTTGGGTGCAGGTGCCCGGTGTTCAGCACGGCGATACCGCCAGCGAAGTCGATCAGTTCGCGGCCTTCGACGTCGATGACGGTGGAGTTCTTGGCCGATTCAACGAAAATCGGGTGGATCTGACCGACGCCACGTGGAACGGCGGCGACACGGCGTTGCATCAAGGATTCGTTGGTCTTGCTCATAATGCCCTCATTGCGCCGTTGAACATGGCGCTTTTATTCGGGGGTAGCTGGGGTTGCCCGCAGTCAGTATTCGTTGATCGACTGCCGCGAGCGCCCTGGCCACCAGGTGCTGCAATGTAAAAAAGGCCAGCGGAACGTCGCTCTCGCGCCCCGCTGGCAGAGGTAAAGCCTTTACCGTGCGATCAGACGCTGATGCACAGGTATTTGATTTCGAGGTAATCCTCGATACCGTACTTGGAGCCTTCGCGGCCCAGGCCAGAAGCCTTGATACCGCCGAATGGCGCCACTTCGTTGGAAATCAGGCCGGTGTTGATGCCTACCATGCCGTATTCCAGCGCTTCGGCGACACGGAACACACGGCTCATGTCGCGGGCGTAGAAGTAGGAGGCCAGGCCAAACTCGGTGTCGTTAGACATGGCGATGACTTCGGCTTCGTCTTTGAAGCGGAACAGCGGCGCCAGCGGGCCGAAGGTTTCTTCCTTGGCAACGGCAGCGGTCTTGGGCACGTCGACCAGAATGGTCGGCTCGAAGAAGTTACCTTCGATCAGCTTGCCGCCGGACAGGACCTTGGCGCCTTTGCTCACTGCGTCTTCGATGTGCTCCTGCACCTTGGCCACGGCCTTGCCGTCGATTAGCGGGCCAGTGGTGGTGCCGTCTTCCAGGCCGTTACCGATCTTGAGCTTGGCGACAGCGGCGGCCAGCTTCTGCGCGAACGCGTCATAGACGCCGTCCTGCACGTAGATACGGTTGGCACAGACGCATGTCTGGCCGTTGTTGCGGTACTTGGAGATGATCGCGCCTTCGACTGCCTTATCCAGATCGGCGTCGTCGAACACGATGAACGGGGCGTTGCCACCCAGCTCCAGGGATACTTTCTTAATGTCCTTGGCGCATTCCTGCATCAGCTGGCGACCGATTTCGGTGGAGCCAGTGAAGGAGAGTTTGCGCACCAAGGCGTTGCCGGTCAGCTCGCCGCCGACTTCGCCAGCACTGCCGGTGACCACGCTCAGCACGCCCGCCGGAATACCGGCACGGTTGGCCAGTTCGACCAGGGCCAGCGCGGAGTACGGCGTCTGCGAGGCAGGCTTGAGCACCATGGTGCAGCCAGCGGCCAAGGCCGGGCCGGCTTTACGGGTGATCATGGCAGCCGGGAAGTTCCACGGGGTGATGGCCGCAGTGACGCCAATCGGCTGCTTGATGACGATCAGGCGCTTGTCAGGCTGGTGGCCCGGGATGGTGTCGCCATAGACGCGCTTGGCTTCTTCGGCGAACCACTCGATGAAGGAGGCGGCATAGGCGATTTCGCCTTTGGCTTCAGCCAGCGGCTTGCCTTGTTCGGTGGTCATCAGGCGAGCGAGGTCGTCCTGATTTTCGATCATCAGTTCGAACCAGCGACGCAGCTTGGTCGAGCGCTCCTTGGCGGTCAGGGCACGCCAGGCCGGCAGGGCCTTGTCGGCTGCCTCGATGGCGCGGCGGGTTTCCGCAGTACCCATCTTCGGCACGGTACCAATGACTTCGCCCGTGGCAGGGTTGGTCACATTGATAGTCTGGCCGCTGTCCGCATCCAGCCATTCACCGTTGATGAAGGCTTGCTGGCGGAACAACTGAGCGTCTTTGAGCTGCATGTCGGCTTCCCGAATTGTTGATTGTTGAAAGCGCCCAGCGCAGGGCTCCGAGCGTTTGAAATCTCAAACGAATGCTAAGCGTCTGCTGGGGTGTTGGACAATAGGCTGTTCGAAAAAAAGAACGAGCGGTTGAACACCTTAATCTGAAATCGGCCCGCTGGCCTGGCGTAATGCAGCCCGCCGGACCTGGGCGAGCACGAATCGAAAATAGTAGCCCTAGGCAGCAGCACCATGGAGGCGAAACACGGCAGCAGGTAAAAAGGGCTACAGATCAAGGCGATGGACGCCGACGAACGAGATAGGTATCATGCGTGCGCGTTGCACTCGTAGCTCAGCTGGATAGAGTACTGCCCTCCGAAGGCAGGGGTCGTGGGTTCGAATCCCGCCGAGTGCGCCATACATGAAAAGCCCCAGGCCAACGCCTGGGGCTTTTTCGTTTGTGCGCCATGTCACACGCCTGGTACTGCCGTACCACAGGTCATTGGTGTTAGCGTGAGGGCCTTCCCGCACGACGGGGCCTCATCAATGACTGGCGAAGGAATGCGTACACTCATGCACCTGAAAAAGCTCACCTCTGTTTCCCTGCTGGCGGCCAGCATCGGCTTGTTCACATTGCCTGCCCAGGCCAACCTCACCCAGCAGCAGTCTGCGGCGATCGTCAAGGCGTTCGACGGCAGCGATCCGCATGACTTCAAGCAGTTTCTCGGCAAGCTCAAAGGCAGCGACCTGAACCAGGCCGATGGCCTGGGCGCCACCCTGGACACTTACCTGGCCGGCAAGCCGTTGGACGCCGAGCAGCAGAACGAGATCAATCGCCTGCTCGGGCTCTACACCCGCATCAAGTACGGCAAGGCCGCCACCCAGACGCTGCGCGAATTGGTGGCCATTCCCACGGTCACCGTCGAGGGTACACCTCAGCATGAAAACCCTGAGTTCCTGAAGATCGCCGACAAGATCAAGGCACTGGCCGAAGGCTTTGGGCTGGCTTTTCGCAACGTCGACAACCGTGTCTACGAAATCTCCCTGGGAAGCGGCAAGGAAGTGGTCGGTATCCATGCCCATGCCGACGTGGTTCCTGTCACACCGGAAAACTGGAAGCTTGCCGACGGCACGCGCCTGGACCCGTTCAAGGTGACCCTGGTCGGTGATCGCATGTACGGCCGCGGTACCGAGGACGACAAGAATGGCATCGTCGTAGCGCTGTATGCCCTGAAGGTCGCCAAGGATGAAAACCTGCCCCTGGCGCGGCAATTCAAACTGCTGATCGACACCACCGAAGAAACCAGCGGCGATGCCATCCCGTACTACTTCGAGCGCAACCCCACGCCTGACTACAACCTCGCCCTGGATGGCGGCTACCCGGTAGTCATCGCGGAAAAAGGCTACGGCACCATAATGGCGAATTTTGCCAAGCGTGCGGCCAGCGGCCAGGGGGCCGAAATCGTCAACCTCACCGGTGGGCTTGCTACCAATCAGATCCCGTCCACCTCGGTAGCGACCTTGCTCACCGACGACTCCAGCGCCCTGGCGCAGCGACTGAACACGGCCGGTGCCGAGTACGTGAAGCAAAACGGTGGCGACTTCAGCATCGCTGCCAAACCCGACGGCAAGCAGGTGGTGCTCACCGTAACCGGTATGTCAGCTCATTCCTCAGAACCCGAATCGGGCGTGAACCCTGTCGCGCGCATGCTGGACTTCATCAATGGCGTGGGCAAAACGGTGCCATTGAAGCAGAACCAGTTCACCGATGCTGCCCGCTATGCGGCGGACAACTGGGGCCTGGACTACCTGGGCAAGAAGCTGGGCATCGCCTATGACGATGCGTTCATGGGGCCGCTTACCGCCTCGCCAACCTTCGTCGGTGTGGATGACAAAGGCTTGAAGCTGGCGATCAACCTGCGCATTCCCAAGGGCAAGGCGGTCGCAACGATCAAGGATGAAATCGCCGACAAGCTCGGCAAATGGTCGCAGCAGAGCCATATCACGCCCGCCTACGACTACAGCCTGGATGAGCCGATGTACCGCAACCCAGAAGGCGAGTGGGTCAAGGCACTGCTGGCCGTGGCCAGCGAAAACCTGGGCATGGAGCACACCTTCGGTACGTCCGCCGGGGCCACCTCGGTTCATGACCTGCCCAACGGCGTGCAGTTTGGTCTGGCAATGCCCGGCGTGAAGTACACCGGGCATAACGACAACGAGTTCAAGACCGTGGACCAGTTCATGCTGGACCTGCAGGTGGTTAGCGAAATGGTGGCGCGGATTGGGCAGATGCCGAAGCTCTGAAGCATCTGCCTTCTTGAGCCTGGGCTCCGCCCGCTTGTGCATGACGACCCGACCTTCGCGTTGGGATCGTCATGCAGCGCGAACGCGTGCGAACAAGGCGGTGACGAGCCGGCGACCATAAAGCCCTACAACCAGACCGAGCATGATCAACGTTGCAGCCAATGCTATGCCTGCCGTCAAGCGTTCACCGAACACCAGAACCGACCCAACCAGGCCGAAGATCGGCACCAGCAGCGACAGCGGTGCAATCGTAGACAGGGGATAAGTCCTGAGCAAAGAGTTCCAGATCCAGTACGCGAACAATGTATTGGGATAGACCTGAAACAAAAGCGAAAAGACAGCAGTGCTGTTCATCTGGCGCAACAGCGCACCATAGCCTGCGCCGCCATGCACTGCATAATCCAGTATGAACAAAGGAACCGGCGCGACCGCGCTGGACCACACCAGAAATCCGAACACGTCGTTGGTTTGGGCCTTCTTGACGATGGTATTGGCGATACTCCAGCAGGCAGCACCGGCCAGCACGAACGCCAGACCAGGCCAGGTCACCGATCCACCGCTGAACTTTATGATGCACAGCAGGCCTGTGCTGGCGATCAGCATACCGAGCACTTGAAAACGGGTCAGTGCCTCCTTGAAAACCACTCCACCTAGCAGCAGCGTAAAAAAAGCGCTGAACTGTAATACCAGCGAAGCGACACCCGCTGACAACCCGGCTTGAATGCCGAGGTTCACCATACCCCAAAGCCCGACCCCGAAAACCAAGCCATACAAGATGATGAAGCGCCGAGGT
The DNA here is from genome assembly GCF_043104335.1 of Pseudomonas sp. WSY_20. NCBI lineage: Bacteria > Pseudomonadati > Pseudomonadota > Gammaproteobacteria > Pseudomonadales > Pseudomonadaceae > Pseudomonas > Pseudomonas sp. WSY_20. The sequence continues at coordinate 181,224 of NZ_JBICKP010000030.1, forward strand.
ACGTCGGGTTTACGGACAAAGAAGATAGCGGGCAACGCGCACAGCCCGAAACGCAAGCCGGCAAGAATGAGCGGATCGATCGCTGCCAAGCCCAGCTTGATCACCGAGAAATTGATACCCCATATCAATGTCACCAGTACAGCCAGCACTCCATGCAAGGGTTTCATTATCGGGTCACCTTAGGTATGGGCCTTGGAAATGTGGCACCTTTCACATTCGTACGCCTTCGCCAGCTGGTAGTGCATATCCAAACCGGCCGTAGACCAACGTTTCGACGCCACTAGACCGCCCCCCTCCTGCGTCAGCGCGTTTCGAACATCAACCACAGCCAGTAGATCAAGGCGGCGGCACTGATTGATGCGCCCACTAGGCAAACGGCTACCCAACCCGCCTGGGCGTAGGTATAGGTCGCCGCGATGGCGCCAAGCCCGCTGCCCAACGAGTAGAAGCACATGTACGCGCCAACGAGCCTGCTTTGTGCGTCTGGTCGTGCGGCGAAGATCAGGCTTTGGTTGGTGACGTGCACGGCCTGTACCGCAAAGTCGAGCATCACCACGCCCAGCACCATTGCCAGCAGCGAGCTGTGGACGAACGCCGTCGGGAGCCAGGACAGGGTCAACAAGACCAGCGCAATGCCTGTGGTGCGATTGCCCAGGCCACGGTCTGCCAGTCGTCCGGCCCTCGCCGCGGCGAGGGCCCCTGCTACGCCGGCAAGGCCAAATAGCCCGATTTGGGTATGCGAAAGCGCAAGGTCTGGCTCACTGAGCGGCAGGACCATGGAGGTCCAGAGCACGCTGAAGGCTGCGAAGATGAGCAACGCGAACACCCCGCGCACGCGCAGGGTACGTTCGCTGAGAAACAGCTGCAGCACCGAACGGAGCAAGGCAAAGTAGCCGCCGCTGACCGAAGCCCGTGGAGGCGCGGGCAGCATGCGCCACAACACCAAGGCCATCCCTGCCATCAGCGCTGCCGACACGAAATACACGCTGCGCCACCCGGCCAGATCGGCCATCGCGCCAGACACGAAACGTGCAAGCAGGATCCCCAGGACCACGCCGCTGGTCATAGTCCCCACAGCCTGGCCACGTTGCTCGGGGCTTGCCAGTGCCGCAGCGTAGGCCACCACCACTTGCACCAGCACGGCCATCAATCCCACCAAAACCATGGCACCCAGCACCACGGCCCAGGCCTGCGCCAGCCCTACGGCACAGAGGGCCAAGGCGCTAAGGAGCATTTGGCAGAGAATAAGTTTTTTCTGGCTGACCAAGTCGCCCAGCGGCACGATGAACAGCAAACCGACCGCATAACCTGCCTGGGTGGCCGTGACGACGATGCCGATGGTGCTGGCAGGCACCGCCAGGCTGCTGGCCATGGACTCGAGCAGCGGTTGGGCGAAGTAGACATTTGCCACGGCCATTGCGCAGGTGATGGCAAAGAGGAAGGTTTGGGAAGGACTGAGTGTGGTCTTACGCGGTATGTCGCAGCGCGCCGTGCCGTAACCGTTGCTAGACGCTTCGGCTGTCGCCGCGCGCTTGTCCGGGCTGTCTGGCCTGTACGGCATGCACTTCCGTCCCTGTACCTGGTTTTGAAAAGAAACCACTTGTAGCGACTTTTAACAAAACAGGTTTTAAAATGCAACAACTGACCACGAGCGTTTTCCCATATGGTTAGCGCTTTTCATCATCTGCTCACGGACAAACATGGCCAAACAGGAACAGCTAGCGCGCAGTGAATGCCCAGTAGCGCGCACCCTTGAAGCGATTGGGGACCGATGGGTATTGATGATCATCCGCGAAGCGTTCGACGACGTACGGCGGTTCAGTGATTTTCAGAAGCGACTTGGTGTCGCCAAGAACATCCTCACCGTAAAGCTCAAGGCAATGGTCGAATTGGGCGTGTTCGAGGTCCGGCCTGCTTCGGATGGAAGCGCTTACAAGGAGTATGTGCTGACCGAGATGGGGCGGGCCGCCTTCCCCATTGTCATCAGCATGCGCCAGTGGGGAGAGCGTTTCCTGTACGGTTCAGGCGAGTGCCATTCGATCATGCTGGATAACGTGACGGACGAGCCCATCGAGACGATCATCGTTCGATCCCGTGCAGGCCGGCAGTTGAGCCCCGAGGACTGCCACCGACGACTGATCACCCGAAAGGGTTGAGGCAGACGCCCTCTGCATGCTCATGACGTTTTTCAATCACCTCGATGCCGTTTCTTGCATTGCCGGACGGCGCCGGGTGGTCGATGCTTGCATGACCGTCGCCAGTGTTTTCCTCCACCCGCAGAGGCCGCCATGAAAAACGTCGAACAAATCCTCAAGAGCAAGTCCGAACACCAGACCGTGTATACCATCGGCCCGGACGACTCAGTGCTCGACGCCCTCAGACTGTTGGCCGAGATGAACATCGGCGCATTGCCTGTCGTTGAAGGCAACGAGGTGGTAGGTATCGTCAGTGAACGCGATTATGCGCGCAAGCTGGTGCTCAAGGGACGCTCGTCGGCCGCCACGCCGGTGCGCGATATCATGAGCGCACCGGTGGTCACCGTGGAGCCGAAGCACAACCTTGAATACTGCATGAACCTGATGACCAACCGGCATTTGCGCCATCTACCGGTGGTGAGCAACGGTGAGCTGTTGGGGCTGTTGTCGATTGGCGACCTGGTCAAGGAGACCATTGCGGAGCAGGCAGGGCTGATCTTGCAGCTCGAGCAGTACATCCGCGGTGAGTGAAACGCTTGGAAACGCGTTTTCCCGCACGCGCCACAGGTAAGGCTGGCCGTCAGTCGAGTCCAGAACGGTCCACACCCTATCCCGCTTGAATGGCGGTAACGGCGCATTGACTGGGGCGACTCACGGCCACTTACTCTTTCGCTGCGGGTAACTTATTTTTTGGCCGGATGAAGTGCTTCGTTCAACTGGTCGATCATGGGAATCCAGTCGGCATCGGCAGTGTAGCTTTCCTTGAGAAAAGCACGCTGGCCTTCACTCCAGAACGGTGCATCGACCAACTTCACATCATCGTCGAGCGGCGAATGGGTGGTGATGAAGCGCTCGATCTCGACCGGATCGTCGTCCAGTCCAAGCTGCTTGAACAATTCGGAAAAGTGGTGAGTCGGTTTGTCCATGATTCCTCCGCAGTGCCGGCATGCGCTTCGGTGTAAGCGCCAGTCCTGTTTAAGAGCTTGCGCTCAAGGGTGGGCATCAGCGCCCCAGGCAGGATGACCGCAATCATCGTGCCTGGGAAATAGACAGCGCGCCAAAGCAGAAGACTCGATAAATCCCACTAATGCCCTGAGCAGATGGCTGTGAGCCAAAAGGCGCAGCCCCCCTGCCCTGGATCTACAGCGGCGCGCGGCGCAAGGTGGCCAGGAACGTGGCCGCACCGATGAACAGCCCGGCAAAGGTACGGTTGAGGCGCTTTTGCTGCCTGGGTGTGCGCAGCACCCGCAGCACGCGGGCTGCAAGCCCGGTATAGCCCGCCATCACCAGCATGTCGACGGCAACCATGGTCGCGGCGATGGCGATGTACTGTGGCAGCAAAGGCGCATGGGGATTGATGAACTGCGGCAGCACCGCCAACATGAATACCAGGGCCTTGGGGTTGCTGACGTTCACCAGAAAACCCCGGAACACCAGGCTCAGCGGTTTGCCGATGGGTCGTATACCGGATTCATCGCTCATGTCCATGGGCAGGGCGCGCCATTGCTTATAGGCCAAGTACACCAGGTAGGCGACGCCGAACCATTTGATCACATGGAAGGCGGTAGCCGAGGCAGCCAGGATGGCCCCGACGCCTGCAGCAATGATTGCGATCTGCATCACCAGGCCGATCTGCAAGCCCAGCGCATTCCAGTAACCGCGCCAGAACCCGTACTGCAGCCCGCTGGACATCGAGGCGATAGCGCCCGCGCCGGGAGACAGACTGATTACCCAGCAGGCGGCAAAAAAGCCCAACCACACTTCCATCGACATCCCACACCTCGCTCATGCACATGTTTCAAAACATTAAGCTAAGGTGCCGATGAAAAAATGACCAGCGCAATTTGAACGATTCTGCAGCTCTGCTTCCGGGAGGCCGGTAGCAAAGCTCGCAGAGCGCGCGTCAGCTGAGCGCTTCGAGTTCGGCCTGCATGGCTTCAAGCGTTTCCAATGCCTGCATCCAAGCGTCTTCGAGGTCACCTTCACGTTGCTTGAGCGCAGTTTGCCGGGCCAGCAATTCACGCAGCTCTTCCTTGCGCGCCGCTTCGTAGAGACCACCATCACCCAACGCAGCCTCGATCTCGGCCAACTGTGCATGCACCTGGTTGAGTTCAGCTTCAAGCTTGTCAGCGGTCTTCTTGTGTGGCGCCAATTGTTGGCGCAATGCTGCCGCAGCTTGGCGCATGGCCTTCTTGTCGGTCTTGTCGGGGTTGGTTACCGCGCTACTGACCGGCGCGTTGCGCTGACGATAGTCCACGAGCCAGCGGCTATAGTCATCGAGGTCCCCGTCGAAGGGTTCGACCTTGCCATCGGCGACCAGCAAGAAGTCATCAGTGGTGCTTTTGAGCAGGTGCCGGTCGTGGGACACCACTACCACTGCCCCTGCGAATTCCTGCAAGGCCATGGTCAGGGCCAGGCGCATTTCCAGGTCCAGGTGGTTGGTGGGTTCGTCGAGCAGCAGCAGGTTCGGCCGCTCCCAGGCGATGAGCGACAGCGCAAGCCGTGCCTTTTCGCCACCTGAGAAATTCACGACCGGCTCGTCTACGCGATCGCCATGAAAATCGAAACCACCGAGGAAATCGCGCAGCGTCTGCTCGCGCTCGGTTGGGGCAATGCGCTGCAGGTGCAGCAAGGGGCTGGCCTTGTCGTCCAACGAGTCGAGCTGATGCTGGGCAAAATAGCCGACGGCGAGGTTTTCACCTCGCACCAGGCGCCCGGACAGCGGCTCAAGCTCACCGGCAAGGTTCTTGATCAAGGTGGACTTGCCTGCGCCGTTGGGGCCTAGCAGGCCAATGCGTGCACCTGGCACCAACTGCAGCTTCACCTTCTCGAGGATGGCCTTGTCGCCGTAACCCAGTCGCCCTTCGGACAAGCTCAACAGGGGGCTGGAGATTTTCTGCGACTCGCGGAACACGAAATCGAACGGCGAATCCACGTGAGCAGCTGACAGCTCCTCCATGCGCTCCAGGGCCTTTATGCGGCTCTGTGCCTGACGCGCCTTGGTGGCCTGGGCCTTGAAGCGCGCAATGTATTTTTCCATGTGCGCGCGCTGCGCCTGCTGCTTCTCGTAGGCCTGCTGCTGTTGGGCCAGGCGTTCGGCACGGGTGCGCTCGAAGGCACTGTAGCCGCCCTTGTACAGGTTCAGCTTGCGTTGTTCGACATGCAGCACGTGATCGACCACGGCATCGAGGAAATCCCTGTCGTGGGAGATCAACAACAGCGTGCCCGGGTAGCCCTTGAGCCAGTCTTCCAGCCAGAGGATGGCGTCCAGGTCCAAGTGGTTGGTCGGTTCGTCGAGCAATAACAGGTCGGAGGGGCACATCAATGCCTGGGCCAAGTTCAGGCGCATCCGCCATCCACCGGAGAAGTCGCCGACGCGGCGGTCCATCTGCTCGTTGGTAAAGCCCAGCCCCGCCAGCAGCTTGCGCGCTCGCGCATCGGCGGTATAACCGTCAGCACTGTCCAACTCACTGTGCAGCCGGGCCAGTGCCGTACCGTCATGGGCCTGTTCGGCCTCTGCCAACGCAGCCTGCACCCTGCGCAATCGCACATCGCCGTCGAGCACATAGTCCACGGCCACCCGGTCAAGGGTATCGACCTCCTGGCGCATGTGTGCGATCCGCCAGTCTGCCGGCAGGTGGCAATCACCGCCATCGGGCGACAACTCACCGCGCAGCAAGGCGAACAAGCTGGATTTGCCGGCACCGTTGGCACCGATGAGGCCGGCCTTGTGACCGGTGTGCAGGGTCATCTCGGCGCCATCTAGCAAGCGCTGAGGACCACGCTGTAAAGTGAGGTTGGATAGTCTGATCATGATGGTCGCGGAGTCTACCAGCTTCCTCGGCCCATAGCGCGAGTGGAACCATGCAAAGCGACTTGTGGGATCACGCCCTGAGCCTGTACGCCAGGCCCGGTGTGGAAGCGGCTTGCCTCGACCTGCAACGGCAAGGGAGCGATGTATGCCTGCTATTGTGCGCCACCTGGCTGCAGGCCAGGTCAATCGAGGTGCAGCAACTGCGCATCGAGGCATTGCAGGGCTGTGCAGGGCCCTGGCAACGGGATGTGGTATCGCCCTTGCGAAGCCTGCGCGAACAATGGCGAGAATCAGCCAAAGAGGATCAACCGTTGGCTGAACTTCGAGAGCAACTCAAAAAGCTGGAGCTTTCGGCCGAAAGAGCGCTGTTGGAGCGCTTGCAAGCCTGTGCATCACAGTGGCCCGCTGGCAGACCTGGACAAACGGGCGACTGGCTGGCTGGGCTTGTGCCGAGCCAGCTGCAAGATCACCGCGCGCTTGAACAATTGCGCGCGGCGGCACTGGCGCATCAGGCGTCGGTGGACGACGACTGAGCAGCACTTGCATCGGATACTGGTGTGGCAGGGCTCACCGAGTTGCCGGACGATGGGGCTTTTTCTTGCGCAGCTGTTGCCGGCTTGGCACTCGCGGAGCGGCTGCTGGCAGTGCGAGTCGCCGTTCTGGTAGCGGTGCCACGGGTGGAGGGTTTGGCAGGTGCGGGCTTGCTTGTGGCTTTTGCGCCCGCAGCGCCTGATGCAGACTTGGATGCAGCCTTAGCCGCCTGGGGACGGGCTGCATTAGGTTCGGTCGCGGAAGACTTGGCCGCCGTTGCTTTGGCAGGGGACTTGGCCGCGGCCGGCTTCGCGGCAGCCTTGGCCGCGGTAGGCTTCGAGGCCGATCTTGCAGCGGGTTTGGCTGCCACGGATTTAGCGTCGGCGGCCTTGGCCGCAGGCTTGGTCGCTGCGGTTCGCGCGGCTGGTTTGGCCTTGCCGGTAGCTTGGGTGGACGATTTGGCGGCTGTGGTCTTGGCAGCAGGCTTGGTAGCGGCTGGGGCGGCAGCCTGGGCTGCACGTTGGTCGAGGGCCTTGGTGGCAGCTTCACGCACCTTGCCAACGCCCTGGGCCAGTTTCAGGCTGTCCTGAGCATCGCGCTTTAGCTGCTGGATGTAGCCGCGAGTCTGGGTCTGACGGTCCTTGAGCGAGTCGAGCAGCGCTTCGAGCTCGGCAACTGCCTTCTTGGCCTTGTTTTGCGACTTGGCTTTGCCCGCCGTTGCTGCGTCCTGCAACTTCAAGCGACCGTTATGCAGTTTTTCCTGGGCCTTGCCGCGCTGCTTTTCCAACTTGGCCAACAGCTTCTCTGCATCAGCCAGCGCTTGCGAGCAGGCCTCTTCCAAATGTTCAAGCAAGCTACCCGAAAGTTGCTGAAGCAGGTGTAACGGCGTGCTGACTGGCTTTTTCTTGGCCGACATGACTTACCTCCTGACTGATGAGAGTGCGACTCATACTATGCTTCCGCTGCGCAGGCCGCTAGGGCATCTTGACCGCAATATCCATACACTGTTGCATATCAACGTCTGAGTACATAGCGCATCGCAAACACTGCAATCAACAACTCATCGCCGACGCTAACTGCCGTTGCTGAATGCATCATGTGCCCGGCACCGGGCGAGCCCGCACCGCCCTGGACACTGGCATACTTCGCCACCCACCGCCGTAGGAATTGGTCATGCTTCGATCCATTGTTCTAGGTTTTTGCCTACTGCCGATGTTGGCCGTGGCCAACACCGATGATCAGGACCTCGCCTACAGCCTGGGCGCCAGCCTGGGTGAACGGCTGCGACACGAAATGCCAGGGCTACAGCTCGATGCGCTCATTGAGGGCTTGCGCCAGTCGTACCAGCAACAGCCCTTGAAGTTGAGCCAGGCCCGCATGCAGTCGCTGCTCGAACAGCACCAACCGCAGCAGCAAGACGCTGTGCCCCAGGCGCCTGAAGCCGCAGAGGTACGTTTCATGGCCAATGAGCGGGCGCGTGCTGGTGTGCGTGAGTTGATGCAAGGCGTGCTGTACAGCGAGCTACAAGCAGGCAATGGCCCGCAGCCCAAGGCAGGCGCCAAAGTACTGGTTAATTACGTGGGGCGGTTGCCCAGCGGGGACGTGTTCGACCAAAGCCGTGAACCGCAGTGGTTCAGCCTCGACTCGGTTATCGAGGGCTGGCAGGTGGCGCTGCCGCAGATGCGGGTGGGGGCAAAATGGCGACTGGTGATTCCGTCCGCACTGGCCTATGGCGCCGACGGCGCGGGTGATTTGATCGCACCCTACACGCCGCTGGTTTTTGAAATCCAGTTGCTGCAAACCAAGGACTGAATGACCCTCAGACGGGCGCCAGGCCTTCTTCCTTGTGCGCGTTGTGCAGCACTTCGATCAGACAGTCTTCAAGCTCGAAGCGCTCATGCAACAAGCTGCCAAGCTTGCCGAGCTTCTCGGCAAAGCGCTCGGTGTCCCTGCATTGAGCCTTGACGCAGTGGTCGTTGAACGCCAGTGCAATCTGGGTAATGTCATCGATGCGTGGGCTGATCTCGCCTGCAAGGTCAAGGGCTCGGGTGTCTCCGAATGCCTTGGCCTCGCTGACCAGTTGTTCACAGATTTCGAAATGCCACGCCGAGACGTAGTCCACCAGCAACGCACAGAAGTCGCCGTTGGTGTCCTTGTCTGCAAAGGCAGGCTTGGCATCGCGCAAAGAACGATAGGCATGAACCAGTTGCTCGCGCTCGCTCAGCCAACGGTCGATCAGCGTGTTGACCCCGCCCCAGCGTTCCTGTGCATTCTGACAACTATCGAGCATGGCGATCTCTTCCCCTGTGGGCTGATGCCGCTGCTCCTCGCGTAGCGCTGCTATGGCACGAGACAGAATCAGCAGGACAGCATCAAACCTTGGATTTTCGGTATGCGTGCTCGGAGATTATTCCCACGCAAGCTGCCCTTCAAGGTACGCAGGGTAATAACTTCGTACAAGTGTTTAATAAACCGCCTGAACACCACCGGTCGTACGGCGGTTCAGCGTTGTTCGAGGTCATGGGTGACCAAGGCCTGCAGGCGACTTGCAAGTAGATGGCCAAGCGCCAACGCAGCCAGGAGCACAAAAGCCATCAGGCTCCATTCGGGTAGCGTCAAGTCCATGAAGCTCCAGGTCATGGCATTGCAATCAGGGGCCCCGGAAAACAGTTGCCGGGCAAGCTCGGTCCAGTACTGCCCGGCGTTGTGGTCGATGGCGACGGGGCACACCAGATCATCGACAACAACCCCCTGCAACCAGACATGCCTTGCGGCTACTGCAGCGCCACCCAGAGCAAAGCCAAGCGCTAGCTGGGCATAGCGGCGTTGACCTTCAGGTGTCGGCCCATGCAGCACCGCGCTTAGACACACCAGGACATACCCTGCCAGCAGCACCCGTTGCGTCAGGCACAGTAGGCACGGCAAAAGCCCAAGCGCGTCCTGCAGCTTGAATGCAGTGACCAGGGCGGTGAGCGCCACCAGGCAGGCAGGGAAGAAGAAAGTACGCAGGCGGGCCGGCAGCATGGGCAGTGGGGGTCCCGGTATCGGTGGTCGTGACTTGAAACGGTAGAGGAAACACATCCTTTGTTTCAAGGCACAACAGTCGAGACAATTCCCAGCGTTGCCTAGGAAATATCCAACTGCCGTGTAAGACGCACCTTAAGAAAATACGTCAGGATTTCTCCACCCCAAACCGAAAGATTACCTGCCCATGAAGCCCGCGGCTTCCCGCGGGCCAGGGTCAGGTCAAGCGCGAACCGTCTCCGGCAAAGGCAGCGCGAGCAAACGCTCATCGAGCAAACCAAGCCCTTCCTGGAAAAGCTGATTGCTGCGTTCGGTTTCGCCAAGGCCAGCGAGTAGACGCGCCAGCTCGGCGCAGGCTTCGGGGTTGCGCTCCATGCGCAAGCTGCTTTCCAGGTAGTCACGGGCCTTGCCCCACAACCGATTCTGCAAGCTGAGTCGACCCAGCGTCAGCAGCAGACTGGCATCCTGGGGATGGTCCTTGAGCCAAGCTTCGGCGGTCTGCAGCTGGCGCGCGGGATCTTCACCGCGCACCAGACCGTACAGCCGGGCAAGATGGCTTTCGTAGCTGCGCTTGAGCGCCGTACGCAACACCTGCTCGGCCTCGCCCTGGGCGCCGAGCTGGCGCAGTTGTTCGGCATAGGCCAGGACCAGTTGCGGCTCCTGACGCTGGGCGGAGGTCAATTGCTGCCAGGCACGCTCCAAGGCTTGGCGAGCCGTTTGCGCATCTTCGCCCCGGGTCTGTGCCAGGCTCAGGTTTTGCCCCCAGGCACGACGTTCGAGCGTGGCAAGCTCGGTAGCGGGCAGCACCTTGTTCTTGCGCAGGTCCGGCATCAGGCGAATGAGCGCAGGCCAGTCGCCGCGCTCGAGCTGCAAGCGTTGCAACAAACGCAGTACCTGAGTGTTGTGCGGATGGCGCTCCTGCATGGCCAGCAACGTCTGAAGCGCCCCGTCGTTGTCGCCACGGTCCATTTGCAGTTGGGCATGGGTCAGGGCTACGGCAAGCTCCGCCTGAGGTTGCCGCTCCAGCGCACGCTCCAGCAGACCGTCGCTTTCCTCGACACGGCCCTGCTCGTTGGCGGCCTTGGCGGCGCCAAGGTAATACATCAGCGGTTGACGTTCAGCCTCTGCGGCCCTGTGCAGATGACGCTGGGCGCTGGCCCAGCGCCCTTCTGCCAAGTCCAGCTGGCCCTGTTCGATGGCAACGCGGTTACGCCGGCTGCGGTTGCGCCGGGACCAGGGGTTGACCGCCCCGCCGGACGCCAGAACCAGGCCGACCAGAAAACGCAACACCAGCAGCGCCAGGATGACGGCCAGCAGCCCCAACAGCGCGGCCCAAAGCCCGGACTGGTAACGGAAGCTGCCATAGGAAATCATCACGTAGCCGCTGTGCTTGGCAACGGCCACGCCGAGGGCCGCCGCCACCACAATGGCCAATACCGCCAACAGGTAGACACGCTTCATGGCTTGTCTCCCTTGTCCTCGGCAGGCAGATGCCGGCGCTGGATATAGGCCTGAACGGAGGCAAGGCTTTCACTGAGATCAGGGGTCACGACCGAAACGGGTTGCTTGGCCAGTGCGTTGAGGCTGTCGAGCATGGCTTTGCTCTGCGGGTTGTCGGCGTTGAAGTTGGCCAGCAGCACGCTGCGTGCATCATCCAATGCCTGTGCATAGACCTTCGCATCACCGTTGAGCGCTGCCCATTGCGCCTGCTCCAGCGTAAGGCTCAGCGCCAGGCGCAGCTGGTTGAGCTGCTGACCGGCGAGCAACGGTTTCACATTCTCGTCGGCATTGAATTCAATCTGGAAATACTTGGATATTTCCGACCACCATTTGGCCAGGCGACTGGCGCTATCGCCGTCACTGGTCAGCGCACCCATGGCATTGGCGTCATTGTCGAATTCGGGCGACTGGGCGCTCAGTTGCTGAACGAGCTCACGCTGGGCCGCCAATTTCAGGAACAGGCCGGTGCGGTCAGGTTGCTGGGTATTGTTGAGGGTGGCGAGGCTGCGGGCCAGTTGCTCGCGCGCGGCGAAGGCGCCAGGGTCGCTTTGCTCGCGCAAAATCTCGTCCGCGCCTTCGACCAGTGCCTTGGCGCTGGTGATGTCCTGCAAGGCCGACAGCCTCAGGGTCGCCAGGCGCAACAGGTGTTCGGCTTCGGCCAGGCGCCATTCCTTGCGGCTTTCACCAAGTACGGTCTCAAGCCGCTGACTCAGACGCTGTTGATCGCCTTGGAGCTGCGCCACCAGGCGACGGCGGTCTTCAAGCTCGCTGGCTGCCGGCAGACCTGCCAACTGCGCGCTGATTTTCTGTTCGCGCTGCTGAAGTGCCTCGGCACGCTGGTTCAGCGCCTCCAGGTGCTGGCCCTGATCGAACTCGCTGCCTTGCAGTTGGTGCACTTGCCAAGCGCCCCAACCACCGATAGCGATGCCGGCAGCGCCCAACAACAGGGCCAGCGCGGCCAAGCCATTGCCGGAGCGCTTGGCGGGCATTGGGGTGACAGGCTCCGTCGGCGCCTGTGCCGATGTTTGATCCTTGTTGGACAAGACAGTCTCGCTCACGTATCCATCCTTTGCATGGGGGCGCGCCGCCTTAGAGCTTGGCGCCTGGGTCGGCAGGTGCAGCGCTGCGCTGCACGGCTGCCAGCAAGGCCGTGGCGCTGGCGCCACGGCAATCCACAACGTGTTGGGCACCTGCGGCCCGGGCCTGTTCGGCGACCCGCGGGCTCGGTACGAACACCGGCAAGCGTGCCAGCTGCGGCCATTGGCTACCAGCCAGTTGCTGCAAGTGTTCGAAACCCTGTCCACTGCTGACCACCAGGCCATTAAGGCGTTCCGCTTCGATGCGATGCAACAGGTAGCCTGCAGGGTAGGGCGGCAGGTTGCGGCGATACAGTTCCAGATAATCGACGGTAGCACCTAGCTGAGCAAGACGCTCTGCCAGCAGTTCGCGACCTCCGACACCCCGCACGATCAAGATGCGCGGCGCTGGGTTCGCCAGTACCTGTTGCAGCGCAGGCAATTCGAGCAGGGCTTCACTGTCGTCCCCGCCTGCGGGGAAGCTGACATCAAGCTGTGCATCCTGCAGCACCGCAGCTGTAGCCGCGCCTACCGTGAACCAACCCTGGGGCGGTAGGGATAGCTGCCGCTGCTCCGCTGCCGCCAGCAGCAGCCTGGCGGCCGGTTTACTGACCACGATGAACCCCTGGTAAGTGGACAGTTCCTTGAGCAATTCCAACTGCGGCCGCTGCAGCATGACAGGTTCGATTGCAAGCAAAGGCATGCAGCTGCTGGCTATGCCGGCTTCGCCCAGTGTGTGGGCAAGCGCTGCACACTCCTCGGCGGGTCGGGTCAACAGCAGGCGCCAAGGGCTCACGAATGCCCTGCCTCGCCGTAGACTTCCTTGAGAATGGCCTCAGCCCCCTGGTTGAGCAGGTCTTCGGCCACCTGCATACCGAGTGCTTCGGCTTGCAGACGAGGCGCCCTGGCCTGGGCGACCAACAGGGTACCGCCGTCTGGATGCCCTACCAGGCCGCGAAGCCACAGCTGGTCTTGTTCGAGCACGGCATAACAGGCGATCGGCACTTGGCAACCGCCGTTGAGGCGCTTGTTCAAGGCGCGCTCGGCTACCACACGATCGGCCGTATCGAGATGATGCAAAGGCGCAAGGAGCGCGTGGATCTCTGCGTCGGCGCTGCGGCACTCGATGCCGACGGCGCCTTGCCCCCCGGCAGGAAGGCTATCGTCGACGCTGATGCTGTCGGTGATTCGCGCTTCGAAGCCCAGGCGGATGAGCCCCGCTGCCGCCAGGATGATGGCGTCGTAGTCACCCGCGTCGAGCTTGGCCAGGCGTGTATTGACGTTGCCGCGCAGAAAGCGGATTTGCAAGTCGGGACGACGGGCCAGCAGTTGGGTCTGTCGACGCAGGCTCGAGGTTCCGACGATGCTGCCGGCGGGCAACGACTGGAGGCTGTCGAACCGGTTGGACACGAAGGCATCGCGCGGATCTTCACGCTCGCAGATGCAATACAGGCCAAGGCCCTCGGGAAAGTCCATGGGGACGTCTTTCATCGAGTGCACGGCAATGTCGGCTTCGTGCTCGAGCAGAGCGGTTTCCAGTTCCTTGACGAACAGCCCTTTGCCGCCGATCTTGGCCAAGGGTGCATCAAGCAGCTTGTCACCCCGACTGACCATGGGCACCAGGGAGACTTTCAGGCCAGGGTGGGCCTGTTCCAGGCGCGCCTTGACGTATTCGGCCTGCCACAGGGCCAGGGCACTTTTACGGGTGGCAATACGGATTTCGCGAGTGGACATGTAACGCCCCGAACCAGAGAAATGCTGCCGATGATAACAGCATCACCGGCGGCACTAGCAGATACGGATCAACAGCATGGCCGAAGCTGCCAATGACAGGCCCAGCGGGACGCCCCCGTGCGGCTGTCATGAGTGCTGGCGCGTCACTGGCTCAGGCGTTCAGAGGGTCTGCATCATCTTGCGCATGCCTGCTACATGGCGCCGGCTCACGGTCAGGGCATCACCGTCGAGCCCTTGAAGGTACAGTTGGAAATGCCCCAGCGGTGTACGTTGCAGGCGTTCGATCCGCTCCCGCGCAACCAGTGCATTGCGGTGGATACGCACAAAACGGTCGCCAAATTCATCCTCAAGCGCCTTGAGCGGCTCGTCGAGCAACACTTCGCCCGTTTCATGACGCAGGGTCACGTACTTGTGATCGGCGATAAAGTAGATGACCTGAGCGATAGGGATCAACTCGATGCCCTTGCGGGTTCTGGCGCTGATGTGGCTGCGAGGGCCACTGCCCTCGTGGCCTGGACGCGTGAGCGCGGCCAGCTGGCCGCGGTTTGGTCGCTCGGCCTTGCGCAGTGCCTCCCGAAGCGCCGGCCCGTCAACAGGCTTGGTCACGTAGATAAGGGAGGCTTGCTTGAAGGCATCTTCCCCATACTCGTCATCACCGGTACAGAACACGAGCGCAGGCGGCGCCTCACGCTCGCACAGTCGGGCGGCGACCTGCAGACCATCGAGGCCAGGCATTCCGATATCCAACAGGACAATGTCGGGTTTCAGGCTTTCGATCAGCGCAAGGGCCTCTTCACCATTGGTGGCACTTGGCTCCAGCACGGTATAACCCTCGAGTTCACCGAACATTAGGCTTAGGCGCTTGAGGTCTTGGGGTTCGTCATCAACGATCAGGACATTCATAATTGCGCTGGATTCCTGAGTGAGTCTCGCACGGTTAAAAGCGTAGACAGCTGTGTTTGAAGCGACGCTGCGTGTCACGCTCTAGACCGGTGCGATAGCCAAAGATTCACTGTGGCTGGCAGATTAGCTGCCCGCCTCTGTCAAACTGTAGACGGTCCATGGAACACTGCCGTTCAATCCGTAAAATCTCCGTTGCCTACAGCGCGCTATGCCTTTTCCTCGCGCCCACCCTGCAGGCGCCCTGCGGCACTGGGCCTAACCCTGTTATCATCGCGGCAATTTTTCGTTCACGCCTGTAATGAGTGAAACCATGAGCACTGACAAGACCAATCAGTCCTGGGGCGGCCGCTTCAGTGAACCCGTAGACGCCTTCGTCGCCCGTTTCACGGCCTCGGTCGATTTCGACAAGCGCCTGTACCGCCACGACATCATGGGCTCCATCGCTCATGCCACCATGCTGGCGCAAGTCGGTGTGCTCAGCGATGCCGAGCGCGACACCATCATCGATGGGCTCAAGACCATCCAGGGCGAAATCGAGGCTGGCACCTTCGACTGGCGTGTCGACCTGGAAGATGTGCACATGAACATCGAAGCGCGCCTGACCGACCGCATTGGTATCACCGGCAAGAAACTGCACACCGGCCGTAGCCGCAATGACCAGGTCGCGACCGACATTCGTCTATGGCTGCGTGACGAAATCGACCTGATTCTGGCCGAAATCACCCGCCTGCAAGAAGGGCTGCTGGAACAGGCCGAACGCGAAGCCGAAACCATCATGCCTGGCTTCACGCACCTGCAGACGGCGCAGCCGGTGACCTTCGGCCACCACCTGCTGGCCTGGTTCGAAATGCTCAGCCGCGACCATGAACGCCTGGTCGACTGCCGCAAGCGTACCAACCGGATGCCATTGGGCAGTGCTGCGCTGGCCGGCACGACCTACCCCATCGACCGTGAGCTGACCTGCAAGCTGCTGGGCTTCGAAGCCGTGGCAGGCAACTCACTGGACGGCGTGTCGGACCGTGACTTCGCCATTGAATTCTGCGCCGCCGCCAGTGTGGCGATGATGCACCTCTCGCGCTTCTCCGAAGAACTGGTGCTGTGGACCAGTGCCCAGTTCCAGTTCATTGACCTGCCCGACCGATTCTGCACCGGCAGCTCGATCATGCCGCAGAAAAAGAACCCGGACGTGCCCGAGCTGGTGCGTGGCAAGAGCGGGCGCGTCTTCGGTGCACTGACTGGTTTGCTGACCCTGATGAAAGGCCAGCCGCTGGCCTACAACAAGGACAACCAGGAAGACAAGGAACCGCTGTTCGATGCCGCAGACACGCTGCGCGATTCGCTGCGTGCCTTCGCCGACATGATCCCGGCCATCAAACCCAAGCATGCCATCATGCGCGAGGCCGCCTTGCGCGGGTTCTCGACCGCAACGGACCTAGCCGACTACCTGGTGCGCCGTGGCCTGCCGTTCCGTGACTGTCACGAAATCGTGGGCCACGCGGTGAAGTACGGGGTCGATAGCGGCAAGGACCTGGCAGAGATGAGCCTGGAAGAGCTGCGTCAATTCAGTGACCAGATCGAACAGGACGTATTCGCCGTCCTTACGCTGGAAGGCTCGGTAAATGCCCGTGATCACATCGGTGGTACGGCACCGGCGCAGGTACGTGCAGCGGTGGCGCGCGGCAAGGCGTTGCTGGCCGCACGCTAACGGCGCTGAGTGACGGGGCGGGGGCTACCCTGCCCCGTCGCTTTGCCAAAAATATTCAGATTGTTAGGGGCTGTAACACAAGCCCCCATCTGGTCGGACTAGCCCGCCGCCTCAGCGCCTGTTGCGCATCATTTCCAGGAAGGACGGCATTGCCGCTTCCTTGTCTGCGACGATTTTCGCCATGTGGGGGTTCTGCCCCATTAGTTCGAGCAATGCCTTGGCCTGAGGGAAATCTTCAAGGAAGTCGATGTTGAGCACTTTCTTGCCTACGGCGCATGCCAGGTCGACCGAGAAGCAGAACATCAGGTCGGCCAGGGTCAATTGCTCGCCTGCCACGTAAGGTGCAAAACGCCCGTTGCGCTTGAGCGTGGCGAAACCTGCCAGAAGCTCGGTGCGCGCCTTTTCCTTGACCAAGGGTTCCACGGGCATGCCAAAGAATGCTTCGGCGTAGCATGTACGCGCAGGGAGCTCGATGTACAGCTCGATCTCCTTGACCAACTCATGCACCTTCGCCTTTGCGTACGGAGCAGCGGGAAGCAGCGCCTTGCCGCCCTGGGTCTGCTCGATGTAGTCGAGGATCACCGTGGTTTCGCTGAGAAAGCCGTGCTCGGTCTGCAGTACCGGCACCTTGCCCCGTGGGCTGACTTCCAGCACCTGAGGCGTCTGACCGCTGAAGAACAGGACTTCTTCGAAAGGCGCGCCCTTTTCCAACAAGGCCAATTTGACCATGTTGTAGTAGTTGCTGACAGGGAATCCGTGGAGCTTGAGCATGGTTCGACAGCCTCCGGGCCGTATGGGAATGGCAGGGCTTTTATAGCCCTTTTGGCCATCGGCTGACCAGCGTCATGCACCCGGTCAATGACCAGGCATTGCCACCACGGACGTGGCAAACTGTAGCGCCCACGACAGGAGTAATCCCATGAGCGAGCCCACCGATATCGACAATGACGATGAAGCGTTCGCCGAAGCCACGCTGACCCAGGCCATTGAAAACCAAATTGAAAGCGGCGAGCCGGCTGCGGCGAAGGCTACGTTCAACAAGCTGACACTGGTCGGGTATGAGCGCGAGGATATCCTCAACCTGATGGCCCACGTGCTGGCCTTCGAGATCGACAACATGCTGGCGCAGGACCGAGCCTTCGACAGCCAGTGGTATGAAAACGCCTTGCGCGCGCTACCCGAACTGCCTCCTGAGATGGATCAAGGCGACGACGAATAACCCGGCTACACTCCAGATTCAGGCACCCCCGCGGTGCCGCTATCCTCGTCTGGAAGTCAGGAGTCGCCATGTCCTTTTCACCCGAACTGATCGCTGAACTGGAAGTGCTTGCACTGTTCAATCTCGACAGCAGCCAGGAAGGCATCAAGATTCACAACACCGCATCCCCGACGCTCATCGCCGCCGCGCAGCGGCTGCACGAAAAAGGCCTGACCGATCAACCCGACGGGGGCTACCTGACCAGCCTGGGTCACGACGCGGTCGAAAGTGTTCAGTTGCTGCAGAACATTCTGAGAGCGCCCCAGCCGGCCTGACCTTGTGATTGACTGGGGCTGCGCTGCAGCCCCTGCTGTACATTGGCCGCGGAACACTCATTCACAAACCGTAAACTCTGTTTTCTCGGCTGCGCGCGCCTTGCCTGACCCTTGTCTCGATACTTTTACACAGACTCTATTTACCCCTCAGTGCTCCATGGGACGCTTCCAACCGCCTCCAAGCGCCAGAAACACGCCAACCTGCCCCATTGCAACCTGGCTGTTCGCAGCCGCCAACTGCGCACGCATGTCGGTATAGGTCCGCGTCGCCTGCAAGTCCGCCAGAAATGACTCACGCCCGGCCTGGTAGTACCGGTGCGTCTGGTCGGCCGCTTCCCGAGCAGACTTCTCTGCCTCGGCCAGTGCATCGCGCCGGTCCAGCAGTGCGCTGTATTGAGCCAGCCTTGTCTGGGTTTCGCGTATGGCATTGAGTACCACACCATCGAAATTCGCCAAGGCCGCCTGGGTGGACGCTTCAGCCATGCGAATGCGGGCCCGCGTGCCGTTGGTGGGGATGCTCCAGCTGATCTGCGGGCCGAAGCCCCAGCGGTTGGTCGCAGGCTCGCCCAGGTTGTCCAGGATGCCGATGGTCCCGACCTGCGCGCCGATGCTGATCTGTGGATAAAGCGCGCCGGTCGCTACACCGATATTGGCGGTGGCAGCCGCCAATTGGCGCTCTGCCTGGCGTACGTCGGGGCGACGTTTGAGCAACGCGGCGCCATCGCCCACCGGCACTAACTGAGTCAGCTGCGGCAGTTCAGAGCAATCGGCAGTTCCTGCTGGCAGCTTCTGCATGGGGACCGCCAGCAATGCGGCCAGGGTATACAGGCCTGTCTCACGTTCGGCCTTGAATCGCGGCAGCTCGGCGCCCAAAGACTTGAACTGGGTTTGCGACCGCGTCACCTGAGTTTCATCACCACGCCCCGCATCGCGCAGGCGCTGGCTGAGCTTGACGCTTTGCGCCTGTAAATCGAGCGACTCACGGGCAATGTGGTATTCCTCGTTGGCCGAGCACACCTGGGTGTAGGCCTTGACTACATCCGCCACCAGCGTGATCCGCGCCGTGTCCGCTGCGGCCTGTACCGCATCGGCATTGGCCCTGGCAGCCTCCGTACCACGTTTGAAGGTGCCCCACAGGTCGAACTGGTAGGACGCGCTGATGATCGCCTCGCCGATGTTCGCCACAGGCACCTTCTCGGGCTGCAAGAAAGCCTCCCCAGACTCCTGCAGGCGCTGGGCACCTAGCTTCACTCCACCGTCGAAGCCCCCTTGAGACTCAGCAATGTCGACCTGCGCACGCGCCTTGGCGATGTTCGCCGCAGCCACGCGCAACTCGGTATTGGCACTCAGGGCCTGGCGTACCAGCGCGTTCAACCGCGGGTCGTGATACAACTGCCACCAATCTTCCGGCACCGGTGCCGACACCACGCTGTCGGCATCTTGGCGCAGGGGGCCGTTGAGGTCAGTGCGCTGGATTGCCGCTTCTTTGGGCAGCTCGTAGTCTGGCCCGACCGTCATGCAGGCGCCGAGCGACAGGCATAGCCCTGCGAGCATCAGCCGTTTCATGGGTGCATGTCCTCGACGATCGAGACGGTGGCGGTTCGCCCGGCAATCATGCGGAAATCCTGCGGGACTTCGTCAAAGGCGATCCGCACCGGAATCCGCTGGGCCAGCCTCACCCAGCTGAAGGCAGGGTTGACGTTGGGCAGCAGGTTGGTGCCGCTGCTGCGGTCGCGGTCCTCGATGCCGGCTGCAAAGCTTTCCACATGCCCGCGCAGGCGGGTGTTGTCGCCCATCACACGAATATCCACCACGTCCCCGATGTGAATGCCCCCCAGCTTGGTTTCCTCGAAGTAGCCATCGACGTGATAAGAGGCACTGTCGACCACCGACAGCACCGGTCGCCCGGCGGTTACGAACTCATGGTTGCGCGGCGCGCGATCGTTGAGATAACCGTCCACGGGGCTGCGCACCACCGAGCGATCCAGGTTCAACTGGGCACTGTCGACAGCCACCTGCGCCTCACTGACCGCCGAGCGGGCGCGCGCTTGGCGCGACTGGCTTTCTTCGAGCTGTTCGGCCGCGACCAGGTTGCCCAACTTACGATTACGGTTCACCTCCCGCGAGGCCTGGGCCAAAGTTTCCTGACGCTCGCCGAGCGTGGCCTTGGCCTGACGCAGCGCCAGGGTGAAACGGTCCTGGTCGATGGTGAACAGCACATCGCCACGCTTGACGGTCTGGTTGTCGCGCACCTCGACCTTCTGGATCAACCCGGATACGTCCGGGGCGATCTGGATCACATCGGCGCGAATGTGGCCATCGCGCGTCCAGGGTGCGAACAGGTAGTACACAACCATCTGCCAGACGAGTACGGCGGCAAATGTCACGACCAACAGGGTAAGGACCACACGGCCCAGGGTCAGCAAAGGTTTTTTCATGGCAGCATCAGGCTTCGACAGAAGTGGTCCACCGCACCGAGCAGCACGGCGTAGAGGGCAACGTTGAACAATGCCCGGTGCCAGACCAGGCGATAGAAGTGCACACGCACCAGTACGGCGTGGACACCCAGAAACAGCAGGTAGGTTCCAATCATCATCACCAGCAGCGTGGGCAGGAATACCCCACTGATATCCAGTTCACCGATCACAGGGGTGCTCCATCCAGGCCAGACGGTAGTTGCAGTTGCTCCGCAGGCTCGAGCATGACCTCGACGCCTGGCAGCAGCGCCAGGCGCAGGCCAGCCAGCGCATGCAACAAATGCGGGCGGGCGTCGAGGCGTTCGCAGGGCTCATCGAGACTGAGCGCCAGCCGGGCCCTTTCCATGTTGCGCAAGAGTGCAGGTGGCGCGTGCAGCCGCTCACCGGCGCGCAGGCAGGCCGCGTAATGGGCACCCACTTCAGCGACCACCAAGGCCAGTCGTTCACGGGCGACCTGACCGGCACGCGGCATGTACGCCAGCAAGTCGAGCAGGTTCAGCCCAACACGCAAGTCCCGTAGCGCCACGCTGCTGTCCTGGCCGGTTTGCGACAGGCGAGGTAAATGCTGCATCAAACGATCGAGCATTTTTACACCCACCTTGCGATGCTCGGCCAAGGTTGCGTGCTCGGTCACCTCGACGATGTCGCGCCAGGCGAAACGGGTCATGCGCTTGGCAGCCAGCTCCACACCGAAGGGGCGCATGACCAGGGTCCAGATGAACGCGAAGAGCAGGCCAACCGGGCCGGCGAGGTTGGAATTGAGGAAGGTGAAGAAATCGGCGTCGTAGGCACCCTGGATGCTGATGAAGGTCGAGGTGTTGACGATGGTCAGCAATGTCCCTAAGTAAAAGCGTGGCTGTACTGTCAACGTGCCGATGCAGATGAAAGGCACGGCGAAGGCCAGTACCAGCATCGGGAAGTCATGCAGGTTGGGCAGCACGAGGAACAAATACAGGCTCGAGAAAATGACCGACAGCAGGGTCCAGAAGAAAAAACGGTAGATCTGTGGGGCCGGGTCGTCCATCGCCGCGAAGAAGCTGCATGAGACGGCCGCCAGGATCACCGCACTGGCGCCATCATTCCAGCCCAGGCCGATCCACAGGCCGCAGGCAACGATGATGGCCAGGACGGTGGAGGTGACCGAGTAGAGCATCAGGCCCCGGTCGAAGAATGGCCGCAAGCGTGCCAGGCGCCAGTGCCGGTAAACGGCGCGCCAGGGGGTGGCGTCGTCGGTACGCAGAGCATGCTGCAAGGTACAGCAGTCCTGCCACAGGTCTACCCATTCGGTGAGCCGATAGAGCGCGTTGGACAGCAACAGCTCGGCCCGTTGGTCCAGTGCAGCCGCATCCGGGCGCAGATCGTCGATCCTTTGATGCAGAGCTGCCCACCGCTGGACAGAGGGGCTGTCTGCGGTGCCCTTGAGCCATTCACGTGCAGCATCGAGCACAGGCAGGATGTGTTCAAATTGCTGCGCAGCGCGCCCTTGCAAGGCCGCCAATGCATCGTCCAGCGCGTCGATGACCGGCAGCAGGTGGATCATGCGCCCACGTAGCTCGCGGGCGTTTTGCAAGGTATGGGGGCCGGTACCTTCATGGCCGAGCTGGCCGATCATCAACTCCAGTGAGTTGAAGGTCGCCACCATCGCCCCGCGCATGCCACCGACATCGACCGCGCTCTGCTGCCGGGCAAGATAGCTGTCGCTGTAGCGAATGGCATCGTTGAACCAGTTGCCTGTCGCCCCTACCACCACGGGCGCCAGCCGTCGTGGCCAGAAAATGGCCCCGACCACGGCTGCGCAGACGATCCCCAGGCAGATTTCCTGGGCCCGCGAGGAAGCCACGTCGAACACGGCCAATGGGTTATCGACCACTGCCAGGGCGATCATCGGCAAGGTATACCCGGCCAGCATGAACACGTAGTTGTTGGCCGTGCGCACATTCAGCGAGAGGAACAGCAACGTCCCCGTCCACAGGGCCACTGCGATGCTCAGCAGCAGCGGCGACTGCACCAGGGGCGGTACCAGCAGCACTGCCCCAGCGGCGCCCAGCAAGGTGCCCAGGGCGCGGTACAACGCCTTGGAGCTGGTAGGCCCCAGGAAGGGGCTGGAAACGATATAGACGGTCGCCATGGCCCAGTACGGACGCGGCAACTGCATGAGCAGGGCGATATACAGCGCGATCATGGAGGCGGCGAATGTGCGCACGCCGTAGAACCAATCGCGCGCCGGTGGCACCGAGCTGAAGAAGCCGTTCATGCGACCCCGCCCGTGCTGCCCAGCCCGGCTGCTTCGAATGCGCGCAGTACACGCAGCGTGGCCTGCAGGTCTTCTGGATCGAGCCGACTCAGCACATCACCGCGCACCCTCACCAACTCCGCCTCGATGGCCTCGGCCAGCACGCGCCCTTCAGCCGTAAGGCTCAGGGCCTTGGCGCGCCTGTCCATCGGATCTTCGCTACGCAACACCAACCCGGCCCTGCACAGCTGGTCGAGCAGGCGCACCAGGGACGGGCTTTCCAGCCCGGCCGCCTGGGCGACCGCCACCTGGTGCACGCCATCGCCCAGGCGCACGATCATCAGCAGTGGCGCGGCACAGGCTTCGGAAATGCCGTAGCCGGTCAGTGCCATGTGGCAGATGCGGCGCCAGTGCCGAGCGGCAACGACCAGGCCACTGCTGACCTGAAGACGCAGAAGATCAAGGGACATGGGAATCACATATATTCATAGTTTGCTAACTATCAATATACGCCTGATGCTCCCCCTTCCGTCAACCGGGGGCGACGAAGCGCCTGCATGAAATCTTGTTCACACGGCCAGGCCAACCGCTACCCACTCTATTACTTCAAGGCTGAACCTGATCTTCCAGCTTCATGGTCAGGGCCAAGGTACTGCCCATCTGCACGGCGCGATCGCGCCATTGCTGATAGCGCTCCTGATCGCGTCGACTGAAGTGCACGGCCAGTTCTTCTGCCGCCTGCACCACACCCGCAGCGGCCGCCAGTTCGAGCCAGTACAATGCCGGCTTGAGCTCCGGTTGCACATGCAGGCCGTGAATCAGCCGGTAGCCAACCTCGAAACGACAGCGTGCCTCACCCTGTTCGGCACCCTGCAGGAACCATCGGTAGGCCAGCTGCGGATCGACCTGCCATTGCATACGGCCATCGCACACTTCTTCTTCGTACAAGTCTCCCAGCGCAGCGGCCGCATGCGACATGCCTCGCTCGAACGCCTGGCGGTAGCATTCGGCGGCCTGCGTGTAGGAACGATCCACACCTTTGCCGAAGTAGTGCTGCTGCCCCAGGTTGAACCAGGCCACGGCACTGCCCTGCAATGCCGCCATGCGCAGAAGGTGCCCGGCCAACACCGTATCAGCACGCCAGTACTTGCCATTGAGCCAGATCCAACCCAGGTCGTTCAGCGCTGCCACATTCCCCTGCAGGGCTTGCAGGCGCAGATCCTGGTAGACCGCTTGCAGGTCACTGGCTTCGTCCAGACGGCTGACCAGCATCGTCCGTTGACTGGGCATGCCGACACCTGCAAACAGCCGCTGGCGTCGGGCGACAGCGGGCGAAACGATCACCTGTGCCGGAAGCAGGCGGGCGAGCAGCGAATGGATATTGCCGACAGCAGACATGTTCATCCTCATTGAACGACGCACAACCTCAACCTTCGGCTGTGATGAGGCGTGATTCTGCGCAACAGGACGTCAAAACCTGTCGCGAACGATTCGGATGCAGGCAACCAAACGTCACTTACTTGATCTGAGCGGTCCGTGGCCAATTGCCATGCCCCTCGCGTGCCGCCATCCTAGAGCGGCAAGCCTAGACAAGGACGTTACCTTTTGCCGTTCGCCACCACTCGCGCCACCCTCAGCCGTCAGTGGGCGCTGCTGCGCCAGCTACCGGGCCGTTCTCCAGGCCTCACCAGTTCCGAGCTGGCTTGTCGGCTACGAGACCTGGGCTTTACCGTCAGCAAGCGAACCGTAGAGCGCGACCTCAATGACCTGTCGTTGATCTTCCCGCTGGAGCGCAACGACAAGAGCATTCCCTACGGGTGGCACTGGGCCGCGGGCGTTGTGAGCGAGCTGCGCGGCACCACCGATCTGCTGGCGCATCTCAAAGGAGAAGCGCTGCAAGCGCCACCGGGCGAAGGCATTGAATTGGTGGCGCGCATCAGTGACCCACTGGCGCGCCAGCTCAGAGAGGCTCCACTGAGCAGCGACATGCAGTTGACCGCCCATGACCAGGGGCATCGGCTGCGGGCCACGGTGAGCGACGGGAGCTCGTTGCGCTGGTGGCTTTTGAGCCGTGGGGACGAACTGGTGGTCGAGCAGCCTGCGCAGTTGCGCGAAGAGATCGGCAAGATTCTCAGCAACGCCGCAGCCCAGTATCTAACACCATGACCAGGGACGCTCGCATTGGCCTTGGCCAATGCGATCGGCCAACGCCGGCGCTTGCAAGCTCAGCGCTGCATGCCCCAGCGCTTGACCGTCAGGCGCTCCAGGGTGTTGAAGACTAGCCCCTCAACCAGCAGCCCGATCAGGATGACCACCGCAAGGCCTGCGAACACCTTGTCGGTATAGAGTTCGTTGCGGTTCTGAAAGATGTACCAACCCAGGCCACCTTTGCCGCTGCTGGCACCAAAGACCAGTTCTGCGGCAATCAGCGTGCGCCAGGCGAACGCCCAGCCGATCTTGAGCCCGGACAGAATCGAGGGCAACGCCGCCGGCACCAGGATGTGCATCACCAGCCGTAGCCCTTTGAGGCCATAGTTGCGCCCGGCCATGCGCAGGGTGTCGGAAACACCCTGGAACCCTGCATAGGTATTGAGCGCAAGGGCCCAGAGCACCGAATGCACCAGGACGAAGATCAGGCTGTTGTCGCCTAGCCCGAACCACAGCAAGGCCAATGGCAACAGGGCGATGGCAGGCAGGGGGTTGAACATCGAGGTCAAGGTGCTCAGCAGGTCGCGCCCAAGCTGGGTGGAGACGGCCAGGCTGGTGAGACCAAAGGCCAGGATAATCCCTAGCAGGTAGCCCTTGAGCAAGATCACCAGCGACACGCCGACCTTGGCCGGCAGCTCTCCACTGACCAGGCCTTCCCACAGCGCGGCAGCTGTCTGCAGGAAGGTCGGTAGCAGCAGGTCGTTGTCCTGATAACGGGCGACGGCTTCCCACAGCAATGCGATAACTATCAGGATGACGGCCTTGCGCAGCCAACCGTGCTGCCAGAGGCGCTGACTCAACGACAGGTCGCGTTCCACAGGCACGCTGAGCAATGGCTCCAGCTGCACCTCGTATTCCTGGCGCACAGGGGTTGTGGTCATGGCTCAAGCTCCTGATCAGTAGGCAATGCGGATGTCGTTGAAACCAATGTCATCGACTTGAGCGGGGTCGGCCGCTTCATCGAACAGCAAACGGTGTATGCGCCGGGCACTGGCCTGGAAATCGCTGCCCCCCAGGCTGCCCAGGTGATATTGGTGGCTGTGCACCTCGGCGCGTACCCGGCCGGGGTGAGGCGTGAGCAGCAAGATGCGGTTGCCCACCACCAAGGCCTCTTCGATGGAGTGGGTGACGAACAGCAAGGTGAAGCGTACTTCCTCCCACAGCAGCAGCAACTCTTCCTGCATCTTGCGCCGGGTAAGTGCATCGAGTGCGGCGAACGGTTCGTCCATCAGCAATATCTTCGGCTGCGTGGCCAAGGCCCTGGCAATCGCCACGCGCGCTTTCATGCCGCCTGATAGCGTATGCGGGTAGGCATCGGCAAAGGCTGCAAGACCGACTTTCTCCAGGTAGTGAAGCGCCCGCTCTTCAGCATCGGCCCGCTTCAATTGGCCCGATACCAACAGTGGAAACATGACGTTGTGCTTCACCGTCTTCCAAGGCGGCAACTGGTCGAATTCCTGGAACACCACGATGCGGTCCGGTCCCGGGCCGCTGACGGGTTGCCCCTGAAGCAGGATCTGTCCTTCACGGGGTTCGATGAAGCCGGCCACGGCTTTGAGCAAGGTTGACTTGCCACAACCGGATGGCCCCAGCAGGACGAAGCGATCAGCCTGATCCACCTCGAAACTGACCTGATGGGTAGCGCGTACCACCCGTTGCCGGGTGCGGTATTCAAGGGTAAGGCCCTGCACGTTCAACAACGGCGGTGCTATAGGATGGCTCAAGGTGCTGACCGTGTGGCCTGGCAATGGCGCAGTCATGGCTCAGCTCCCCTGCAGCGGATGTTCATCCTGGAAGAAATAATCCTTCCACGACGCTGGCTTGTGCTTGATCGCGCCGACCCTGTAGAGAAATTCGGCGAGCTTGTAGGTGTTCTTTGGCGTGACGGTAAATTCGTACCGAGGGTTGTCGATCAGCTTGATGAGGCTTGCGCGGTCGATCTTAGCGTTGGTCACCCGGATGTAGGTATCGGCGGCTGCCGCCTTGTCGTTCTGGGCAAACGTGGCCGCTTCGGCGATGGCATCGACGAAGGCTCTGTACGTCTTGGGGTTGTCCTTGCGGAATTTTTCGGTGGCAAACAGCAGCGTGGGCGAATTCGGCCCAAGCAAGTCGTAGCTGTCGAGCACGATGTGCACGTTCTTGTTGGCCAGCGCCTGATCCTGGAACGGCGGGTTTGAGAAGTGCCCGTTGAGTTCGGTACCGCCTGCCAGCAAGGCGGCCGTCGCATCAGGATGAGGAACCGCCAGGGTGTACTTGTCCAGGCGGTTGTATTGCTCGTCTCCCCATTGCTGCGCCGCGGCGTATTGCAGCAAGCGCGACTGCACGGACACCCCCACCGCCGGCACGGCGATGCGGTCCTTGTCGGAAAGATCCGCAATGGTCTTCACAGCCGGATTGCTGCTGACCAGGTAATACGGGAAGTTGCCCAGCGAAGCCACGGCCTTGACGTTCTGTCGCCCTCGGGTTCGATCCCAGACGGTGAGCAGCGGGCCTACGCCAGCACCTGCGATATCCACCGAGCCGGACAGCAATGCGTCGTTGATGGCCGAGCCACCGGAAAGCTGTGCCCACTCGACGTCGATGTCGATGCCTTGCGCCTTGCCGTGCTTTTCGATCAGGTGCTGGTCACGCACCACATTGAGCAGCAGGTAGACGATGCCGAACTGTTCGGCGATACGAATCTTGCCTTCTGCCTGGGCGGCGGCGGGGGCCACGAGGCTGCCAATAACGAGGCTTGCGCCCAGCCCGATGCTTGCCGCCAGGCGGCTGATGGATTTGCGCATGATGGAATCCTTGTCGTCAGAACGGGGCATCGCCCTGGATGGTGGTGCGGTAGAGCTTGCGCCGCAGGTGTGCAGGGCAACCGGCAGCCAGGTGGATCAGGGAGCGGTTATCCCAGAACACCAGGTCGTGGGGCTGCCATTGATGGCGGTAGACGTTGTGCTCCAGCACGCTCAAGGCATACAGCTGCTGCAGGACATCCCGGCTTTCGTCCTCCGGCAGCCCGACGATGCGGGTGGTGAACCCTTCACTGACGAACAATGCCTGGCGACCGGTTTCGGGGTGGGTACGCACGACGGGGTGGATGACTTCCTGCACCTGAGCCAGTTGCTCGGCTGTCAGTGCAGGGCGCCAATTGCCTTCGAATCGGGTTTCGGCGTAGCGGGCTGTGTAGGAATGAGCGGCACTGCGCCCGGCTACCAGTGTGCGTAGCGCAGCGGGTACTGCGTCCCAGGCCTTGTGCATGTCGGCGAACAACGTGTCCCCGCCCTCGTCAGGGAGTTCCTGGGCATGCAGCATCGAGCCCAAGCTGGGCAGTGCCTTGTAGGAGAGGTCCGAGTGCCAGAACTTGCCCGCATCGCCCAGGCCGATGTTCTGGCCGTTCTCGATGATGTTGGAAACAATCAGGATTTCAGAGTGCCCCAGAAGCAGGAACTGCTTGAGCACATGAATCTGCAGTTCGCCAAAGCGGCGGCTGAACGCGATCTGCTGCTCAGGCGTGATGCGCTGATCGCGAAAAACCAGAACATGATGATCGAGGTGAGCGCGATGAATACGCGCGAAGTCCTGGGCATTGAGCGGCCTGGATAGGTCGAGGCCGATGACTTCGGCGCCGACGGCGCCGGCGAACGGGTGGACTTCAAAAAGTTGTGACGGCGCGCTATCGATGAGCGACAGGGCGTTCAAGGCGGCTGGCATGTTTCACTCCCACGCAGTGCGCGACTTCATGACGCGCGACGATCGGAAACGCACGGGGGACTCCCGTGTGGGTTCGAGTCGTGCGGCGCATCGATTAGTCGACGGGTACGCAGTGGGTGAACTATAAGGTCATAAGAAAGATATTTTAAATACCTTTAAAGCATAACCATAGTCCGGCCGGTGCATGGGCTGGGTGTCAGATCAGGCCACCCTCTTCTTCTTCCTCTATCAGGTTGTTGAGGCTGCTCAGCGCCTTGCGCGCCGTCGAACGGTTGAGCAGTTTGGCCTGGGCGCCAGGTGGCAGATCGGTGATCTTGAACACGCCTTTGGCGGTCAGCACATCGATCAGGTCTTCAAGCACCCGGATCATGTCCAGGTCGCTTTGCTTGAGCTGATTGAGGCTGTTTTCCACGACGTCATCGGCAAACCATTCCTGGATGTCGGCATGGTCGGCCGGAAGCATTTCGGTAAATTCGTCGAACGCAGCAGCTTCCACTCGCTGCAACTGGCCAGCGGCGTCGCGTTGCACGTAGAACATGGCGATGTCCCTCGTCACATGGATTCCTTCAGGGTAGACAGCAGCATAGGCAAAAAGCGCCGTACGCGTGGATGCGGCGCGAAAGTATGCGCTGTGGGAGTGCGTGGCGGGAAGGCCTGCCCAGGCAGTTGCGCCAGGTCAAGGCATACCGGGGCAACCTTTTACGGTTGCCCCGGTGATGGGCCGTCAGCTGTCTTTGTTGTGGATGATGATGGTCGGGTCGGCACCGCTGATCAACGAATTGATCGTCTGGTTGGACCAGTTCACACCTTCGAGCTTGATGGTGACGTCAGCATTGGCCAGCCCGCCATCGGTGTTGAGCTTGCCTTCGCTGCTGACCTGCAGCGTCGTGGTGCCCTCCACGGTCGACAGCTTGAGGTAGTTGTCGATGATGCTGCCTTTCTCGCCTTGCAACAGGTCCTTGAGGTCGATGCGGTCACCTTCGGAGCGGTTGAAGTCCTTGATGACGTCATTGCCATAATCGCCGGCCTTCCAGACGAAGGTATCGGCACCGCTGCCGCCGATCAGGATGTCGTCACCCGGGCCGCCGATGAGGGTGTCGTTGCCTGAGCCACCCAACAGGATGTCATTGCCTTTGCCGCCATCGAGGATGTCATTGCCGCCCTGACCGAACAGGATGTCGTTACCGTTACCGCCCGACAGGATGTCGTTGCCGTCATTAGGCCCTGAAATATCGAACTCGGTGTAGTGCTCAGCGATGTATTGGTGGACATTACTAGTCGTGACAGCACTGGCATCTACCCCTGTTTTCTGGGCGACATACGTTTGCAAGGCTTGATAGCCCTCGCTGACAACACCGTTCAAGGTAATCAAGTCACCAAAGATGATGTCGTTGCCATTCCCACCGTCGACAGTATCGGCACCAGGCAACGTCGCCTCAGTATGTCCAAGGATAGCGCTTGCCAGTTTGGTTGGATCTATATTGATCTGCGGTTTGCCCGCCGTGTCGTACGGCTTGAGATCAGCGAGGCTGACCTCAGAATTCAATCCAATAGCCTGCACCTTACTCAGTCCAGGTACGGTAGAACTACCACCGAGCAACATGAAACTATCAGTTGTATTTGTGGCCGAATCGCTCCAATTAGTGGATGACTTCTTGCCAGTGCCGCCCAAACTGGACAGCTCGTAGGTGCCATCCCCTTGGGCATGTATTGTCCCGATAGTGTTTGAGGAAATGGGAACAAGGAAACCCAAAAGATTGCCATACGTTGTGACTTTTAGTTGTCCAGCACTGTTTATGTCAACCTTGTGAGTTGAGTCAGCCCACTCACTGAACGTGGCACCAACCTTGTAGTTGTTAACATTAACAACCTCATCCAGCATTTTGCCGTTCGTCCACAGTCGAGCATCGGTCTGCTCGCCACGCTGGTAAAAGGTCGGCTTACCATCGGTAATGAAGTACGTCAGATTCTCAGCGTTCGTGTTGCCCATCGCCATCTTGCTCTTGAAGAAGTTGGCTGTAGTTTTAAACGCATCCTCATAATTGGTACCGCCGCCGTAGTCGCCGCCCTGCATGGAATTCAGAACTCTCTGAAGTTGGCTCAAAGCATCCGCGTCCGATAGATTGACGGCTATGTTTTGGTTTACCTGAGTATCGAAATCTACCAGGAAGATATTAACCGTTCCCGACGTGTCGGCCCCCACGCTCGCTTTGAGTGTCTTGAATACAGACTCCAGCTGTGTCTTCGCAGCAGCCACTGAGTCGTCGGTCATACTGCCGGAGCTGTCAACAATGAATGCAATATTGTAGTTTTTACCGGCCACCACGTTCAGGCCAGATACATCCGCCACGATGATGTCGTGACCTTCACTGCCATTCAGTACGTCGCTGCCCGATGTACCAACACTGGCTTTGTAAACGCCGCCATAAACCGTAACCGGAATACGGCCCACGGTGCTGGCGGAGTCACCTAGACTTTCAGTAGCAGTTGAAGTGACCGTTATGTCAAACGAGCCCTTGAAGTAGGCAGGGGGGGTAAGGGTCAAGCCACTGAGTTTCCACCCTGTTACGTTGATCGGCCCATCGCTGACTGTAGCCGTATGGCCTGCATTGTCAGTTACCACCGTTCCTTTTGGTAAGCCACCCAACGTCACTTTCAGCGTCTCGGAACCGTCGGTATCGGTCAGGGCAGTCGAGATACCGACCAGTTTCACCGTACCGTTCTCTGGGCCTTCGTTGAGCTTGTAGCCATCGTAGTAGGTTTGGCCGTTGACCGTGTGCGCGTCTGACACGCTCAGACCAGCGTTGGCCATCTCGGTCACGTTCTGGTACATGCGGATGTTTGCGCTGCTCAGGTCGGTCACGCCGCCAGAGCCGACCTGAATGTTCAGGTCATAGCTGCCCGGGCCGGACTGGTTGGCATGGTAGACCTCGATCGGGTAGTAGCCGGTCGCCGTAGGCGTGAACGACCCCGTCACCTGGCCGCCGCCGCCCCACGTGGCCGTGACCACGGTCTTGCCACCGATATTGACCAGGAAGCTGTCGTCGGCAGTACCACTGAAGGTGTAGGTCTTGCCAGCTTCCAGGTAGATCAGGCCGGAGGTCTTAGAACCGCTGCCCCCATTCACGCTGCCGTCGGACTGGACGTTGGTGGTGGTGGCACTGGAGGTGGCGCTGCCGGAGTTGGCAAAGACCGTTTTCAGTGCATCACCGGTGATGCCATTGCCGTTGGTACCCAGGTTCTTCAGGGTGGTCCACACTTCCTTGGTCAAGCCTTTGGACACTACATCGGCGCTGCCGATGGCCAGCGTCGGCATGTCTGCCACAGGGCTGATGTCGACCTTCATGGTCGTTTCGGTATCCAGGTTGGTCCCGTCGTTGGGCTTGTACTTGAACTGCGCGTAGTCAGCCTGCTGGTTGCCCACGCCGGTGCCACCGTAGCCATCAGCGCCGGACTGGTTGAGCAGTGGCACGAACTTCAGTTTGCTGGCGGCGATATCGGCCTGGCTGATCACCTGGCCGACAGTAACGTTGGTCCAGCTGCTGCCGTTGAAGTACTTGAGGCTGCCTGCAGCCGGCAGCGAGGTGATGGTCACGGCCAGACCGGTATTGCCATCCGGGTCGGTGACCTTGAAGTCACCCCAGGCGAATACGTAGTCGGTGTCTTCCACGCCATACACGGCACCGCCTGGTGATACCGGCAGGTTGTCGTTGTCGAGGATGGCGGTGGTGACGCTGCCTTTGCTGCCGTTTACCTGCAGGTTTTCGAAGTTGCCACCGGTGGCGCTTTCGATCTTGACCGTGAAGTTCTCGGTGCCTTCGACCAGCTTGTCGTCGATCGTCGGCACATCGAAGGTCACGCCGGAGCTGTTGGCCGGGATCTTCACGGTGGTGACACCCGTGAAGTCTTCGCCGTTCTTGGCCGTGCCCGAGTAGCTGAGGGTCACAGTGACTTCGGACTGGGACGGGTTGCTCAACGTCAGGGTGTAGTGCGCCGTCTCGCCTTCGGTGAGCGAGGTGGTGCCACTGATACCGACGGTGGTCACGTCGCCCTGGCCGCTCGGCTCGTCGGTCACGGTCGTGGTCACGGCAGTCTTGCTGCCCACCAGGCTCTCGAACTGCTTGTCACCGGCAACGCTGATGTCGGTGATGGCCTTGGTGATGGCAGGCTGGCCACCGACGTACACGTCATCCGGCGCATTGATGCTGACCGTACCGCTTGCGGAACCCGCGGCAATGAACACTTGCGTGCCACCGGTCAGGGTCACGGTCACGCCGCCGTGGCCTGTCACAGGCAGGCTGGTGTCTTCACTGACCAGCGTCACGGTGTAGGTGATCTTGCCACCCTCGACGACGGTGGTGTTATCCACAGCCAGCACAGCAGTGACCTTGCTGATGGTGTCAGTGATGTTGACCGAGGCAGGCGCGCCCAGCACCAGGTTCTCGAACTTGGCGTTTGGTACTTCGGCCTTGGTGATGCCGATCTCCAGCTTGCCCTCGTCCTTGAACACGTCATCACCCTGAGCTGGCGCGACGTAGGACTTGCTGGTCTCCCCGGCCTTGAACACAACGGTGGCGTTGTTGCTCAGGGTCACGGTGAGGTCTTTGTCCAGCACGCGGTTCAAGGTCAGGGTGAACAGAGGCGGCGTGGCTTCATTGATCGAGGCCTGGTTGGCCACGATGTTGACCAGTACCAGGTCACCCTGGCCGGCCGGCTCATCGGTCACCGCCGTGGTGACCGTGTTCTTGCTCGCCACCAGGTTCTCGAACTGCTTGTCACCGGCGACGGTGAGGTCAGTGATGGCCTTGGTGATTGCAGGCTGGCCACCGACATACACATCATCCGGCGCATTGATGGTGACGGTGCCGCTGGCAGAGCCGGCGGCGATGAACACCTGGGTGCCGCCGGTCAGGGTGACGGTCACGCCACCATGGCCGGTCACTGGCAGGTTGTTGTCTTCGCTGACCAAGGTCACGGTGTAGGTGATCTTGCCGCCTTCAGCCACAGTGGTGTTATCCACAGCCAGCACAGCGGTGACCTTGCTGATGGTGTCGGTGATGTTGACCGAGGCAGGAGCACCCAGCACCAGGTTCTCGAACTTGGCGTTTGGTACTTCGGCCTTGGCGATGCCGATCTCCAGCTTGCCCTCGTCCTTGAACACGTCATCGCCCTGCGCCGCGGCGGTGTAGGTCTTGGTCATCTCGCCAGCCTTGAACACAACGGTAGCGTTGTTGCTCAGGGTGACGGTCAGGTCCTTGTCCAGCGCACGGTTCAGGCTCAGGGTGAAGGTTGGGGCCGTGGCTTCATTGACCGACGCTTGATCCGCAACGATGTTCACCTGCACCAGGTCGCCCTGCCCAGCCGGCTCGTCGGTGACGGTGGTCGTGACTGCCGCCTTGCTGGCCACCAGGTTCTCGAACTGCTTGTCACCGGCCACACTGATATCCGTGATGGCCTTGGTGATTGCAGGCTGGCCGCCGACGTATACGTCATCCGGTGCGTTGATGCTGACGGTACCGCTGGCAGACCCGGCGGCGATGAACACCTGCGTGCCACCGGTCAGGGTGACGGTCACGCCACCATGGCCGGTGACCGGCAGGTTGTTGTCTTCGCTGACCAAGGTCACGGTGTAGGTGATCTTGCCGCCTTCAGCCACAGTGGTGTTATCCACAGCCAGCACAGCGGTGACCTTGCTGATGGTGTCGGTGATGTTGACCGAGGCAGGGGCGCCCAGCACCAGGTTCTCGAACTTGGCGTTCGGCACTTCAGCCTTGGCGATGCCGATCTCCAGCTTGCCCTCGTCCTTGAACACGTCGTCGCCCTGCGCCGCGGCCGTGTAGGTCTTGGTCATCTCGCCAGCCTTGAACACAACGGTAGCGTTGTTGCTCAGGGTGACAGTCAGGTCCTTGTCCAACGCACGGTTCAGGCTCAGGGTGAAGGTTGGGGCCGTGGCTTCGTTGACCGACGCTTGATCCGCAACGATGTTCACCTGCACCAGGTCGCCCTGGCCAGCAGGTTCGTCCGTCACGGTGGTGATCACTGGCGACTTGTTGGCCACCAGGTTCTCGAACTGCTTGTCACCGGCCACACTGATATCCGTGATGGCCTTGGTGATTGCAGGCTGGCCGCCGACGTATACGTCATCCGGTGCGTTGATGCTGACGGTACCGCTGGCAGACCCGGCGGCGATGAACACCTGGGTGCCGCCGGTCAGGGTGACGGTCACGCCACCATGGCCGGTGACCGGCAGGTTGTTGTCTTCACTGACCAAGGTCACGGTGTAGGTGATCTTGCCGCCTTCGGTCACGGTGGTGTTATCCACAGCCAGTACCGCAGTAACCTTGCTGATCGTGTCGGTAACGTTGACCGAAGCCGGGCCGCCAATGACCAGGTTCTCGAAGGTGGCGTTCGGCACCTCTGCCTTGACGATGCCGACCTCGATCTTGCCTTCGTCCTTGAACACGTCATCGCCCTGCGCCGCGGCCGTGTAGGTCTTGGTCATCTCGCCAGCCTTGAACACAACGGTAGCGTTGTTGCTCAGGGTGACGGTCAGGTCCTTGTCCAGTGCACGGTTCAGGCTCAGGGTAAAGGTCGGTGCCGTGGCTTCGTTCACCGACACCTGGTTGGCGACGATATTGACCTGCACCAGGTCGCCCTGGCCGGCAGGTTCGTCGTGCACGGTGGTGGTGACCGGCGACTTGTCCGCCACCAGGTTTTCGAATTGCTTGGCGCCTGCGACCGTGATGTCGGTAATCGACTTGGTGACCGCAGGCTGGCCGCCCACGTACACGTCATCTGGCGCATTGATGGTGACGGTACCCGTGGCAGAGCCAGCGGCGATGAACACCTGGGTGCCACCGGTCAAGGTAACGGTCACGCCGCCGTGGCCAGTCACCGGCAGGTCGCTGTCTTCGCTGATCAAGGTCACGGTGTAGGTGATCTTCCCGCCTTCGACGACCGAGGTGTTATCCACAGCCAGCACAGCCGTGACTTTGCTGATGGTGTCGGTGACATCGACCGATGCAGGTGCGCCTAGCACCAGGTTCTCGAAGGTAGCATTCGGCACTTCGGCCTTGACGATGCCGATCTGGATCTTGCCTTCGTCCTTGAAGACGTCATCACCCTGGGCAGGTGCGACATAGGACTTGCTGGTCTCGCCGGCCTTGAACACAACAGTGGCGTTGTTGCTCAGGGTGACGGTGAGATCCTTGTCCAGCACGCGGTTCAGGGTCAGGGTGAACAGGGGTGGCGTGGCCTCGTTGACCGAGACCTGATTGGCCACGATGTTAACCAGAACCAGATCACCCTGGTTGTCATTGCCTGG
>NZ_JBICKP010000031.1:0-817 GCF_043104335.1 Pseudomonas sp. WSY_20
CCTGATCAGCCTTCGCTGATCAGGAAGGAGAATTGACCATGCTGTTCCTGACCCGCCGGCGCGGCGAAGTCGTAATCATCGGCGACGCTATTCAAGTCACGGTCATGCAGTTCGATCTGCATCAGGTTCGCCTGGGCATCCAGGCGCCCGGTGACCTCGAGATTCACTGGCAGGAGAACGCCCGTGATATCCGCACCCGCGCCCAACCGCAAAGCCCGGTTAGCGTAGACCGCCGGCATACTGAAACCGTGACGATTGGCGGCAGCATTCAGATAGCGATATTGCAAACCGGCCTACACCAGATCCGCCTTTGCGTTGAGGCACCCCGGGATGTTCGCGTCGATAGAGATGAAGTCCATCACCGCCCCCAGGTAAAACACGCCAGCGAGGCCGCGCCGCCGCCAGCCCCAGCCCCAGCCCCAGCCAAGCGAACCCTGCGCACGCTCTCGCTCAAACGCCACTGATCATATTTCGACCGGGCCATTTTTGGCCCGGCCTAGCCAAAAATGGCACAGTTAAAACCCTTTATTTTCAATCACTTAATATATTCCAGGCCAAAAATGGCCCGCCGCAACTGGATTCCACCTCGATTTACCCGGCCGCACACGCGCCACCACCGCACCAGAATATCCACGCAGCCCAGTAAGTACGCAGGGTTCAAAGAAGCTTCCGGGCAAAAACACGTATTGGCATGCCCCCTGCAATGTCGTCCTCGTCCCCGCATGGGACGGCATCAACGGCCACTGCGGCCCTCTCGACGACATAAGGAATCCGTCATGTCCACACCCGCCTACATCGCCATCACCGGCAAAACCCA
>NZ_JBICKP010000032.1:0-822 GCF_043104335.1 Pseudomonas sp. WSY_20
CCTGATCAGCCTTCGCTGATCAGGAAGGAGAATTGACCATGCTGTTCCTGACCCGCCGGCGCGGCGAAGTCGTAATCATCGGCGACGCTATTCAAGTCACGGTCATGCAGTTCGATCTGCATCAGGTTCGCCTGGGCATCCAGGCGCCCGGTGACCTCGAGATTCACTGGCAGGAGAACGCCCGTGATATCCGTACCCGCGCCCAACCGCAAAGCCCGGTTAGCGTAGACCGCCGGCATACTGAAACCGTGACGATTGGCGGCAGCATTCAGATAGCGATATTGCAAACCGGCCTACACCAGATCCGCCTTCGCGTTGAGGCACCCCGGGATGTTCGCGTCGATAGAGATGAAGTCCATCACCGCCCCCAGGTAAAACACGCCAGCGAGGCCGCGCCGCCGCCAGCCCCAGCCCAGCCCCAGCCCCAGCCAAGCGAACCCTGCGCACGCTCTCGCTCAAACGCCACTGATCATATTTCGACCGGGCCATTTTTGGCCCGGCCTAGCCAAAAATGGCACAGTTAAAACCCTTTATTTTCAATCACTTAATATATTCCAGGCCAAAAATGGCCCGCCGCAACTGGATTCCACCTCGATTTACCCGGCCACACACGCGCCACCACCGCACCAGAATATCCACGCAGCCCAGTAAGTACGCAGGGTTCAAAGAAGCTTCCGGGCAAAAACACGTATTGGCATGCCCCCTGCAATGTCGTCCTCGTCCCCGCATGGGGCGGCATCAACGGCCACCGCGGCCCTCTCGACGACATAAGGAATCCGTCATGTCCACACCCGCCTACATCGCCATCACCGGCAAAACCCA
>NZ_JBICKP010000033.1:0-11536 GCF_043104335.1 Pseudomonas sp. WSY_20
CCTGCGTTCGGCCTTCTGAAGTCGCGAAGATCAAAAGCAAGAGCCAAAGCAAGAGCCAAAGCAAGAGCCAAAGCAAGAGCCAAAGCAAGAGCAGAGGGGTAGCGGGGAGATGGCGGGACCTGCCTCAAACACCTTACCCAAAAAAAACCCGGCTTCTGGGGGAGGAATCCGGGTTAAGACCATTAGGAGTAGAACAAAGGTACGCGGTCCCTGAGTACCTTTATCGCCGCGTCACTCGGGGGGATGCGCCGCGACGACCCTTTGAGTATCGCCCAGGCTACGCACAATGCCAGCCAAAACTGATCGTTTTTTAAACAGATTTGGAATACCCCAGGCCAAGCTGCCAACGATCGAGATCACCCTCACACCAGTACAAACCGAGATGACCACGGATGATCCGTGCAATTTCGCGCAAGTTAGGCATAATAATCCGCTTCGATCGTCAGCCAGTCCTTCCCATGCAGAAAGAACCTCGTAAGGTCCGTGAGTTTCGCCGTCGCGAACAGGAAATCCTAGACACCGCCCTCAAGCTGTTCCTCGAGCAAGGCGAGGACAGCGTCACCGTCGAAATGATCGCCGACGCCGTGGGTATCGGCAAAGGCACGATCTACAAGCATTTCAAGTCCAAGGCAGAAATCTACCTGCGCCTGATGCTGGACTATGAGCGCGACCTCAATGAGCTGCTGCATTCGGCCGATGTAGACCGCGACAAGGAAGCCCTGTCGCGCGCCTACTTCGAATTTCGCATGCGCGACCCGCAACGCTACAGGCTCTTCGATCGTCTGGAGGAGAAGGTCGTCAAGGGTAACCAGGTGCCGGAACTGGTCGAGCAACTGCATAGCATTCGCGCCTCCAACTTCGATCGCCTCACGCAACTGATCAAAGGCCGCATCAGTGAGGGCAAGCTTGAAGATGTACCCCCTTATTTCCACTATTGCGCCGCCTGGGCACTGGTCCATGGGGCTGTAGCGCTCTATCACTCCCCGTTCTGGAGCAATGTGCTGGAAGATCAGGAAGGCTTCTTCCAGTTCCTGATGGACATCGGCGTACGCATGGGCAATAAACGCAAGCGCGACCCCGACCCCGCCAATTGAGTCAGCACCGGCCCACGCTGGCGACCAAATCAAAGCTGGCGCAAAAGCTGCATTCGTCAGCCATTCGCCGGCTTTTTTGACGCCGGCCACTGGAGGAATGATGCGGAGCCTGGTCTTGGTGCTGACGCTTGCGGCGTTGGGCGGGTGCATGAAAGTGAGTGATATGGGGGAAGGTGTTCGCTATCACATGAGCGATGCCGGCCTGCTGGATCACAGCGATACCCGTCGTACGCTGTCGATTCGACTGCAGCCCGATTCCTTCATCTTCATTGGGCAAGGCGCATTCGTGCCGCCCGGCAAAGGCCCTGTTCCGCAGCACAATGCGGTGGCCGAAGAGGCCTTCAAAAGCTTCGTCGAGTATTTCCCGATGGTACGCCGTGCCGAGGCACCGCTGGGTCTGGAAGAGGCGATCGCGCAGGCACGTTCATTTGGGGCCGACTACGTGCTCTATACCCGTTTCGCTCGCACCGATGACCGCATCGGCAATGGGGACGAGTGGTATGACGAACAGGCCGTGGACCGACTGGGTTGGGATAGCGGCGTGGTACAGATGATGCTCATCGAAACCAGTACCCGCTACCTGATAGACACGGTCCGTATCAAAAGCCGTGGCGGTTTGTTGACGTTCCATGACCAGACGCCCAGGGATTTGCTTGCGGCGCCCATGCGCGAGTACGCTCGTAGCCTTCTTGGCATGAGTCGGTGAGGCACTGCGATGAATGAGACGGGCAAGGCCAATGACCTGCTGACGCAGCTACCAACGTCCAAGGGCTTGCCGCCTGTGCACCTCTGGAATCCCGATTTCTGCGGCAACATCGACATGCGTATCGCACGGGACGGGACCTGGTACTACCTGGGCACGCCTATCGGCCGCAAACCGATGGTAAAGCTCTTTTCTTCGATCATCCGCCGCGACGGGAATGATTACTTTCTGGTGACGCCGGTCGAGAAGGTCGGCATCAAAGTGGATGACGCGCCGTTCGTGGCCGTGGCCCTGGATGTGACGGGGGAGGGGGAGCAGCAGGTGTTGCGCTTCACCAACAATGTGGACGATCAGGTCGAAGCAGGGCCTGACCACCCGCTGCGGGTAGTGACTGACCCCGTCACCCAAGCGCCTTCACCTTATGTGCTGATGCGCAGCAATCTTGAGGCGTTGATTCACCGCAATGTCTTCTATCAGCTGGTCGAGTTGGCCGTTACCCGGCAAATCGCAGATCAGCAATGGCTGGGCGTGTGGAGCCGAGGTGAGTTCTACCCCATAGGGCAGGTGGATCACTCCTGACTTACGCTTCACCGCACGTTTCACGGAGGATGAAGGCCGTGTGGAAGGTGGTTGATAACTAGCGCTCCAAAAAATTGTAACGGCTCAACCTCATGGCTTCATACACCTTGAGGAACTTAACCATGGGCCTGCAGATTCTGTCCCCGCACGCCGAATCCCAGCTACGCGCCATCGCCGCTCCACTTGTGGCAGCCTGCCCTGATATGCGCCAGTC
This sequence comes from Pseudomonas sp. WSY_20, assembly GCF_043104335.1. Classification (NCBI taxonomy): domain Bacteria; kingdom Pseudomonadati; phylum Pseudomonadota; class Gammaproteobacteria; order Pseudomonadales; family Pseudomonadaceae; genus Pseudomonas; species Pseudomonas sp. WSY_20. Next base: position 2,591 of record NZ_JBICKP010000033.1, read on the forward strand.
GGCCCGGGACACCGCCGTGGCGCTGTTGAGAAAACACAACTTGTCGCACCTAGACCCTGACCAGGTCTACCTCAACCGTTTCGATACCGCCCAGAGCAGCCCTCGCACCTTCAGCGGCTGGCAGCACCTGGACCCGCCAGTCCAATCCTTCACACTGCCGCAGTTGGTCATGCACCGTTTCGACGTTCATGACCAGGACAACAGCGACCTGCTCAGTTATCTGACCGGCTTTTACAGTAATGGCCCTGGCCCCGGTTTCTATGACGAGCACAATGAGATCCGTTTGGAGCCCCAAGCTGTGCTCGAGGATTTCTGGCAAGTCGACTTCAGTGCCCAGTTCCACCATAGGCTCCAGGCGTTCTGGCAAGAACATGCTGAGCATTTTCGCGTGCTGGCGAAGGTCAACTTCCTCGCCAAGGTGATCGAGATGTGCGCGGCCGACAGCAGTACGGCGTTGGCCCAGCTCGTTCGCCGTGTCGCCACGGCGCTGACGGGTCTTGATATCGCATCACCCACGTTGGAGCAACTTCAGGCAGTTGTACCGCCAGCCGCCGGTTATCGCGTGTGTACCTTCGACATTGGCGGGCACGTTGCCAGCGACTTTCTGCGCATTGTGCTGGAGGATGGTTCGCAACTGCTGTACACCCCAGGTGAAACGCAGGCCCTGCACTTTTTCGCAACGCGTCAGGACCTCTACTGGTGGGTATTGAACAATACCAACGAAGCCGAAAACCGGGCGCGCTTCATGGCGCACTTCCCATTGTCCAGCCGTGCCCAAAAAGACGATCGCCTCGGCCTCAATCACCTGATCGATCTACTGTTCTTCAATTGGGGCGGTGATGATCACAAGTGCCTCAATCAGCTCGATTCGACCCTGTCGGGCGATGTGTTCAGCCACCTGCGCGATGCCGCGCACCAGCGCATGATCGACGACGCACAGTTCGCCCTGCGCAGCAACGCTGACCTGCGTAGACAACTGTGGATCGGCTACCTCAAGGCCTTCGGCCAGGTAGCAGGGCCCATGACAGCGGTCGACTGGCCGATTGCACTGGCGGTGGTCGGCGCAGGCCTTGCGGATATGGGGCTGAACATCGACCAGGCTGTCAACGGTCATACTACGAGCGAGCGACAGGCCGGTGTGACCGGCGCAATCTTCGCCGCCATCGACACCCTGTTCAACACCGCCATGCTGGCCGGTGCCGTAGGCGTAGGTGACGAGCAAATGCTGATTGATCCACAGGTGCCTGAGGGCGAAACCCTGGCCACGCCGGAAGAGGAGGCGGCCTGCGCGACACCCGCCGAGATTGAAACCTGGGTACCTGAACCGTTCCGGCCGGTTGACCAGCACGACCTGCTGGCGCCTTTTGAAACCAACATCATCCTCAGCGCTGAGCCTGGGAGTGGCGGGCAGGAGGGTATCTATCTGCAGAATGGCAAGTTCTATGCGCTGATTGACGAGCGACCCTTCGAGGTCCGTTTTGTGCAGCAGATGGGCAGCTGGGTGGTCATCGACCCGGAGAATCCATACTCGTTCTATCGCAACCTGCCCATCCGCATGACAGCAGACGGCCAGTGGCAACCTCTACAGCGCTCGGGTTTACAGGGTGGCGGGCTGCCCCGCAAATTGCTCGGGGCATGGGGGTGGCGAAGCGATGCGCCTGCCGTGCAGTCTCTGCCTGCAACGCCCTACGAGATTCCGAGCGAAACGCGTCCTCTGCTTGAGGCCGCCGCCAATGCCCCGGGGGAGGAGCGCGCGCTGAGTGGAATCATGAGCAGCTTAGACCCTCAGGTAGAAGCAAGCTACCGGGCATTCCGTGCCAGCCGCGACGCGCTTGCAACCGACGCCGTCGGCTATCTTGAAAATGTCATACCACCCGCGCGGCCTGCAATACCGACTCTGCCTCGTGATGCCAGCGCCAAGCTGATCATCCGCAGCCTCTACCAGAACAGCGAAGGGCTGGTCATCGGTGAAAGTCATTCGGGGCTGGGCAGCAAGCAGTTTCTGATAGACAACATGCCTATGCTCAGGCGCGAAAAAATCAAGGTGCTCTACGTTGAGCATTTCATGACCGACTTCCATCAGGCTGACCTTGATGTATTCAACCGCTCGGGCAAGATGCCCGCCCGGTTGAGCACCTATGTGAATAATCTGGATGAAGGTCACGGGGTCGATCTGGCGAGCCGTTATTCGTTTCGCAACGTGCTGATTGCGGCGCAGAAGGCCGGTATCCGTATCCAGTCCATCGACTGCATGGCCAGTTATCGCCAGGCTTGGGCCGACCCGCCATCGGCGGTGATCCGCCAGCAAATGATGAACTTTTACGCGCATGAAATCATCGAGGCGGACCAGGGGGTGCGAGGCCCGAGCCGGTGGGTTGCGCTGGTGGGGAATAGCCACGCCAGCGATTTCGAAGGTGTGCACGGCGTAAGCGAACTTCAGGGGGCAATCAGCTTGCGCGTCGAGGATATTGAGGTGGGTCTGCCCGGCGGCATTGGTGCCGATCCTGGACTGGCGGCCATTGATGAGGCCATGGATGTACGCCGGGTCAAGAGCGATCTTCGCCTGCAGGTACCGATTAAAGCGGCGAAGCCGGCCAGCGAGGAACTGTCGGTCATGCTCAGGCATACCGGCGCATTCACGTTCGAGAGCACCGATGGGCAGTTGCAGTTGGTGCATCGCAGCCGCACGGGCGGGCTGGTGTATACGCCCATCGCTCAGGAAGGTGAGCGGTTTCATGTCCGGCGACCGGAGTGGCCGTGGATCAGTGAGCGACGGCTCGTCAGCCTGCGAGAAATGCGTACCCTGCTGGAGCATCACGGGTTGCAGTATGTGCTGACGTGATGAGTCGATGCGCTGGAGAAAGGTCTATGGCCTTGGACCCAGTTGAGCGCCTGAACGGTATCCACGCCACGCGGATCAAGCTATAAGCACCAGCCCAGGCATACCCACAGCGGGCACAAAAAAGCCGCTTTGGGTATGTCTGTTTCGACAGCATCCCTCAAAGCGGCGTTTCTGGATTCTTCTCAAAACCCTGTGAAGGATCTTGATTATCTGGCTCCGCGACCTGGACTCGAACCAGGGACCCAATGATTAACAGTCATTTGCTCTACCGACTGAGCTATCGCGGAATGTGCACGTATCTTACTCAACAGCAGGGGTAAGTCAAGTCACCCCTGCGAAATCAATCAGTTACAGCACTTCAACGATGGCTTTGGTCACCACATGGATATTGCTCTGGTTCAGCGCAGCCACGGCTATGCGGCCAGTGTCCAGTGCGTAGATGCCGAACTCGTTCTTCAGCCGGGCGACTTGCTCCACGGTCAGGCCCGAGTAGGAGAACATGCCGACCTGGCGACCCACGAAGCTGAAGTCGCGCTTGGCACCATAATGGGCCAGCAACTCGACCATCTGCTTGCGCATACCATGAATGCGCTCGCGCATTTCTGCCAGCTCGGTTTCCCACATCTGCCGCAACTCTGTGCTGTTGAGCACCGTCGCAACGATCGTGGCGCCATGGGTAGGCGGGTTGGAGTAGGTGGTACGGATGACCCGCTTGACCTGGGACAGGACGCGGGTGCTTTCGTCTTTGGACGCCGTCACGATCGACAGTGCGCCCACGCGCTCACCGTACAAGGAGAACGATTTGGAGAACGAGCTGGAGACGAAGAATTCAAGGCCCGACTCGGCAAACAGGCGCACGGCAAAGGCGTCCTCGGCGATGCCGTCTCCAAAGCCTTGGTAGGCCATGTCCAGGAAAGGCACATGACCTTTGGCCTTGACCACTTGCAGGACGTTCTTCCAGTCTTCCAGGTCCAGGTCCACCCCGGTCGGGTTGTGGCAGCAGGCGTGGAGTACCACGATCGAGCCAGAGGGCAACGCCTTGAGGTCCTCGAGCATGCCAGCCCGATTCACGCCGTTGGTCGGGGCGTCATAGTAACGATAGGTATGAACCGGGAAGCCCGCTGACTCGAACAGCGCGCGGTGGTTTTCCCAGCTAGGATCGCTGATGGCGACCACGGCCTCGGGGGATACGCGCTTGAGGAAGTCGGCGCCGATCTTCAGTGCGCCCGTACCGCCCACTGCCTGGACGGTAACCACCCGGCCATCGGCCAGCAATGGGGACTGGGCACCGAACAACAGTTTCTGCACCGCTTGGTCATAGGTCGCGATGCCGTCGATCGGCAGGTAGCCACGCGAGGCGTGCTGGGCGGCACGCTGGGTCTCGGCTTCGATCACGGCCCGCAGCAGCGGAATGCGGCCTTCCTCATTGCAGTAGACGCCCACCCCAAGGTTCACCTTGTCGGTGCGTGGGTCGGCATTGAATGCTTCGTTGAGGCCCAGGATAGGGTCGCGGGGTGCCAGCTCGACAGCGGAAAACAGGCTCATTGTTACCTTGGCTCGGATAGGAGTGTAAGGGGAGTATCCGCTCCAGCCGAATGCACTGAAGCGGGGCACAAACGGGGAGTCAGTATAGTGATCCGGCACGGTCACTGCGACACTGCGACGCCGCTTTTACGACTATTTGCGCAAAAAATTTTCGACCCTTGCAGCCTTTGCCCTGTCCACCGTAACACGGGGTCACCGTTGGGCCTTCAAAGCGTCCCCCAGCGTGCCCATTTGGGTATAGACTACTGGCTAAATTTACAGTGCAGCACCGCGAGGTTCGACATGTCCGAGTTCCAGCTCGTCACCCGGTTCCAGCCAGCAGGCGATCAGCCAGAGGCCATTCGGCAAATGGTCGAGGGCATCGAGGCGGGGTTGGCGCACCAGACTTTGCTGGGCGTGACCGGCTCTGGCAAGACCTTCAGCATCGCCAACGTGATCCAGCAGGTGCAGCGCCCCACTTTGGTCCTGGCACCGAACAAGACGCTGGCGGCACAGTTGTACGGCGAATTCAAGGCCTTCTTCCCCAATAATGCGGTGGAGTACTTCGTCTCCTACTACGACTACTACCAGCCCGAAGCCTATGTGCCCTCATCGGACACCTTCATCGAGAAGGATGCCTCGATCAACGACCATATCGAGCAGATGCGCCTTTCCGCCACCAAAGCGCTGCTCGAACGGCGTGACGCAATCATCGTCACCACCGTGTCCTGCATCTACGGCCTGGGCAGCCCTGAAACCTACCTCAAGATGGTGCTGCACATCGACCGGGGCGACAAGCTCGACCAGCGCGCGCTGCTACGCCGGCTGGCCGACTTGCAGTACACCCGCAATGAAATGGACTTCGCCCGTGCCACCTTCCGTGTGCGTGGGGATGTCATCGATATCTATCCGGCCGAATCGGACCTCGAAGCCATCCGCGTCGAGCTGTTCGACGACGAGGTGGAAAACATCGCCGCATTCGATCCGCTGACGGGCGAAATCCTGCGCAAGTTGCCAAGGTTCACGTTCTACCCCAAGAGCCACTACGTGACGCCGCGAGAAACGCTGCTTCAGGCGGTGGAAGGCATCAAGGAAGAATTAGCCGACCGGCTTGAGTACCTGCACAAGGCCAACAAGCTCGTGGAGGCCCAGCGTCTTGAGCAGCGTACCCGCTTTGACCTGGAAATGATCATGGAGCTGGGTTACTGCAACGGTATCGAAAACTACTCTCGCTATTTGTCCGGTCGTCCTGCAGGTGCACCACCACCTACGCTGTATGACTACCTGCCCGCCGACGCGCTGCTGGTCATCGATGAGTCGCACGTCAGCGTTCCCCAGGTGGGTGCCATGTACAAAGGGGACCGTTCGCGCAAGGAAACGCTGGTGGAGTACGGGTTTCGTCTGCCGTCGGCGCTGGACAACCGCCCCATGCGCTTCGACGAATGGGAGAGCGTCAGTCCGCAGACCATCTTCGTATCCGCAACGCCCGGCCCCTACGAAGAGGCTCATGCTGGGCGCGTCGTCGAGCAGGTAGTGCGTCCGACAGGTCTGGTCGACCCGCAGATCGAAATACGCCCTGCGCTGACCCAGGTAGACGACCTGCTGTCGGAGATCCGCAAGCGTGTGGCCCTGGGCGAGCGTGTGCTGGCCACCACATTGACCAAGCGCATGTCCGAGGACTTGACCGATTACCTGGCAGACCATGACGTAAGGGTCCGTTACCTGCACTCAGACATCGACACCGTGGAACGTGTCGAGATCATCCGCGACTTGCGGCTGGGCACGTTCGATGTACTGGTCGGCATCAACCTGTTGCGCGAAGGCCTGGACATGCCCGAGGTTTCGCTGGTTGCCATTCTGGATGCGGACAAGGAAGGCTTCCTGCGCTCCGAACGTTCACTGATCCAGACCATTGGCCGTGCTGCGCGCAACCTCAATGGCCGGGCGATTCTGTATGCCGACGCCATCACCGGTTCGATGCAGCGGGCCATTGACGAGACCGAGCGGCGTCGAGAAAAACAGATCGCCTTCAACCAAGCGCACGGTATCGTGCCCAAGAGCGTGGTCAAGGACATCACCGATATCCTTGAAGGTGCAACCGTCCCGGGTGCTCGTAGCAAAAAACGCAAGGGGATGGCCAAGGCGGCAGAGGAGAGCGCGCGCTACGAAGCCGAGTTGCGCACCCCAGGCGAGATCACCAAGCGTATCAAGCAGCTCGAAGACAAGATGATGCAGTATGCCCGTGACCTGGAGTTCGAAGCCGCTGCCCAGTTGCGTGACAAGATCTCCCAGCTGCGAGATCGCCTGATCGCAAGTTGATGCCTGGTGGCCTGCATGAGCAGGCGACATCGCCCTGCACGCAAGCCGCCCCACGGTAGGCCATACCGAGGGCGCGGCATCATGAGGGCAGGCCCAGGTTAACCGCATCGCTGGAGCCCGGTGCCCGCCACCTGCTAACATCGAGGCTTTGTTTCATCTTCCGTTCGAGACTCCCATGACCACCGTACGCACGCGTATCGCGCCATCGCCTACCGGCGACCCCCATGTCGGCACCGCTTACATCGCCCTGTTCAACTACTGCTTCGCCAAGCAGCACGGCGGCGAGTTCATCCTGCGCATCGAAGACACCGATCAGTTGCGCTCCACGCGCGAGTCAGAGCAGCAGATCTTCGATGCTTTGCGTTGGCTGGGTATCGAGTGGAACGAGGGCCCGGACGTGGGTGGCCCGCATGGCCCGTATCGGCAGAGCGAGCGCGGTGAAATCTACGCCCAGTATGCCAAGCAGCTGGTCGACGCCGGTCATGCGTTCTACTGCTTCTGCACCGCCGAGGAGCTGGAGCAGATGCGCGCCGAACAGCAGGCCCGCGGCGAGACGCCTCGTTACGACGGGCGTGCACTGCTGCTGAGCGCCGATGAAGTGCAGCGCCGGCTGGACGCAGGCGAGCCCCATGTGATCCGTATGAAAGTGCCCACCGAGGGTGTGTGCGTGGTGCCGGACATGCTGCGCGGCGACGTGGAGATCCCGTGGGATCGCATGGACATGCAAGTGTTGATGAAAAACGATGGCCTGCCCACGTACTTCCTCGCCAATGTGGTCGATGATCACCTGATGGGCATCACCCACGTACTGCGCGGTGAAGAGTGGCTGCCGTCGGCGCCCAAGTTGATCAAGTTGTACGAGTACTTCGGTTGGGAGCAACCCAAGCTGTGCTACATGCCCCTGCTGCGTAACCCGGACAAGTCCAAGCTTTCCAAGCGCAAGAACCCGACGTCGGTGACCTTCTACGAGCGCATGGGCTTCATGCCCGAGGCCATGCTCAACTACCTGGGCCGGATGGGTTGGTCCATGCCCGATGAGCGCGAGAAGTTCTCGCTGGCCGAGATGGTCGAGCATTTCGACCTGTCTCGCGTTTCGTTGGGCGGGCCGATCTTCGACATCGAGAAGCTCTCCTGGCTCAACGGCCAATGGCTGCGTGAGCTCCCGGTGGAGGCCTTTGCCCAGCGCCTGCAGAAGTGGGCGTTCAACAGCGACTACATGATGAAGATCGCGCCGCATGTGCAGGGCCGGGTTGAAACGTTCAGTCAGGTGGTGCCCCTGGGCGGGTTCTTCTTCGAAGGCGCACTGAAGCTTGACGCCAAGCTGTTCGAAAGCAAGAAGTTGTCGGCCGATCAGGTGCGCCAGGTGTTGCAATTGATCCTGTGGAAGCTAGAGAGTCTGCGTCAATGGGAGAAAGAGCGCATCACCGGTTGCATCCAGTGCGTGGTCGATGCATTGGAACTGAAGCTGCGTGACGCCATGCCCTTGATGTTCGCCGCCATTACTGGGCAGACAAGCTCGGTGTCGGTGCTCGATGCCATGGAAATCCTCGGCCCTGACTTGACCCGCTATCGTCTGCGTCAGGCATTGGATTTGCTGGGCGGTGTTTCCAAGAAAGAAAACAAGGAATGGGAAAAGCAGCTGGCTACCATCGCTTGAGATGAGGCAGGCGGGCAGGCTGTCGTTTCCATGACGGTCTGCCGGTCTCGCGCGCAATGATCCAAGGCTGAAGACTGTTCTGACCCTGCTGATCGGCCGACATTGCGGGGCAGGGCGGTAAGTGATTGTTATCTGTGAAAAAAATTTTGGTTTTTTTGAAGATTTAGTTTGACAGGCCTGCACCTGGAACTTAATATGCGCCCCGTCCACAGCGATGAACATAAACGAAATGCTAGGCACCCAGCCAGCGTATCGGTTCAGCGTGACTCTGTGGGGCTATAGCTCAGCTGGGAGAGCGCCTGCATGGCATGCAGGAGGTCAGCGGTTCGATCCCGCTTAGCTCCACCAAATTCCTGTTGTCAGCCAATGGCTGGCACGTAGAACGGGCACCAGCAGCACGTTCTTGAAGGTAAGAAGGTTCGTCCCCTTCGTCTAGTGGCCTAGGACACCGCCCTTTCACGGCGGTAACAGGGGTTCGAGTCCCCTAGGGGACGCCAGTTTTATACAAGCATTGTTTCGGCAGTGCTGGGCCGCGAGGCTAAAAATCTGGGGCTATAGCTCAGCTGGGAGAGCGCCTGCATGGCATGCAGGAGGTCAGCGGTTC
>NZ_JBICKP010000034.1:0-59753 GCF_043104335.1 Pseudomonas sp. WSY_20
CCTTCCTGATAGATGTTGCCGACCGAGTCGGAGGTGAAAGCGCCCTGGGTGATATTGCCCTGGGTTTTGCCGGTGATGGAGATATAGGCGGGTGTGGACATGACGGATTCCTTATGTCGTCGAGAGGGCCGCAGCGGCCGTTGATTCCGTCCCATGCGGGGATGATGACGACATCGCAGGGGGCATGCCAACATTTGCTTTGATTCGGAGAAATCGCTGAAACCCGCGAATTTACTGGGGGTGGCGGGTGCTTGGATGATTTTGGGAAGGCGTATTCGGCGAGATAAAACGCGGGGAATTCAGGGGTGTCGGGCCATTTTTGGCTCGGTGTTATCTAAGTTATTGAAAATAAAGGAAATTGACCGGGCCATTTTTGGCCCGATTGGGCCAAAAATGGCCCGGTCAAAATTTGATCAATGGCGCTTGAGTGAGAGCTTGCCTGGAATACGGTTTCCTGACTCGATTGAGAACGCGAAACGCATTCCTGCTTCGATGGATTTTGTCAGTCCATGCGGGAGGCGCTGAGGCAGTCTGTCATCAGCTTTGGTTAAAGCTGTCGGGTCATTCGACCAAAAAACAAGCGCTTGGAACAGCTTCGTAAGAAAATGCTTGCCAAGTTTTCTGAGGCAGTACCTAATTTAGTCTTTTAAACAGCGGGGTGTTCCAAAAACCTCTGTTGAATCAAGGAGATACGTGGAAAGCGGTTGTCCCGTTTCCCGCTCCAGTTTGAATACTGTGGCGTTCGCACGGTGCAGTGGTGGTGAAGGCTGTAAAGGCGCTTCACGCCGATTAGCGGTAAAGCTTCAAATTGCGGGAATAGCTCAGTTGGTAGAGCACGACCTTGCCAAGGTCGGGGTCGCGAGTTCGAGTCTCGTTTCCCGCTCCAATTATAGATTTACAGAGTTCCATGGAGGTCTGTAAGTCGTTGAAATCAGACGCTTCGGCGTCTTTTTTCGTTCTAGCCAAAGCCACTCCGATTCATGGGCATTCGGACTTTTTTAGTCCAGAAATTAGTCCATGAACTCCGGACTCCCACCGTGGCGGTTTGTTGCTGGAGCGGAGCGTCGAGCGTCACGTTTATCTAGCCCTGAATTTCATGTTCAGGAGCTTTTGCACGGCACTCTCAGATGCAACCGTCCGCCAGGCCAAGGCCACTGGCAAGGACTACACCCTCGGCGATAGCGATGGCCTCTCACTTGGCGTGAGCGGGGGGGGAGCAAGTCGTGGCACTTCCGCGGTCGTGTGCTCAAGAAGGGCCGGCAGAGCACACTGGAGCAGATCGAGCGTGTTTTCGACAACGACGTGCTGCCGGCGTTGGGTAAGTCTTCGATCTATTCCATCAAGCGGCACGATTCGCTTGATGTATTGGCCAGAATCGAGCGGCGTCGAGCCTACACCGTGGCCGAAAAGGTCAGGACTTGGTTCAAACAGCTGCTTTGCTTCGTCTTGGTCAAGGCGCCAGGGCTGGAGCGCGCATGCGCAACTCCAGGTCATAGGCCCCAACATCGCGAAGCAGAAACGCCACCAGTCGGGCCAGTCTGTGGTAGTTGTCACCGCTGGGCACGAACTCGCGAAACTGCTGTTGGTCCAGCCCCGCGATCACGATGGTGAACTTGCTGTTGCGTGACACGGTGCTGCCGCCCACCAGGAAGTTGTCGTTGAGCGTACAGTTGCGCGAACTCAAGCCATTTCGCTGAGCCTGTGGTATCTGCACGGCGCGTTTCTCGGACTCACGGATCGTCATGTCCTGAAGATCGAAGCAGTGCGCTCAGCACTGAGTACATCGGCGATGGGGAGTGACAGTTTCGGAGAAACTTCGAGTCGCAAGCGTCTTCGGGTTTGGGGGGGAAGGGGAGCGTTGCTCAAGATCATCGCCGTGTACCTGGTAAATCAACTCCAGAAGCTGGAAGTCCGAGTACTGATGGGCCTTTGGCAACATGCAGTCCACAAGCAGCACGGACTTTTTGTCTAATTCATCGCCCACGTCAAATCCTCAGAGAACGGGATGGTTTCTATATGAGGGGTAGATTTGTAGGGATAATTACCGGTTAGTAGGCGTTGATCAAACAGGCGCTATTCGGCAGTTGTCTCCAAAAGAAAACCATGCAATGAAGAAGGACTTCCAGTCGAGGCGCGAAGTGTAAGCAAATGTTTTTAGAAAGTTGGTTATCGCTCTGTCGCGCAGCCCACAGCATTTTCCTGTTCGAAATAAGTCTGGCGCGTGGGGTGTTCAGTCGTGCTGGTTGCTGCCGCTAATTCCGAGCGATGCGGTGGGGAAATGCAGAATTTCGAGTTAAATGTTCGGTTACGGCGGGCTCAGCGGCTAGCGACCCTGACCAAACTCGGAGAACAGTTTGTGCAGTCATTGAACTATGTCGTTCACTCAATAGAGCAACTGCGCGTGGATCGCCAGAAGGCGACGATGATAAGTCCAGCATTGGGTTCGATCTACGAAACGTTTATCGAATTGCTGTGTGAGAGCGTCAAGTTCATCCTGCCCAACGTGCGTTTTTTTCTGGAAAATGGCCCGGCCATGGCAATTCACACCATGGCCTGCCCTTTAGCGGTACTCGATGGTGAAGCTCAGTGCACCTTTGGCCTCGCCAGGGGTAACCGTCGCTTCAGTCTGGTAATACCGTGCGCGAAGATCAAGGCGCACCGTGCCAGGGGCAAGGGCCACCATATCCACGAACTCTTCCAGTTGCACTGGGGTGTTGTCGCTGCGCAGTACCTGGATGCCGAGGCCGCTGGCGGTCGAGTCTGTGGTCAGGCTGAACAATCCAATGCTGCGGTCTATCGAGACGGAGCCGTCTACGCCGTCCAGGCGCATGAAGGCGCGGGCGACGCTGCCGGCCGGATCATCCTCGCAGTCGCTGAGCGCGATAAAGAAGTCCACCGGGGCGGTGGTGCTGCCCGGGCCTGTGAAGTCGGCGATGTCGTGAGTGCCAAGTTGTACCGGGTTTGCACTGACTGCGTCGGCCTTTACTGTGCACTGGGCCTGCTGGACTTGCCCGACCAGGGTAAGCCTTACGGCATCTCCGACATCGCTGACTACACCCCTGACAACCTCTTGATTGAACGGGCTGACGCCAGCTGGAATGGGGCCGGTCTTGATCAGGGCCATGTATTTGATGGTGAGGTTCCTCATCAGCATTGAGGAGGGCTGCATGTTCTGCTGGTTTACACCCACATAAGGAATGGCGCCGACGCCCCCGTCGTCGGCAAGGAACGCGTTGGTGGCCGAACCATTGAGGAAACCGCCCAGTTCCAGGTACAAGCCTACGCCCGGAATGCTGGTTTGCAGCACTTTGCCCGTCACATCTTTACCGTCGACAGGGGGGAAGGTGCCGGGAGCGATAGGTAATGGCGTACCCATATTGGCCGTGAGGGTTAGCGTGCCGTTGTTGTCGCATGCCAATCCAAAGCCGGGGCCCACTACGCCGGTAGTGGTGGTCGAGTAGATCTTGCTACCCACGGGTGCCTCGCGTGCCACCCACTTTACACCAGTCAGCGTATGGGTGAACTGCATGGGGCCTGTGACCGTTGGCCATTCGCAGCCCAGCGCATGGGCCTGGTTCGACATTGCCATTATCGTCGCCGCCGCAGCGATGCCGATGAAATAACGTGATAAAGAGGGCATGGTCGGTTCCTGTTGCAAGCATGCGGCTTCGTCGCACGGATTGAATCATGGGATAGGGCAGCGCAAGGTTTGCAAGTGGTAGCCTTGCTCTTGCGGCATGGTTGACGGGTCGATCTTCAGCAGGCAGCGCTGCTCGGCACGGTCGCCCCAGCTCACTTCCAGGGTTTGGGCCTCGGCACCGGTTGCAACCAGCGCCTGACCGGCCTGGCCCACTACTGCCAGGTGCTGGCCTTGCTGGTCATTAACCTGGGCGCCGAAGGGCAGTGGGCGGCCGTCGTTATGCTGTAGGGTGAGGATCAGGCGGGTAACCTGGCGCGCTTTGAAGGTTGCCAGGGCGACAGCGCCTCGGCGGGGTACGACCTGGGTGGCACCGTTTTCGATTTCCACATCAGGGCCGAGCTGATCGGTTTGCAGGGTTACTTGGTTGACCCGATAGGGGCGCATGTGCGGGGCCAGAATGTAACCATTGCTGTCGGTGCTGCCACCAGGCACGTTATCGACGCCAACACCGGGCACGTCCGGCACGTGCACCAAGGCAGTGGTCTCCCCCAGGTATTGCCCCAGCACGACGCCGCCCGCGTGTGCCAGCACCGCACCACTGGCGTTGACCGAGAGGCTACGGAAATCATCCGCTTCGGTATAGCCGGCACCCAGGTTCACTTTCTGTGTCTGGTAGCCCACCGAGACCGAGGCCGTCTTGTTCTGTTGTTGGTCGTTGGCCAGCGATGCCAGGTAGCTTAGGCGGTTGTCCTGCGAGCCGCCGTTCAAGGTGGCGCGTTCGCTGAAGTGGCCGTTGCTTTCCTGTACATCGAAACTTGCAGTGGTTGAGGTGCCCCAGCCCAGCGGAATGGTGACCCCCAGGCCAACGATGCGGTCACTGCCGCTGGTATCGCTCAGCGACTGAGAGGCATACAGATTGATGCTGACGCGACGGTATTGGGTATTGAACTGGAACTGGTATTGGCGACGCTGGCGGTTGGTGTGCCAGTAATCGTCCTGGGACAGAGTCAGGCTCAGTGAGTTGCGGTTGTTGAACGTTTGGTAGATCGAGCCCTCCACGCGGCTGCGACGGTTGCCCTGGTAGCGGCTGGAGGCGTTGCGCTGCTGCACGGCTTCGTCGAATTCGCGATAACCCTCAGTGGAGTAGCGGTAGCCGGCGAAGCGCAGGCTAGTGCCGGTCTGAAAGGCTTTACCGTAGCGTACGGAGTAACTCTGCCCCTGCACCTGGCCGCCTTGTTCGCCCAGGTCGGTACGGGCCTGGGTCACATCCAGCGATACTGCGCCAAGAGGGCCGAAGTCGCGAGCGATGCCAAGGTTGGCAGCATCGTAGTACTCGCTGCCCAGCAGCCCGCCATACAGTGTAGTGCCCCACTTGCCGCCGCGGGCCAGGGTGGCTTGCCACAAGGCCGGGTTGTCGATGCCGTCGGCGCCATCATAACGCCCGGCCACGAGGTTGTAGCGCCACACCCCTTCACGCAGCAGGTTGCTGAGCGTGGAGTAAGGCTGTATGAAGCGGCGCACCTGGCCGTCGGCCTCGGTGAGGACGATTTCAAGGTCACCGCTGCTGCCACCAATGCCCAGGTCATTGATTTCGTATGGGCCAGGGGCAACGTAAGTGGTGTAGATCGGGTAGCCGTTCTGCAGCACCTCCAGTTTGGCGCGGGTCTGGGCCACGCCACGGATCACGGGTGCGTAGCTTTGCATCACGTCGGGCAGCATACCCATGTCGGTGGCCAGTTGTACCCCTTTGATGGGCAGGCTGCGAAATACGTCGCCACTGCTGAAGGTTTCACCCAGGGTCAGTGTGCCCCATTGGCCGGGTAGGTCATGCTGGGCGTAGGTGTTGAAGTGCACCCAGTCCTGCCCTTCGCCGTCGTCGCGCCAGCTTTGACTGCTGCGCAGGCGCCAGCCGCCCAGGTTGATGCCACCGTTGAGGTTCAGGTCCTGGCTGCTGTTGGACGTGCCGGCGCGGCCGCTGAAATGCTGTGCGGAGGCCTGATAGCTGACGAATGCGGCATTGATGCCGCTGTCCCAGCGCTCTGGTGCGACGCTGCCGGCCACATCTCGGCGCAGGGCGATCTGTGGAATGGACAGTGCCAACTGCAGTAGGCCGGGGTCCAGGTCGTAGGTGGTATCGGGTACCAGCGCGAGTAGGTCCACGCAGCGCTCGTCGCTGGGCAAGGGCTCGGCCAGGCCCTGTTCGCGCAGGCCCAGCTCGCGCAGCAGGTTGGCGCTCAGGCACGGCTCCAGGCCCTTGCCGTCGCTGCGTGCACGGAAGTCGATTTCGTGCTTGCCTGCCGGGGCCAGGTTGACCATGACTTCAACCTGGTAGCGGCCTGGCGCCAGCGACGCTTGATTGGCCAGCGTGCGCAGGGCGGCCACGCTGGCGTCGCTGGACTGGCCTGGGGTTTGGCGCATGAAGTTGGGATTGAACTGCAGGGGGCGTTCTTCTGCTTGGGCCAGATCAGCAAGTAAAAAAGACAGGACGTAACCTGCCATGGGTAGACCCAAGGACAAGTAAGAAAGCGTAAGTTTTTGCCGATGCTGAGTCAGTTTGAACATATTAGGCACCGCTGATGTATGCCGCACATTGACTTTGACGATTCGTCGGGGATGGTGGAAGGGCGACAAGGCTACGGCAACATAGAATAAGGTCGTGTAGGAAAAAGCTGATATAAAGTCAGAAAATCCTACACGTTGCCCTCTGTTTTCATAGGCATGAGGGCAACCCGTTTGTGGGCTGCACTTATGCGTGTTCTACGATTTGATTGTTGTGGCGTATCCCTCTAGTTGAACTTCGGATTTTTAGGAGGAACGTAGCTGTATTTTGTTCGGCTTGGCCAGTGGAGTGTCCCTTCTTTCATTGCGCCGATCGCACTTCCACTCCAATCTCGAGTGGGCGCCGGAGGTACGACTTGAGCAGGCTCGATAAACAGATTTTCTAACTGGTAGGAGCCAATTGAATTACCAGATGCAGTAGACGCCGTGGATGCCGTGGACGCTGTAGACGACGCCGTGCTGCGAATCGATTGTGGAGGCGACATGGAGGTGGCCGCGTCAGAGAGCATCGTAGGGCTGAACTGAGTGCCTGCGTCAACGCCTATACCTGTTGCCACTGTTTGGGTTGAAATATTATTGTTGAATGGCGTTGTCACTTTGCGCCAGAGTCGTCCAGGAGCAGTGCCGAATCTACGCCCGAAGAAAACATCACCTTCTCTGGCGATCACCCGCGGTCCGCTCAGCGAAGCGGCGCTGTCAGTTTGGGTGCCAATACTGGCGGCCTTGCCCGCTCCCTTCGCCGCCAACCTGCTGTAACCTATGATCCCCAACGTACTCAGTGCACTGGCAATCCCCAGCCCGAATGCCCAGTCATTAGCCGTTTCGTTCATTGTCACCAGCCCTACCACAGAAACAACTGTGCCAGCCACGTCAATTGCCAGGCTGGCTGCGCCGAGCGAGAACGCCATGGTTAAGCCCACCGGCGGCAACAGCATGAAACTGACCACAGCGAAAACAGCACCCAGCGCTACACCAAGCCAGGAGCGCCAGTCGGCCTTGGGCTTGGGTTGTGCAACGGGGGGCACGTACGGGTACTCTGTGCTGTTACGCATGCCGTAATGGCCGCTTGGGTCGTACCAGTTGACTGGGTTGCCGCCGCAGTACACATACGGGTTGATACCGGCATTTTCTGGTGACGCCGAGTCCGGGCTGTGGAAGCGCATCAGCCCTGGGTTATAGGCGCGGTAGCCGCGCCCCAGCAGCGACCAGCCCAGGGCGCGCTCGCGGACTTCGCCGTTGAAGCCTAGCAGGCCCACCAAGGGGGCGTTGTCCGGTGAGTCGCCATAGGCGCTGTAAGTATTAGCGTGCAGTTCGTCTTTGCTGCATTCACCAATCACGCTGTTCGCCGCGTCGGTCATGAACAAGCGGTTGTCTGCTGTGCTGGCAGGGCGTTGTAGCCCCAGGGGGCGCTCGCCTGCATACAGGTACTCGGTGAGCAAGTCGGCGTCGCGTGTACTGGTTAACCGGTAGCCCTGGTAACGGCGCGTTACTTCCGCGGCTTGCTCATGGCGCACACCTATCAGGTCGTTGTGGCCGTCATAGCGGTAGCGGTAGAGGGGTAGCCCATCGCTGGAACGTTGTACTTCCTGCAAGCGACCGCGGTCGTCGTATACCAGCTTGTTGCCCTGCTCATCGTTCAGCAAGTTGCCCTCGGCATCGTGCTCGAAGGCCTGGCTGGCTGGGTAATCTGGCTGCAGCGAGTGCTCTGCCTGTTTCAGGATGAAACCGTCGTAGGTGTAGAAAGCCTCGTCCGATGTGCCATCGGCAAAATCGGTATAGCACTCGGTCAGGTTGTTCAGTTCGTCGTAGACGAAAAACTGATTCTTGATAAACCGCCCAGCCCCGTTTTGTGGCAAGGCAGTGCCTTGGCAGTTGTGCTGCTCCAAGCGGTCGAGCGTATCGTAGTCAAAGGTTTCCAGTAAGAGTTGCTTGCCGTCACGGGTAAGGGTGCGGCTACGTAGCTGGTCATCTTCCTGCCATGTCAGGGCGATGCTTTGGCTGAGGGTGGTGCCATCGTGCCGTGTGAGGGTTTGCTCGCGATTTATTTCCCTACCCAGTTCATCGTAAGTCTGCAGGCACACCAATACCTGGGTGTTGCTCAGGTCTTTGGTGGTGGTTTTCCACAGCCGTCCGAGAGCGTCATACTCGAACTGGGCA
Source organism: Pseudomonas sp. WSY_20 (assembly GCF_043104335.1). Lineage (NCBI taxonomy): Bacteria > Pseudomonadati > Pseudomonadota > Gammaproteobacteria > Pseudomonadales > Pseudomonadaceae > Pseudomonas > Pseudomonas sp. WSY_20. Next base: position 8,357 of record NZ_JBICKP010000034.1, read on the forward strand.
ACCAGGTCGCCCTGGCAGGTCTTTTCAAGCTGGCCCAGGTCGTTGTAGGTGTGGTCCACCTGAACGCCGTCACTTTCCCGATAACCTAACTGCATTCCCTGAAACGAACTGCGGTAGTCGCAATGGTGGCCGATGGCGCCCTCGCCCACCCATTGGGTTCTCAGCAGGTAGCCTTGATCGGTGTAGGTATAGCTATGCGTGCCTTGGGCGTCGCTGGCCGAGCTGATAGACGAGGTCCTGGCATCGTAATCGAACGTAGCCCTCTTAGCAGTGTTGACGTCGATCTGGCTGGGTTGGGCAGAGCGCGCAGGGCGGTAGTGGTAGGTAAAGGTGCGCTGCGCTGTTGTGCGGGTTTCTACCAGCGAGGTGTTGCGCTTGTAGTTATAGGTTTCCTTCTGTTTGCCGGCCGTCAGGGACTTCAAGCGCTCCAGGCCATCGTAATCCCGTTGCCAGGCAAGGGTGGGTTCAAGGTCTTTACGCCGCTCGACCAGCAGCTGTTCGGCCAACGGGGCGGCACTGTGTAGCGCGAAGCGGCTGAGTACGGCCGACTGGTCGGGCCGTTCGCTACGGGTCACCCGGCCTTCGCTGTCGTAGGTGTATTTGCTGATCCGGCTGACCGGCTTGTCGTTCCGTTTGAAGGTGTGTTCTTCGAGGGTGCAGCGGCCAAGGCCGTCGTAGCTGAAATCCCGGCGGCCAACGATATTGCCTGCGTCGTCCAAGCGGTAGTGAGCTGCCGGTTTGTCGAAGCCATTGCTTTCGGTAACCTGCTGCTGCTGACGCACACCAGGGTTGCCCGGTGTTTCGACCCATTGGGTGACGATGTCGCCAGCTTCGCCGAACGGGGAGAATTCGCTGTGCTGGGTAACGCCGTGGGGCAAGGTGGTCTTGCACAGCTTGCCCCATGCATCGTATTCGAAGGTGGTTTGCAGCGTCAGGGTCTTGTCGTCGAAGTAGTCGAAGGAGGTTTCGTCTTTCAACTGGCCCAATTCATCGTAGTTGCGCTGTGCTACCCGCTCACGCTTGCGTGGTTTCTCATCGCCCGCTGCGGTGTCTGGGTCTTGTGCAACTTCCGCTTCGCGTTCTTCGGTCACCATGCGGCTGCAGCCATCGAAGGTGAGCACGGTGATCACGCCGGTACTGCTGGTGACCGACTGCGTGGCCAGCCCGGCAGCGCCTTCTTCGGGATGGTTCACTAGCCCGTACTCATAGCGCTGCTTGGACTCCTCCATACCCTGGCCCGGCGCTAGGGTTTCCTCCACCACGCGGGCCAGGGCGTCGTAGCGGCGGCGAATGCTGTTGCCGGTGTCATCTTCTTCGTAAACGTTCTGACCATGTAGGCTAGATACAGCCATGCTGGTGGTCTTTTGCACCAGATCGAAGCCGAGCACGGTTTCATCGGTCCAGTACTCCAGGCCATAGACGTCGTCGACGACCTTGCGGTACCCCCATTCGATACGTGAACTGCGGCTTTCAATGGCCCGGCGCACCGTGTCGGTACTGTCGTCACCATAGCGGGTGGTTACCTGGTAGTCGGGGCGGCCGTGCAGGAAGGCATTGTCAGGCAGGTTCAGGTAGCCCCGTTCCACCTTCAGCAGCAGCTGTTCGCGCTCATCGGGCTGGCTGGGATTGAACACTTGCAGCACTTGTTCTTCACAAGGCGCAAGCCACTGGCTCGCCTGGCCAAGGCTGGCTAGCGCCGGGAAGGCTTTGTAGGTTAGCCGCGTACGTTGCACGGGGGCGTCGTTGGGCATATTGGGCACGGGGTAAACCGTCTTGCATTTCAAATTGCGCACAAAGCCCTGCGGGTCAGGCGGACAGGCCCAGGTGTCTCCGTCTTTTTCGCCTTCCTTGTCATAGTACTCGTAGGTGGTGCGTACACCGGTGGGGGCTTGCTCCTCGGTGACGTTGCCGTAATCGTCGAAGTGGGTGATCGCGGTTTCCAGGTGCAACTTGCTGGCGTCATCACGCAGCTTCCAGCGTTTGGTGATGGTCTTGGGCAATTGGAAGTAGCGCGGCTGATCGTCGAAGCCGATGCCGGGGCGTTCATGGAAAACAGTTTCGGTTTCTTCGATATGGCCATCCTGTTCGAGCGTTTGCTTGGTCATCAGGTGGTAGCGGTTGAACGTCTGTGTCTGCTTGCGTGCGACCTTGCCTGCTTTCCAGTAATGGGCGGTGACGCTGTAGCGGTAGGAGGATTGTGCGCGGTACAGGTTGTCTTCGCCGTCGTCACGCCAGCTGATACCGCTGTTGCTGCCGACAAAGCTGTGTGCCACTTCGATGCTGTTTTCCTCGTCGAAGTGCTCGTAGGTGTAGGTCGTCCTCATCGGTGGCTGATCGGCGCGGGGCTTGACTTCATGGCTGGTCACCCGTGGCCAAGCCCTTTGAGGGTTTGTCCCGGGCAGCAGATGGCCAGGGTCGTCATTCTCCCCGTAGCGGATTTCCTCCACGGTGCCCGAGGGTGCGGATACTTTGGCAAGGCAGGTTAGACCACGGGCGGTGGTGTAGCCGAAGCGCCAGTTGCCGCCCACTTCAGGAGGCAGCTTGACCTCAACCAGTACTCGGTTTTTAAGTTCCAGCATGTAGCGCATGAACGGAAGGCCTTCAGCACCGGCCCCAGGGTGAGCATCAATGGTTACCCTGCCATCGGTGTACTTCAACGCCAGCAGCTGTGCGCCATAGTCATCAACGATTTTTTCCAGCCGGCGGTTTTCTGGGACGTAGCTGAGGGTTATCCCGTGGCCGGAGGGCGCCCTGACTTTGCTGGGCAGCGCAATAGGGTTGAGCACATCGTGCAGGGTCAGTATTTCCACAAGGCCAGACTTGTGCTCCACCCGGTACGAGCCATTTTCGCCGTCGTCGTAAAAGTGAAAGCTATGAATTTTCTTTTCACGCATAGCCGGTTGCGGACCACTGCCGGTGACCTTGTAGCTTTCCCCCGTGTGCAAGGTAAGCATCTGGGTCGCGGGGTCGTATTGGGTCAATGCTAACTGCCAGCCGGTGCCAAAACCCGAGTCTTGTGTGTTGAACGGGCTATACGACAGGCGCAAGGGCAGGTTGGGGCCGGTCAGGTCATTGCCGGCCGGCATTTGCAAGTCGATCGCCAAGTTGTATTGGCCCGTGCGCTGGTCGACCTGGTTTTGTACAAAGCTCTGGAAGTTGGTGGCGTTGCTGTGAGCACCCGCAGAACTGGCCATGTTCAATTACCCCTCTCGGCAAAGGTGACTACGATACAGGCGAGCTCTCCTTGCTTGATTGGGTCACCTTTGCCGGTCACCCTGAAGCCACGGCTTGGCGCATTGCTATCGATGCCGTTGTTGGTCAGGTAGCCCGGTTTCTCGGGGCTACCAGCGTAGGTCCATAATTTGTCGATGCCTATTTTTTCCAGCGAAGCGTTGGCTCGGCTAGTATCGAGTTCAACCCAGGCGCTGTTGACCTTTTCACAACGCTCGTTATTAGTGAGCAGAAGCGTCGATTTGATCGGTACGTTCCGAATGCGGATGGCATGCGGCGCTATGACGCTACCGTCTACTTCCGCGCACTCTTTTTTGGGGAGCAGTTTCTGGGGTAAGCCGCCAGGTATTGCCGTCAGTTCCAGCCCGCAAGCAGGCTCGGTGTTGTTATCCACTGTCTGGTACAGGGCGAGCATAGGCGTTGGGTCGGCCTGGGGTGAATCTGCGGCGCCAGCACCCAAGGCGGCTGTGCCATACACAAGCACGGGTGCGGCCAACATCAACTGTTTCATGGTCGATGGGATGGCTAGGCGCCAGCAGTTTAATGGTCTCATATTTAGGCTCCCTGTTCGTTCAGGTGACTTGAACAGTTAGAAGAAACGTATTTACGTCGTTGGGTGAATAAGGCGGTGTGTTCGGAGCTTATTGAACTTGTTGGGGTGTGACACCTATTAGAATTAACAGGTGCGCTAAAGGTGCCTGCGTGGGCATCGAGGGGGCATGCAAGTTTTTGAAGGGTTGTCACCTGGTAGATTTATCAGGTGCAAGCGTGCCTTGAGCGGGCGTGCTAACTGTTATTTCTGCCAGTAGCCAGCGATGGGCATTAGTCTGAAAACTAGGGGCATCTCAACCCGCCTGGAGCCTATCCATGGTGCCTCAACGCCCAGTGAAAAATAGGGGACAACAGTCCCCGCGTAACCCCGCACCTGAAATCCCCGCGCAAAATGCGTTGGGTGAAATTGATCTCAATGAATTAAATGGCCAGCCGTTGAAGTTTTTGATCAAGGATGCGGACTTAAAGTTCGGTCAGTATATCTTCCCCGTCTGGCGAGGCCTCGCCGCAGACGGCACGCCTTTTGATGACCTGGGTGCGCAATGTGAAGTGCCTGTGGACTACGACACTACAAAAACGATGGTGGCCGAGATTTCTAATCGTTTTGTTGAACCCTTTGATGGGGGGTGGGCATTTTTATCATACAAGGTTGATGACCGGGCAGAGAGCACCCCGGATTCACACCGCATCTTTTGTTACTTGGGTTTGCGCGACCGTGGCGATGTTGCCGAAGCCCTGGCGGTTGCGCAGGCGCGAGAGTCGCATGACCGTGTGATTGTCGCAGCAGACCTTGAAACAGAAGGTGTGCGTTTGCTGGCGCCAAGTTACCGGGCCATGCAGGCCGGCGACCGCATCGAACTGGTGGTGCGCAAGTTCAATGCGGCAGGCGACGAGGTAACGCCTCCGGCGAGCGAGTTGTTTGAGGTGACCGAAGCCAATGTGGGCGAACCTTTGCAATGGCAGGTGGCCAAGTCGCATTTCATTCGCGTGCAGGAGGGCAGGGTAGCGTTTCAGTACACCGTCACGCTGGTCGGTAACGGCGAAGAAGTTGTTTCCCCTGTGCAGGAAATGGCAGTAGCCAGGGCTTCGAGCCCCGTTGACCTGTTGCCAGAGGCTAAGCTCGATGGTTTTACGGGGGCGCCGCTTGACCCTGGCAAGTTTCCCGACGGGGTAACTGTGCGTGTGCCGGTAAACCCCGATGTGCAAGCGGGGGACTACTTGCTTCTGCACTGGAAAACACCTCTCAAGACCGAGCCTGAGGTGCAGTTCGCGCGTATGGATGCCAGCAGCCTGGAAAGCGATGAAACCGTGTTCCGAGTTGACGCGGCGTTGCTTGTGCCGGGTGATCACCAAGTGTTCTACCAAATTGCGCGTGCGGGCCATGCGCTGACGTCGCAACGCCTGGATGTCGAGTTCGAAACGGCACGCAACCTTGCTGCGCCAAGCATCGAGCGCGCTAGCGAAGATGGCAGTGGCAAGCAAGTGCTATTGGCGGACAGCGCGATTTTAGGGGCTTACGTCACGGTGCCTGATGTGCCTTTGCGCCCCGGCGAACACCTTGAGGTTCACTGGGACGGTTATGAGCATAACGGCAAGCAGATTACCACCACGCCGGTGGAGGAAGGCGGCCGACGCTTCAAGATTGACCCCAGCGTGGTGGCTGCGAACATGCACCAGCCCGGCGCGGATAACAGCAGGCGTTTTAAAGTGTTCTACCACATCGTCGATGACGAGGGGGGGCGCTCGGCGGCGTCCCAAGCTGTGGACTTGCGTGTTCAGCCGCTGACTTTCGATAACAATATCAAGTGCCTGCAAGCCCAGACCAACGGCGAACTTTGGCGGTCCAAGCTTGTTGCGAACGGTGCAATGCTCGAAGTGTCCGGCGCGTTACTTTGGCCGTTCGCTGCGCCAGACCAACTGTTCACACTGGCCATTCAAGACGGCGTCATATTACGGGATCGAGTGCCGGTGACACCTGTCGAATTCGCTAACAAGCGGATACAGCAATGGTTGAGTGTTGCGGTTTATAACGGCTTGGACGAAGGCAAACAATACACCATCAGCGGAAATGTCAGCTTCGACAAGGGCGACAGTTGGCATAAACTTCTGCCGCTGTTAATCATTCCTAGAAAGTCAAAGTAGACGAAGCCGGCGTCGGCCTAAATCCGTCTGACGGTCGGGTTGGCGTCGCACCAATCAATGCATGGGCATGGAGACTAAAGCGATGAAAATTGAAAGTGCTGGAGTGGCTCAAGCGGTAGAAAATCAATCACTTGAAGCATTTTATAAAGCAATGGATGCGGGCCCTAAAACATGGGGTTGGGATGCGCTGTTAGTGTTTTCCAGGAGCGCTACAAACGCGCTGCTCTCGCAGGAGTACATTGATCGGGCGCATATTCCGGAATTGTTCTTTCCCCCTTTACCCGATGGCAATGTCGACTCCGGCAATGGTATCAAGCATGTCTTGCTCGGGCTGCGTCTCGACAAGGCGAGGCTGTCGTTCGAAAATGCGAACTTGAAGGACCCGAAAGCTAAGTTGCAAATGCGTCTGGTCGGGGGGAAGCATCTTGAAGTGATCGAAACATTTCTGGATGGCAAGCCGGTCAGGAGCGTGCAAGCCCTGATCCTCTACAACGCCGCTACGCACGCTGTGCTGGATATGAACATTACGTTAGACGCCGCTGCCGGTACCGTTGATGAAAGCGGTAAAGTTTTACTTGATATCAATAAAGGTTATGACCATCTGTTCAGTGGTGGCGGCACTGGGCCTGAGCGCGTTCGCTTGGGCTTGTATTTCAAAGAGCTGTTTGAAACCTGGGCGAAGGAAAATAAAGAAATGCTGCAGTTCCCGCTCAGCGAACTGGCCGTTGACGATACTTCGCTGCTCAATCCCGGCGTCTTTATGTTAGGGACTCATGCAGAACCCGGTGCGAAAGTGTTGGGTAGTGCGAATCAGGGGGACGGTGCAGTGGTGGTGTTCGTTGCCATGCGCGGAAATGATTCAGGTGCTTATCCTCCAGAGGATAAAGATTTGTTGTACATGCTGCCTGATTCGACTGACCCGTATACCAGTAATTTAGTGTTGTCGCACAAGCTGGTTGCGCAGCACGTCGTGAAGCTGGGCTTTGACCAGTTTGACTGGATGGAAGGAAAGTTTGACCTGGTGGCGTTGAAAGACGACCGCTACCGAGTGGATGAAAACCGCTACAAATTGGTGGCCAACGCCATGAGCGGTGGAGCCTATGCCGAGTTCAATTATTCTGATACCAACCATGGTGGGACAACGCAGCCGTGGCGCTGGAGGTTGAACATGGACGGCGCCACCCTCAACCTGTTTGACAAGGGCAGCGAAGTCGTTTTCGATAAAAGGATGCTGAAGATAAACTGGTCCTCCGCTATGCCAGTGGGTACTTTGGTGTATTGGCTTCAGACCGGCAATTCCTCCGGCGACACCATTCCTCTGCAGGTCTCTGCGAAGGTAGAGATTCGTGCAGATTGTAAGTTTGATGTTTCGCGAGAGGACAATAAAACCACGCTTAAGTTTTCGGTGAGCAACTTTGAATCGAGTGTAGAGATTTCTATTGAAGATGGCTTCCGGTCTGGGGATGTTGGCAAAGATGCCAGAGCAAAATCCGAAAATCTAAAAGCGCCACTGGAGGCTGCATTGATTAAGGCTGCCAAGGAAAAACTTGAGAGCCTTAAGAACATGACGTTCGAAATTGATGCGTTGCGTCTTAACCAATTGCTATTCCGAGGCGATAATGTCGTTGACCCGCGTGACGTGGCGGTGCCGAACGACTTGACCCTGCTCGGTAACTTGGCGCCCAAGCGCACCGCGATGTCCATCACGCCTCTGGAACCGATCGTGGCAAGCGGTGGGTTTATTGATTTCAGCGCCTCGTCTACAAGCGGTATCACCTGGACAGTGGAAAATCTCCCTGGCGAAACTGGAGAAACTGGGAAGTTCGCTACACCGTCGGTGGGGCGATATACGGCGCCATCCGATGACGCCTTGGTTACAGAAGGCCAGCGCCGAGTGATTGTGAAGGCCACCAGTGGGGAGCAGGTCAGCCGCGCGCTGGTCAGCATCGTACCTAGCCATGTCTCGGTGAACCCTTGGGTGGCGGTGGTAAGCCTGGGCAAAAACTATTCATTGTCGGCAGGCACTCCCGATAATGCCGAGCTGAAGTGGAATCAGCCAACACTGGGTAAAGTCGATGAGGATACCGACCCGCTTAACCCAGGGGGTCATAAGTACACCGCGCCAACCACATTGCCTAAGCGTGAACCAACCCAGCCGAACCATTACAGAGTGCTGCGCCTGGTCGAGGTCACCGTTGAGCCGGCTGCAGGTGGCACGCCCGCGACCATCGACATGCTGGTCGTTGGGGCCAAGAGCCCCAACTACTGGATAGAGCCGGCAGTCAATGCCGATGGCTCCGTGGCGCTGCCTTTCTATAGGCTTAGTATGGACATGGAAAAGGTCAAGGTACCTGAGCCAATCGAGTGGCACGTGCTGCGCGGTAGTGGGACCATTGACAGCAACACCCAAACCTATAAGCCCGCACCCGGTTCTGACGACCAGTACGTCATCATATCGGCCTTCTACGTCAACGACTCTCCCGATACCCACGACTATGTGATTTTGCCACTGCCATTCGTACCGGTGCGCAATTACGCCGAGATTCTCAGCCCAACCATCAAGGAGGTTTGAGATGAATACTAAGGCTACTTCGCATGAAAAACAGGAAACATCGGCACGCCTAGGCTGGGGTGGCATGCTTGCCTTGGACCGCAGCCTCCTTGACCTTGTGCTACGTGAGCAGTATCTCGATGCGCTTGCTAACTTTGGTGCGATGGACCCTATCCATCTGGAGGCCTACCTTGACGAGGGCGAGCGCATCAGCGTTTCGGTGCAAGGGATGGTGCTGGGCGCGCCCCAGGTCGGCTTCCAGAATGCAACAGGGTTCAGCTCGGACTTGACGCTGCGGATGAACATCATTGCCGGGGAGTACATGCGAATTCTGCATCTTCCTGGCAGGCCTAAGCGCGTTGTGGAAAGCTTCACCATCACCGAAGGCATGGGCTATCGTGTCGAAGCACCGCTGGCCCTGGAGTGTAGCCGGCCAAAGACGAGCCGGTTCGCCTCGCTGGAGTTAAACCTTGCCCGTGCGGTCGAGTTTTCCACCAATTTGGGGCCAACCGAGTATGCCGGGGTCATGATTGGCCGGCGCTTGCAGGAATCGATCAGCTATATGCGGGCTTACCAGCTCACCTATTCCCTGGGCCGTTTCGTCATGGACGACTACCATCCGCTGAGCCCGGATCAGTTCATGGTGCGCACCATGCTCGCACCTTGGGGAAAAAGTGAAGGTAGCCCCCGGTACGGGGACGGGGCAGCGCTGGTCTTCATGAAACTGGGGATCGACCTGCGCGCAGGGGGGCAGCCAACCCCGGGTACCGAAATCCCATATCCGATCGCAGAGAGTGCTACCAATTTGCCGGGTACCCTGATCCTTGTTCCGGATATCGCAGAGCTCGGGGCTGGTGGGGTCAAGGATGTGCTCAGTACCTTCAGCCTGCCCAACGGTTACGAGTTCGTTACTGGTACACCGCAACCAGGCATCGACCTTGTGGTGCCCGGACAGTGGACAAAAACGCAGAACGCCGCAACGGTAGAGCCTGCTTTGGCGAGCGTGGTATCCGGGCGCACCATCGCCTTCACTGTTGATGGCGCGCCTGGCCCAGTGCAGTGGTCGGCCACCAACCTGAAACGCCCAGCGGCGGTCGGCACATTCAATGGTGCCATCTATAGTCCGCGTCCTGCAGGCAGTTTCGTCGAGGACCAGCAGATGGTCCTGGTGACTGCCACTTCGGCTGAAGGCGGTGACGCAATGCGCAGTCATGCCTTGGTCATGGAAACCGCCCGAGCGGTGCAGGTCGTACCGCGCGTTGCCACCTGGGTGCAAGGTGAAGATCCGATCGAGCTGCGCGCCTCTAGTGTCGATGCCGGTAGCCTGCAATGGAGCCTAGTGGAGGCAGTACTGCTGTCGGAGGGGGAGCAGCGAGTTCAGACGCTTGCCAACCCGATAGGGAAACTTGAAGACAAGGGGGGCGGCCGGGCCATTTTCACGCCCGACCCGCCTGGCAGCGACCGCGATTTGTTCAAGGTACAGCGAATCCGTTGCACCAACCGGCAGAACGGGGACAGTGCTGAAGCTTCGGTGGTGGTGATCAGGTGGCATGCGGGCCTGAACGTGGTGCCGTTCCACGTGGTGCAGGGGCTTTCGGTTCAATCCATACCCTTCACGGTAATGCCTGACGAGCCTGAGCTAGACCTTGGCCGCGATATAACGTGGACTGTGAATGGCGAAGGCGTGTTTGTTGGCAACGTTTACACGCCTCCGGAAGATCCCCGATCACCCATTGCGGTGGTGACTGCGTTCGATGGCGTTGAGCGCACCGGCTACGCCATCGTCGAGTTCAGCGAAAGTCGGCAGGAAACCGCTGGCCTGTTGTCATGGGAAAGCCTTAGCACCTTTGAACTTAAAGCCATCAGCGCGCCGCAATGCTTCGCCAATGGCTGGCAGCAGATAGAAGTTGAGGTGACCGTTGCTGCGAGTAACGATCACAACGATCAACCGGTCGAGATCTCCGACGCCGATTTGGCAACGTTGAAGTTCTTGAATGTGGACAGCAACAACGAGCTACCTTTCCTGGCGCCGGATGAAGAAGCCTTGGCCGTTGGCAAGGCGGATGAAGAAGAGGAGGACTGGGCGGTAAACAGAGAGGCGAACAACATCGACCGGCAAGCAACAGCGCCCGCTGGGGGGAGCGCGCCGTTGGCGGCCAGAACCCGCCGATTCTACCTGCACTCCCGTAAGGCGGGGGTGATCAAGGTGATTGCGTCGATACAGAACACCTTGACGGGCAAGACGGTCACGTCTGCAGCCACCGGCGAGAAAGGTAAGCTCGAGTTGCGCGGGCTGGTCACCCCGTCCTTCACGCAGGAACTGTATTCCTTCAAGCGCACGCGTGTGGCGGGGGATGCGTCACCGTCCGAGGGCGATGAATTCGCTTATGTCGATACCAGTACCGACAACTGGTTGCTGGAGCACGTCCTCAGAGAGGGCCGAGTAATCAAGTTCGCTCGCCTGTTCATCAAGGATACCGACCCAAAATCGGCTGTACGGTGGTCTTGGGAGCCCGGGACGTCGCCGGGGCCAGTTCTGGACGATGATTTCGTCAGCTTCACTGGGTTCTCCTTCCAGTCGGTTGATGGCCGAGTGAAGGACGATTTGCTGTTCGACGGACTTCTTTACCGCATGGCCAAGCATCGAACGTATGCACTGCCGACGAAGGTGCAAGGCACCAAGCCCGGTGCCGGGCAACTGATGATCGTCCTGCAGCGGGATACGGGGTTTGTTTTCTCGAGAAAAAGCGAGGAGTCGGGTTATCGCCAGGCGCTTGAAAAAAACTTGGAGTTCACGCTGCTGGATGTGGAAGGTAACGAACATCCCCTGACATTTTCTTTTGCTGTCACGGCTGACGAAGAGAGGCAGGGCATCACCCACCGCGATGTTCTGAAACTTTCAATTCGTTGAGCAACGGCTCACCTGGGTGCACGGGTGTGCCGAGGTGAGCCCACCATTCTTTTTCGGATGATAAACAAGATGGCTATTGAAACTGTACTTCACTCCAATGCACTGAATGCGTCCAGCTTTGTGCAAAATAATGTCGACCCACGTACTGGCCAGTATGCGGTAAGTATCAACTTGCCAGCCCTTGTTGGTAATTATCAGGTCGGTCCAGAGCTGCCCATTCGCCTGGTGTTCAATCCATTCAGCGACAACAATGTCGGCTTCGGCCGGGGGTGGTATGTCGACCTTACTCAATACGTGCCGGCTACGCGCATGTTGCGGCTTCACACCGGAGAAAGTTTCAAGGTGACCGGGTCTGGTGCAGAGCCGGGCATCAAGGAAAGAAAACTCGAAAGCTTTCGTTTTTTCGATGACAGTGAAGGGGGCAAGAAACAATACCGTGTGGTGCACAAGTCCTATATGGAAGAAGTGCTGAGCGAGTACGGTACCGGGGATAATCTTGTTGCACTGCCGTCTGAGGTTCGCGCCGCTTCGGGCCATCGTATTCTGTTGAGCTACACCGCCAACCAAAGGCTGGAGCGCATTGTCGACGGCACGGGTCAGGCGTTGCTGGAAATCAGCTATGGCAGCACGGTAACACTCAAGCTGCACCCTGGGGCCAATGGCGGCAAGCCGGTCGCCGAATACAAGCTCAGCCTGGTCAATGAGCAGTTGCGTCAGGTCGACTTGCCGGCCGAAGTGGGTGGCAACTGGCGGTTCGAATACACCACGTCTTTTGGTCTGACCTGCCTGGCCAAGGTTTCGACACCCTACGGTAGTGTGGAAGATATCCGCTACGGTGAGGGCGGTGATACAGGCCATCTGCTGCCAGGCGGTGGAACCCGTGCGGCGTTACCGCGTGTGACCTCGCATACGGTCAACCCTGGCGGCGGCCAGCCGTCGATGAAAACCAGCTACACCTACACCGTCCTGCAAGACAGCATTGAGGCGCCGAACAACTTCGTCGGTAACGGCAGCGGTGTCAGCTGGCGTGACGATGGTGAGGACAACCTCTACCGTGCCCGCTCCACCTACCTGTATGGCAGCACGGCGTCTCAATGGGGTAAAGGTGCGGATGGCAAGGACCAGGTATTGCGCACCACTCATCGCACGTACAACCGTTTTCACTTGCAGGTGGGTGAGGTCGTGGTGCAAGGCAAGAACCAACTTGTCAACAGCACGACGTATCACGGCAATGTAACGACTGAGTTCGACAATCAGCCGCGTAACTTCCAGTTACCGCTGGAGCAAACCCGGGCGTGGTCACTGCTAGGGGATGCTTCCAGGTTTCGCCAAGAGCCTGCCACCAGGACCGTATATGACCTGCATGGCAATTTGGTCGAGCAGATCCTGCCCTCCGGGCAGCGCACCGTGATCGCGTATTACCCTGCCGAAGACGACCCGGACGGCTTCGTACGCAACCAAAAAAGCGTGACGGAACATCCCGCAGCGGATGGCGACGAACCTGCGCCGGTACTGCGAAAAAGCTTCCAGTACAAGGCGCTCGCTCGGGTAGCTTATCCGGGTGCCTCGATCAAACAATCGGCGTCCGATTGGCTGGTCCTTACGCAGGAAAGCCTGTGTGAGGTCGTTGGCGAGGTAGAGCAGGCAGCGTTGAAAGTGACCACCGTGAGCCCGGTCGATGACCCTGCCGACTTGCTGCGCCATGGGCGTTCATCGCTGGAAACCCTGGTCATGGGGGGTAAAAGTACCACGACCGGTTTTACGTACAGCTTGGACGATCTCAATGGGCACCCTGTGCTGGTGACCGAGCAGCAGGTGACCGGCTTTGATCATGGGAGTATTGACCAAGAAACTGGCGAGCCGCGCCATGTTCGCAAGGTGATCACGCTGAAGCATTCGATGCTCATTGGCGAGCCGTTGCTCAATCGCGATGACAACGATGTTGAAATCGAGTACGCCTACGATGCGTTACGCCGTGTGGTTCGTGAGACGGTGTCACCCAATGACGATGCGTATAGGGCATCTCGCATCTACACGTACGGGCTTGTGAGCGCACCGGGTGGTCAGGCCGTGCAAACCCGAATAGACGTCAAGGGAGTTGCCATCAACTCATACATTGATGGCCTGGGGCGAGTGGTCCGCGAAGAGCGGCACGATGCTGACGTCGACGCAGAAGATGTCCGCCTGCGTCAAGTCTTTCGCCCACGCAGCTCGTTTACCTACGATGAACTTGGCCAGTTGACCGAGGCAATTGAATACGACTGGAAAGGCGAACAGCAAATGCCGTTGGCGACCCAGTATGCCTACGACGATTGGGGCGTACAGCGTTGCGAGACAGGGCCGGACGGGGTCAAGCGGTTCCAGGAGCATGACCCGATCGGGTCCAACCCTGACGGGACCGACCCCAAGGGCAACCTGGCCACCCAAACCGAGTGGAGCGAGTCTGCAGATGGCAAGCTGAGCGTGGGCAAGACCATCACTTGGTTGAACCTGTTCGAGCAGCCTGCCCAAGTGCAGCGCTTTGACCTGGCGGATAAAATGTACGCCACGCATGAGTACTTCTATGACGGCTTGGGGCGCAATGTACGGGAGATCGATGCGCGTAAAGCCGTTACCCGCTCCGGCTATGACGCTTTCGGCCGCCTGGTCGACCAGACACTGGCGGACAGGTCGTTGGTGCATCGCGACTATGCCGTGCACAGCAGTGAAGACTTGCCGATCAGTATCAGTGTCAACGGTGTCGTGCTGGGGGAGCAGGTTTTCGACGGTCTGAACCGTATGATCACCTCTGTTACCGGCGGACGGGCGCGGCACATGCACTATGAGCCTGGCCAGATCAAACCGAGCAAGGTGCGGACAGCCGCTGGCAATGTCATCGAGTATCAATACCTTCCTCAACTGGGTGAGGAGCCTCAACTACGGCGCATTCCGGGTAAGCAGGCCGACTATACATTCGACCCGCTCAACGCCCGGCTTACCCACTGCAAGGAGGAGGAAGAGGAATTGAGCCGCGTCTATTTCAGTACCGGCGAAATCAAGCAGGAAACCCGCGTCATCGGCGACGAAACCTGGACCATGGAGTACGGCACCAGCCTGTTGGGGCGCCAGTTGTTCTATAAGGATGTTCTCGGCCAGACGCAGACCTACGATTATTACCCCAGCGGCCTGTTGGAGCGTACTGCGCTGGGGAGCACAAGCAGTTGGTTCTTCTATGACGGGCTGAGCAATTCACAATGCATACTCACCCTGGATGGCACTCAAGGACTAGCCACCGAGCTGGAGTACGATCACCAAGGGCGCGAATGCCTGCGTCGGTTTGTGTTCCTCAGTAGCGTGCCTGAAGCGCCGATCAAAGACTTTACGTTCGCCAATGAACGTGTGCAGGCGCTGGTTGCAGAGGCCGGGCTTTTGGTGCAGGCAGTACAGGAGCTGGCGCAGGAATACAGCGTGCTCGACCAGATCACGTCAAAACGCTTGAGTGATAATGGCACTGTCTTGCGTGAGGAAACATTCAAGTACGACCTGCGTGGTCGGCTGGAGGAATACAGTTGCGATGGGCTGGTTTCCCATAGCCCGACCGACCCGGCTGGGAAGACTATTCGTCAGCAGTATTTCGAATTTGATGCGCTCGACAACATCACCTGGGTGCTGACCGAATTCGAGGAAGAGGACGGCAGCAAGGGCAGTAACGAGGCTACCTATCTATTCGACAATGAAGACCCTGCGCAATTGAGTGGCGTGCGGAATACCCATTCCGACTATGCAGACTTCACATTGCAATACGACAAGGACGGCAATATGAGCCTCGATGACAAGGGCAAGACGCTGACGTACGACGCCCTGGGCCGCCTGAGCAGCTATGACGGCAGTGGTTACAGTTACGATCCTTTGGACAGGTTGTCAGGCCAGGCGGTATGAAGGCAGATGAAGTGAAGATCGGGCCGAGGAGCTAGTGCCCCTCGGTTAAGCGGATACTCAAGCAAATTGGGGCCATTTTGCACCCCTTCGCGTCAAACCGCCGCGCAGGGGTGCAAAATGGCCCCAGTAACGCTTACGGTATGCCCACCCTGAACTGCACATCACTGTTGGCAAAGCCGGCGGTTACCTGCCTATCGATCGCTTTGTAGGCAGCAGAAAACAGCATGTCGGTGGGTTTGGTGTCATACAGGGGGTACTGTTTGGAGGCTATTCCGTTGTCTACTGGTGTGCCTGTGTTGTCCTTGATGATCAAGGCCAAACCCGTAGCACCACCTGGTTCCAGAGCATACAGTGTACCGCTGGCGCCAGCGCCGCCGTAGTTCCCGGTAAAGGTCACGCGGGCATTGGCCCCTGGCAGCAGTATACAGCCACCGCCCGGTGTAAGGCGCAAGCCGAAGGCGCGGTTGGCGGCCTCGTCATCTGCTTGCTTGAATTGGGCTGTGTGCACTGTGCCCATGTAGATTCTGGAAGCAGGTAGACCTGTCGAAGGGTCGATGATTTCAATCGCACAGGTCCCGCTGCTCACCTGGCCGAAGAAGTTGATCGAGCCGCTGTTCGCAAACGCCTGTTGACTGGCCATGGCGAGCGCAAAGGCAATGACTAGAGGCTTCATGGAAATCTCCTTGATTTCTTGAGTCACAATGGCAAACGAGCCCATAGGGCTCGCTTGCAGGTGTCGGGTGGGAGTGCTCAGGGGCTGCTGGACAGCGCCTTCTGCATCACCGGAGTAGCGACCCCGTAGTCATTGATGGTGGTAAAGGTCAACTGCAAGCCACTGAGCGATTTGATCCGGGCAAGGTCATAGACCTGCTGGCCAAACGGTGGCGCCATGGCCATGGCCTGTATAGCCTCTGTCGCACCTGCAGCGCTGACTTCCAGGCGGCCGAATGTGTAATGGAAGGGTGTCGGGTTATCGACCACCAACTGGACACGTCCAGGGCCTTGACGTACGGACCATTTTAGCTCGCCGATGCGGTCGGCGGGCCGGTCAGTCAATTGGCTGGGGCGATAGAAGAGCTTGAGGCGCGTACGCAGTGCGATATTGAGGACGTTCACATCATCAGGGCTGACCTCGGGGATTTCCTGAATATTGAGGTAGAACAGTGTTTCCCTGTCATTAGGCAGCGCGTTGGGCAGGTGGTTGATCTGCACCATCTGCTCCTTGCTCGGGTCCAGACGGAACAAACCGGGAGAGGTCGCCAGCGGGACGGGTGTGTCGGTATCGTCCTTGGCGGTGTTGACCCAGCTTTGCACCGCGTAGGGGCGAGGGCTGGGGTTGGCTATCACCACCGAGGTGCTGCGTTTGTCGCTGTCGAACACGACTCGCGTGGTGTTGACGGTCAGCGCTGCCTGAGCAGTCTGCAGGGCGGCTGCCAAGTAAATACCCAATGCGAGGCGGCGCGGGTGAATCTTCATCTGACGATACCTTCTGAATAATATGAGGAAGCCTCAGGCGGTATCAGCTCGCCTGAGGCGCGTTCTCATGGAATATCGACCAGAAATTGCACATCGGTGTTAGCCGTACCGGCCGTCACGGCGGTACCTATGGATTTGTAGGCCGCAGAGAAGATCATGGTGGTAGGGTTCGTGTCATCCAGTGGGTAATCCTTGGAGGCCAGGCCGTTATCCACGGGGGTGCCGGCATTGTCCTTGATGATCAAGGCCAGGTTGTTGGCTCCGCCTGGTTCCAACGCATACAACGTACCACCTGTACCGGCGCCGCCATAGGCGGCAGTGAAGGTGACAGTGGCATTGCTACCAGGGGCAACAACGCAACCAGCGCCTGGGGTGATACGCATGCCGAAGGCGCGAGATGCCGCTTCATCGCCAACGGCGGTGAACTGCGAAACACTGACGTTGCCCATGTTGACGCGGGCTACCGGCAGGCCTGTCGACGGGTCGATGATTTCGATCGGGCACGTCCCGGCATGCACCTGGCCGTAGAAGTTGATCGAGCCAGTGTTGGCTAATGCGGCGTTGCTGGCCAGGCCAAGTGTTAAAGCCAGGAGAGTTTTTTTCATTAGGAGCTCCAGGTTAGAGTGTGTCAGGTGGATATTGGGTAAGGCTGCACAAGCATCGCTAAATGCGACGGTGCACAGCGTGCGAGTTTGCTTGTGGTTCGTATGTAGGAAAAATCTGAAGTCCGATTGGCTTGCGCTGATCTTCTCTCCCGGTTCTACGGCAGTTGTTCGATGGAAGGTGGTGCTGTTTCCATGGTCTGTTTCATAGAGCGTGAAAGGGCCGTGCGGTTGCGTCAACTGATAGAAATACCAGTTGCCAAACCGTTAAGGCCATGCACGCCGGGCAGCACAGTCGCACTGTGAGACTAAACTTTGTCTGGCACTGGTAAAAATGCCAGTTGATTCGATTCTTGTGGGGTGGGGTAATTGGCGCTCATACCAGGCAGGGGACTCTGAGGTGAAAAAAACCAAAAATAATGAAGCGACCGGGATCGGCTCTTCGTCTATGGCGCCGGAGGCGGTGTGCACAATGTTCACGAATGTATTGTGGATTAATACGCTGTGGCTAACAGACGCTAATAATGATTTTCTGATTGAGTCGTTTGTTAAGACTAGGCCGCCTGCTTTAATGGGGCGCGAGGGGGCAGAGGCGTTGCTGAGGAAGTTTTCCAAAATCGAAATTCTGTCATACGGTGACGTCAGTAACAAGTTGATTCTTCATTCATCCCAAGAATTCCTCATATTTACGAAGAGACTCTCCAACTTGGGCGCGGAACAGATCCTGCGCTTGACGGAGATCAACGGCCCCTGGGTGAGATTCTCGGTCACGTTACCAATGCGAGAGTGCTACCTGCGGTACCAGGCGCAAGGTCAAAGTATGCTGAGTTTCGAATGGACGGGTGGGGCCGACTATGGCTCCTACGACACGAATGACTCAACTGTCGAGACTGCGGCGCCTCCCGAGTATATTGAATATTATGACCAGAGAAAGAAAATTGACATTGCGATCATGCCGCGCCCTGAAAGTGCGAAGCTGCAAGATCTTTATATCTATATGATTCCAGACGAAAACCGGCGCGTCCGGCATTTCGGTTTTCTGGAGCGGCCCATTGCCTATGAAAGTTTGGTAAGCGGGGTGCAGCAACCCATCGCGCCCGCAGCAGATGC
The DNA here is from genome assembly GCF_043104335.1 of Pseudomonas sp. WSY_20. Classification (NCBI taxonomy): domain Bacteria; kingdom Pseudomonadati; phylum Pseudomonadota; class Gammaproteobacteria; order Pseudomonadales; family Pseudomonadaceae; genus Pseudomonas; species Pseudomonas sp. WSY_20. Next base: position 26,850 of record NZ_JBICKP010000034.1, read on the forward strand.
AGCCTTGTTTGGCTATTTTCCAAAAGAAAATTTTCCAGAGGTGGGGGCAGGTAGAGCACCTGTGGACAGCGCATTCATTAGCGATTTGGTGACCCCACCGGGGTCGACTGAATTGGTTGGTGTAATGGATGCCGGGGGGTCGTTATTCGGCTACAGGAGGGTCTACAAGAAGTCGTTGAAGCCCGCTGAGTCGGCTACCCCAGCCGCGACGTACAAAATTTCACCGTACTCACAAGTTTTCCATGCAGGGGATGCAAAGGAGCGGCTTGGTTTCGTCAGTCTACAAATGCCTGGTGTCAATTGGAGTGTGACGGGTGATGCAGGCGGTACCCTTGTCAAAGAGGGTAATGATCACTTCTACGTACCTGCCCTCAAGCCACCCGGTGTCGTCTTCAGTGCACCGGGAGAAACCTTGATCCCAGCCGCTACCAGGGCTAGTTTTCCCCGGGTGCCAGCACGTACAGATGTGCTGACGGCGGCGGGAGATGGGATGAGAGAGTCGGTATCTTTCGTCACGACATTCGTGTATCCGACGCATTTCATCCGATTTACCCTTGCAGGCAATGCGTTGCAACTCAACTGCTGGTATTTCAACCTCGACATGGAAGAAACCGCAGTGCCGGCCGAGGATGTTGAGTGGCACATCCTTGCAGGCAACGGTGTGGTATCGGCGCAAGGTGTGTTTACGCCTGCGTCGACAGCGCCGAGCGGTGTCACGGTGGTGATGGCTCTGGATACGCGCAATGTTGTTGAGTGGCGCTTCGCGGTGACAATCATTCCGTTGCCATTGCTGTCTGTGTACGACGCGTTGCGGCTACAGCAAGCGTGACCAGGGCTGCCCGAGGCGCATCGCCCCAAACGGATGGAGTCAGTGGGGAGGGCCGGGCTGCAGGCTCAGCACCTGTTTTTCCTGGTTCCAGTCGAACGGTTCATCGTTCTGCTCGGCTTCGTAACGGCGCTCTTCAAGACGTTGATACAGGTCCAGTTCGTCATCGGGCATGAAATGCAAGCAGTCGCCGCCAAAGAACCACAGTAGATCTCTGGGTACAAGATGAGCGATCTGCGGGTAACGCTGGATCACCTGGCAGATCAGGTCTTGCCCCAGGTATTGACTTTTCAGCGGGTTTTGCGGCAGCAGGGTCAGTAGTTCGTCGAAGCGTTCGAGGAACAGGGCGTGGCTTTCCTCGGGTACCTGCTCGGCTTCGCCCAAGGCCACCAGGATAGTACGCAGGTGGTTAAGCAGTTGCAGGTTGTAATCCAGGTGGGAATTGGCCATGGGGCGGTCCTCGGGGTGATTGAAACGAAGGCGGAGTATACGCCGGTTGGGGATGGGGAGGCAGAGCGCCCCCATCAATCAACGCACCTTGCCAGGTACTGGCAGCAATTGCTCCTTGTCGAAGGCATCCACATCGATCACTGCCCGGCGTGCCTGTTCCGCTGCGTGCAGCCGTTGCCCTTCGTCAGGCTGCAGCACACCGCTTTCGATGGCCGCATCAATCACCGACTGCCCAGGTGCCGGCCGTACCTTGCCGTCCTTGATCCCCAGGTGCAGCGCCTTGTGCAGTGGCACTGCCTCATCAAGCAAGTCGCAAGCCCGTTGCAGTGCTGCCACTGGGTCACCGTCCGCCTGTGGCCGGAAGCAGCCCGCGAGCAGCTCTTCCAGCGCTGGGTCACCCTTGCTACGCCCAATCAGCGCCGCGACCTCGGCATCCAGTTCATCGCTCGGCCCGGTATGACGACGGCCGAAGGGGAACACCAGGACCCTTAGTGCACAGCCGACAAAGCGGTTGGGGAAGTTGTCGAGTAACCTATCCAGGGCCTTTTCCGCCTGCCCCATGCTTTCTTCCATGGCCCAGCGTAGCAATGGCTGCATCTGCTCGGGCGAGCCCAAGTCGTGATAACGCTTGAGCGCCGCACTGGACAAGTACAGATAACTCAGCACATCGCCTAGCCGGGCACTCAGACGCTCGCGGCGCTTGAGGGTGCCGCCCAGCAGCATCATCGACAGGTCCGCCAGCAATGCAAAGGCTGAGGCCTGGCGGTTCAGGGCGCGGAAGTAGCCTTGGCTGAGGGTATCGCCTGGTACGCTTTCCAGGCGGCCCAGTCCCAGATTGAACACCAGTGTGCTAGCCGCATTGCCGGCGGCGAACATGATGTGCTTCATCAACAGGTCATCGAACTCTCCTAGCGCCTGGTCGCGGTCCTCACGGTGGGCCAGAGCCATTTCCTTGAGTACGAACGGGTGGCAGCGAATGGCGCCCTGACCGAAGATCATCAGGTTGCGTGAGAGGATGTTGGCGCCCTCGACCGTGATGAAGATGGGTGCCCCTTGCCAGTTACGCCCCAGGTAGTTGTTCGGGCCCATGATGATGCCCTTACCGCCGTGCACATCCATGGCGTGCTGGATGCATTCGCGGCCGCGCTCGGTCAGGTGGTACTTGAGGATCGCCGACAGCACCGAGGGCTTCTCGCCCAGGTCTACCGCTTTGGCCGTCAGCAGGCGCGCGCTGTCCATCAGCCAGGCGTTGCCGCCGATGCGTGCCAGCGATTCCTGGATACCTTCGAATGCGGCCAGCGGCACGTTGAATTGCTCGCGGATGTTGGCGTACTGGCCGGTGACCAGGCTGGTGTACTTGGCGGCGCCGGTGCCCACGGCGGGCAGGGAGATGGAACGGCCTACCGACAGGCAGTTCATCAACATCATCCAGCCTTTGCCGAGCATGGCCTGGCCACCGATAAGGAAGCTCAGTGGCACGAACACGTCCTTGCCACTATTGGGGCCATTCATGAAGGCGGCGCCCAGCGGCAGGTGGCGTTTGCCGATGTCCACGCCGGGGGTGTCGGTAGGGATCAGCGCCAGGCTGATGCCCAGTTCTTCCTCCTCGCCCAACAGGTGGTCCGGGTCGTAGGCCTTGAATGCAAGGCCCAGCAGCGTGGCAACCGGGCCTAGGGTGATATAGCGCTTTTCCCAGTTCAGGCGCAGGCCGATGACTTCCTCGCCATGCCACTGGCCCTTGCACACCACGCCGGTGTCGGGCATGGCGCCGGCGTCTGAGCCGGCCAGAGGGCCGGTGAGTGCGAAGCAAGGAATGTCGTCGCCACGGGCCAGGCGTGGCAGGTAGTGGTCGCGTTGCTCATCGGTGCCGTAGTGCAACAGCAATTCGGCCGGGCCGAGCGAGTTGGGAACCATCACCGTGGAAGCCAGATCGCCGCTGCGGGTGGCCAATTTCATCGCTACCTGGGAGTGGGCGTAAGCGGAAAAACCCTTGCCACCGTACTGCTTGGGGATGATCAGGGCAAAGAAGCCATTCTGTCTGATATGCGCCCAGGCCGCGGGTGGTAGGTCCATGTCCTGGCCGATCTGCCAGTCGCTGACCATGGCGCACAGTTGTTCGGTAGGGCCGTCAATGAAGGCCTGCTCTTCGTCGGTCAGCTTGGGTGCCGGGTAGGCCAGCAAGGTGCGCCAGTCGGGGCGGCCGCTGAACAGTTCGCCGTCCCACCATACGGTACCGGCGTCGATGGCTTCACGCTCGGTTTGCGACATGGGCGGCAGGGTGCGCTGGAACCAGTTGAAAACCGGGCCGGTGAACACCTTGCGGCGCCAGTCGGGCAGCGCCAACAAGGCGCCTTTGAGTGCCAGCACGAGCCAGATCAGTGCTAGCAGCCAGCCAGGAGCGCTGCTGAAAATGCCCATCAGCAGCACATAGGCGGCCATGATGCCGAGAATCTGCAAGGGTGCCAGGCGCCTGTGCGTGAGGTACGCCGCGCCTATCACCAGCACTACCAACCACAACAGCAACATAATCGGTCCTCCTTGGAACCAGGGGGCTTGAGCCGTTCCGGACAGCTTAGACGCAACGCCGGGAACGGCAGGGTCAGAACAGTGACAGGGTGTGGCGGTGGGAGTTTCAGTCCGGTGATTGCCTGTACTGGCCCTCTCGCGGGCAAACCCGCTTCTACAGGGGGCACCGTCCCCAGATAAGGCGCGATTCTTGTAGGAGTGGGCTTGCCTGCGAAAGGGCCAGTACAGGCAACAAACCTCTGGAGTAGACTGTGCAACATCCGCATTCATAAGGACGTTGCCATGCTGAAGATCTGGGGCCGCAAGAACTCGAGCAATGTGCGCAAAGCGCTGTGGATCGCCCAGGAACTGGGCCTGGACTTCGAATCGATCGACGCCGGCGGCGCCTTCGGCGTGGTCAACGAGCCGCACTACCGCGCCCGCAATCCCAATGGCCTGGTACCCATGCTTGAAGACGGTGACCTGACCCTGTGGGAGTCCAACACCATCGTCCGCTACCTGTGCGCCGAATATGGCACCGAGCAAGGTTGGTACCTGGAAGACCCGCGCCAACGCGCTTTGGCCGACAAATGGATGGACTGGGCCACTTCATCCTTCGCCGCACCCTTCCGCCCGCTGTTCTGGGGCCTGCTGCGCACCCCCGAAGACCAGCGCGACTGGGTGGCGATCAACGCTGCGCACAAGCAGTGCGCCCAGTTGCTGGCCATTGCCGATGAAACCTTGGCCACACAGCCCTATCTTTCCGGTGACCAGATCGGCATGGGCGACATCCCACTGGGTAGCTTCGTCTATGCCTGGTTCGAAATGCCCATCGAGCGCCCGGCCATGCACCACCTGGAAGCCTGGTACGAACGCCTCAAGGCCCGCCCGGCCTACCAGGCTGCAGTAATGACTGCGCTGACCTGATCGAACACTACGGCTGTTTCGATAGTCACTATCAATACACATGACTGTACTTGTGCGGCCGCGCCTTGCACCATTGGCCGCACTCACTGCGCCAGTGACCTTGTCTGGCGTGTCCTGCACCTTATTTTTCGGTAAGTGACCCGCTATGAGTTCTGCCCTGTCCATTCGACAGCTCACCAAAACCTACGGCAACGGCTTTCAGGCCCTCAAAGGCATCGACCTGGATGTCGCCGAAGGGGACTTCTTCGCCTTGCTCGGCCCCAACGGCGCCGGCAAATCCACCACCATCGGCATTCTCTCCACCTTGGTGAATAAAACCAGCGGCACGGTCAATGTGTTCGGTCACGACCTCGACCGCGAGCCCTCGGCGCTGAAGCGTTGCCTGGGCGTGGTGCCACAGGAGTTCAATTTCAACCAGTTCGAGAAGTGCTTCGACATCGTCGTGACCCAGGCTGGTTACTACGGCATCCCGCCAAAGATCGCCAAGGCGCGTGCCGAGCAGTACTTGACCCAACTGGGCCTGTGGGATAAGCGCGACGTGCCATCGCGTTCGCTGTCCGGCGGCATGAAGCGCCGGCTGATGATTGCCCGTGCGCTGATCCACGAGCCGCGTTTGCTGATTCTCGACGAGCCGACCGCCGGCGTGGACATCGAGCTGCGCCGTTCGATGTGGAGCTTCCTCACCGAGCTGAACCAGAAAGGCATCACCATCATCCTCACCACCCATTACCTGGAAGAGGCTGAGCAGCTGTGCCGTAATATCGGCATTATCGACCACGGCACCATCGTCGAGAACACCAGCATGCGCCAACTGCTGGGCAAGCTGCATGTCGAAACCTTTGTCCTCGACATCAAGCAGGGCCTGGCCACGGCGCCGGTGTTGCAGGGTTACCCGTGCCGGCTGCTGACCCCGCACACCCTGGAAGTACAGGTAGAGAAAGACATCGGCATCACCGCCCTGTTCGGCCAGTTGGCCCTGCAGAACATCGACGTGCAAAGCCTGCGCAACAAGACCAACCGACTCGAGGAGCTGTTCGTGGCCCTGGTGGAAAAAAACCTTTCGAAGGTGGCCGTATGAGCGTGGAGCTGCGCACCAACTGGGTCGCCCTGAACACCATCGTCTATCGCGAAGTGCGGCGCTTCCTGCGCATCTGGCCGCAGACCCTATTGCCGCCGGCAATCACCATGGTCCTGTATTTCGTCATTTTCGGGAACCTGATTGGCCGGCAGATTGGCGACATGGGCGGGTTCACCTACATGCAGTACATCGTGCCGGGGCTGATCATGATGTCGGTGATAACCAACTCCTATGGCAATGTGGTATCGAGCTTCTTCGGTAGCAAGTTCCAGCGCTCGATCGAAGAGCTGATGGTCTCGCCGGTATCGCCGCACACCATCCTGGTGGGTTATGTCCTAGGCGGCGTGCTGCGTGGCTTGGCGGTAGGGGTGATCGTCACCATCCTGTCGATGTTCTTCACCGACCTGCAAGTGCATCACCTGGGTGTGACTGTGGCAGTGGTACTGTTGACGGCGACCATCTTCTCCTTGCTGGGGTTCGTCAACGCGGTGTTCGCTCGCAATTTCGACGACATTTCGATCATCCCGACGTTCGTACTGACTCCGCTGACCTACCTGGGCGGCGTGTTCTACTCGATCACCCTGCTGCCACCGTTCTGGCAGACCGTATCGCTGGCCAACCCTGTGCTGCACATGGTCAATTCCTTCCGCTACGGCATTTTAGGGGTGTCGGACATCAGCATCGGCACGGCGATCACGTTCATGTTGGTGGCCACTGCCGTGCTCTACCTGTTGTGCGTGCGGCTGCTGGTCAGCGGCCGGGGGATGCGTGCCTGAAACCTTGCACCGGCATTGGCGACGACGCCACTGCCGGCCTACCCACCAGCGCCAGTACATCAGGGTACTGAAATAGCCGAGCATACCCAGCAGTACGGCGCACACGATTGAACCGAGCAGGAAGGGTTGCCAGACCGTCGACAGTTGGTCAGTGATCCACTGGAAGGTCAACGTGTCGGGCAGTGCGCGTGGTGGTACCTGCATTAGCCAGGCACCGACCATGTAGGTAACGAAGAACACCGGCGGCATGGTCAGCGGGTTGGTCAGCCACACCAGGCTGACGGCGATCGGCAGATTGCCTCGCAGCGGGATGGCCAATGCAGCGGCAAGCAGCATCTGTGCGGGCATCGGGATCAATGCGGCGAACAGGCCGACGCCCATGGCTCGCGCTACCGAATGACGGTTCAGGTGCCACAGGTTAGGGTCATGCAGCAACTTGCCGAAAAAGCGTAAGGACTTGTGTTCCCGAATACTGCTCGGATCCGGCATGAAGCGTTTGAATAGTCGGCGCGGCATGGGGGCTCCCGGGGCGTTGACCGGGGCAGTATGCCCTGATTCCCATTCAGCCTCGTTCAGAGTTTGTGACAATTGTTGAGCAAGCAGTGCCGGCAAGTGGGCTATGCCTCAGAGGTTGATTCAGCTTCTGGAGCTCTACCTCATGCGCACAGGGATGTTGGCGCTCGCGCTTGGTCTGCTCAGTCTTTGCCTGGTACCTCAATTGCCATCGGTCGGGTGGCTGCTAATGCTTGCAGCGGGCGCCGTCGTCAGTCTGTTCACCCGGGGTTGGTTATTGGGTTTGTTCCTGCTGGGCTTCTGCTGGGCCTGTTGGTCTGCCAAGCAGGCCGTGGACGATCGTCTGGCGCCAGGGCTCGATGGTCGCACCTTGTGGCTGGAAGGGCGGGTGGCCGGACTGCCGGCGCGCACTGCGCAAGGCGTGCGTTTCGAGCTTGAAGGCGCGCATTCCCGGCGTGCCGATTTGCCGCAACGCCTGCAATTGAGCTGGTTTGACGGACCACCGCTGCGTGCCGGCGAGCAGTGGCGCCTGGCCGTCACCCTGCAGCGGCCGACCGGCCTTCTAAACCCCCACGGGCCCGATCGGGAGGCGCAGCTGCTGGCACGTCGGATCGGCGCCAGCGGAGCGGTGAAAGCCGGGCAGTTACTGACGCCCGCAGCAGTCGGGTGGCGCGATGGCCTGCGCGAGCGTCTGCTGGCGGTCGAAGCCCATGGTCGGCAAGCCGCGTTGGTGGCGTTGGTGCTTGGTGATGGAACCGGCCTGGCGCGCGAAGACTGGCAGGCGCTTCAGGCCACCGGCACCGTGCACCTGCTGGTGATTTCAGGCCAGCACATTGGCTTGGTGGCGGGTCTGCTCTATGCCGTGGTCGCGTGGTTGGCCCGCTGGGGGCTGTGGCCGACCCGGCTGCCGTGGCTGCCTTGGGCTTGTGTGTTGGCCATGAGTGCGGCGCTGGCCTACGGGTGGCTGGCCGGGGCAGGGGTGCCAGTACAGCGCGCCTGTCTGATGCTGGCCGTGGTGCTGCTGTGGCGCCTGCGCTTTCGTCACCTTGGCGCGTTCCACCCCTTGTTACTTGCCTTGGTTGCCGTTTTGCTGTTCGAGCCATTGGCGGCGCTGCTACCAGGCTTCTGGCTGTCATTCAGCGCCGTGGCCACGCTCATCTACAGCTTCAGTGCCCGGCTAGGGGCCTGGCGACCCTGGCAGGCATGGACGCGAGCGCAGTGGGTCATCGCCGTCGGGCTGCTCCCGGTGCTGCTGGCCGTGGGCTTGCCGGTGAGCCTGAGTGCCCCGTTGGCCAACCTGGTGGCGGTGCCGTGGGTGAGCCTGGCGGTATTGCCGCTGGCGCTGTTGGGCACTTTGTTGCTGCCGCTGGGCGACGCAGGTGAGGCATTGCTGTGGCTGGCAGGCGGCCTGCTGGATGTCTTGTTTCGCGCGCTAGCACTGGTCGCCCAGCAGCGCCCGGCATGGGTGCCTCCGGCACCGCCGTTGTGGGCCTGGCTGCTGGTATGCCTGGGTGCACTGCTGCTGTTGCTGCCACGGGGTGTGCCGCTGCGTGGGTTGGGCGCGGTGATGCTTTTGGCGCTCTGGGTGCCTCGGGAGCCGGTCTCGCACGGCCAGGTCGAGGTCTGGCAGCTGGACGTGGGCCAAGGCTTGGCGGTGTTGCTACGCACCCGGCAGCACAGTCTGCTGTATGACGCCGGGCCGGCCAGGGGCGAAAGCGATCTGGGTGAGCGGGTCGTGTTGCCCACCTTGCGCAAGTTGGGGGTCGACAGCCTGGATGTGCTGCTGGTCAGTCACGCCCATGCCGATCACGCCGGCGGTGCAGGTGCGATCCAGCGCGGACTGCCGGTCAGACGGGCGATTGGCGGTGAGCCGCTGGAAGAGGTTCAGTTACAGCCTTGCGTCAGTGGCGAGTCCTGGGAGTGGGACGGGGTTCGCTTTTCCCTGTGGCGCTGGGCGGATGCGCGCACCAGCAATGACCGCTCCTGCGTGTTGCTGGTCGAGGCGTCGGGGGAGCGGTTGCTGCTGGCCGGTGACATGGAGGCGGGGGCCGAACGTGCGTGGCTGGCTGCCATGGATTCACCACGCATCGACTGGCTGCAGTCGCCGCACCACGGTAGCCGCAGTTCGTCGACCGAAGCTTTCATCCGCGCTGCGGCCCCGCGTGGGGTACTGATTTCCCGCGGGCGCAACAACAGCTTCGGGCATCCCCATGCACAGGTGGTCGAACGCTATCGCAGGCATGGCATGACCCTGCACGACACGGCAGTGGAGGGGGCGTTGCGTCTGGTGCTCGGTGCGCAAGCCGGGGTCGAGGGTATGCGCAGCCAGCGCCGCTTCTGGCGTGACGTCAGGGGTGGTTAATGCTGATGAGCGCCTGCCGCGCCTATGGTAAAGTGGCGACCTTTTCCAGAGGGCTTCTACTGTGTGGGAATTGGTCAAGTCCGGCGGTTGGATGATGCTGCCGATCATTCTGAGTTCCATCGCCGCCATGGCTATCGTCGTCGAACGCCTGTGGACCCTGCGCGCCAGTCGCGTCAGCCCGCCCCACCTGCTGGGCCAGGTGTGGATGTGGATCAAGGACAAGCAACTGACCAGTGACAAGCTCAAGGCCCTGCGTGCCGACTCGCCCTTGGGCGAAATCCTCGCGGCGGGGCTGGCCAACTCGCGTCATGGTCGCGAAATCATGAAAGAGTGCATCGAGGAAGCCGCCTCACGCGTTATCCACGAGCTCGAGCGCTACATCGGCACGCTGGGCACCATCGCCGCCATGGCGCCGCTGCTGGGCCTGCTGGGCACCGTGCTGGGCATGATCGACATCTTCAGCGCGTTCATGGGGTCGCAGATGACCGCCAACGCCGCGGTGCTGGCGGGTGGCATTTCTAAGGCGCTGGTAACCACGGCGGCCGGGCTGATGGTGGGTATCCCGGCGGTGTTCTTCCACCGCTTTCTGCTGCGCCGTATCGACGAGCTGGTGGTCGGTATGGAGCAGGAGGCAATCAAGCTGGTGGAAGTGATTCAGGGTGACCGTGAGGTGGAAGTGGCTGGAGGCAAGGCGTGAAGTTTCGGCGCAATCGCCAGCGCGAGAATATCGACATCAACCTGGCGTCGTTGATCGACGTGGTGTTCGTGCTGTTGCTGTTCTTCGTGGTCACCACCACGTTCACCCGCGAAACCCAGCTACGCGTCGAGTTGCCCGAAGCGGCCAGCGCCGAGCGGGCACCGGGCGATGAGGGCAAGCTGGTAGAAATCACCATCAGTGCCGATGGGGTGTACTCGGTCAACAACCATCTGCTGCCCAAGAGCGATCTGGCCACCCTCAGCGAGGCCATCGAGCGTGAATCAGGTGGCGACAACAAGCTGCCCCTGGCCATCAGTGCCGATGGCAAGACCCCGCACCAGGCTGTGGTCACCGCAATGGATGCTGCCGGCAAGCTCGGCTTCAGCCAATTGCGCATGACCACCGTCGAGGCGGCCCAGAGCACACCTTGATGACACTAGCCGATCGCCTGCTTGCTGCCTGGTACACCGGCCATCCGGCACTGGCATTGCTGCGTCCGCTGGAAGCGCTGTACCGCTGGGTGGTCAAACGCAAGCGCAGGCGTTTTCTCAACGACGAGCGCGCTAGCTATCGCGCTCCGGTGCCCGTCATCGTGGTGGGAAACATCACTGTCGGCGGTACCGGCAAGACTCCTATGATTCTCTGGCTGATCGAGCACTGCCGCCAGCGGGGGTTGAGGGTGGGAGTGGTCAGCCGTGGCTATGGCGCCAAGCCGCCGCAGTTCCCTTGGCGGGTGACGGCCGATCAGGCGGCCGAACAGGCAGGCGACGAGCCGCTGTTGATCGTGCAACGTACCGGTGTGCCGCTGATGATCGATCCGGACCGCGCACGTGCGGTGCAGGCCCTGCTGGTCAGCGAACCCCTGGACTTGATTCTGTGTGACGACGGCATGCAGCACTACCGCCTGGCGCGAGACCTGGAATTGGTATTGATCGACGCAGCCCGCGGCCTGGGCAATCGCCGATGCCTACCGGCCGGCCCCTTGCGCGAGCCTGTCGAGCGTCTGAATGCGGCCGACGCAGTATTGTTCAATGGTGCAGCACTAGACAGTGCCGAGGGCTTTGGTTTTCGCCTGCAACCCAGCGCATTGGTCAACCTGCGCACGGGCGAGCGCCGTGCACTCGACCATTTTCCCGCAGGCCAGCGCCTGCATGCGGTGGCCGGCATTGGTAACCCTCAGCGTTTTTTCAATACCTTGCAGGGCCTAGGCTGGCAGCCGCTGCCGCATCCCTTTGCAGACCACGCGCAATTCAATGCCCGAAACCTTGCCTTCACACCGTCACTGCCGCTCATCATGACCGAGAAGGATGCGGTGAAGTGCCGCTCTTTTGCCGCCGAGAACTGGTGGTACCTGGCTGTAGAAGCACAACCCACGCCGGCATTTGGCACTTGGTTCGACCTGCAGTTGCAACGTTTGCTACCCAAGCCCTGATCCCGTTTTCAATTTCGGCCTTCTGGCCTAGAGGAAGCCTTCAATGGACACCAAACTGCTCGATATCCTGGCCTGCCCGATCACCAAGGGCCCGCTCAAGCTCAGCGCCGACAAGACCGAGCTGATCAGCAAGGGCGCCGGCCTTGCCTATCCCATTCGCGACGGTATCCCGGTGATGCTGGAAAGCGAGGCACGTACCCTGACCGATGATGAGCGCCTGGACAAATGAACCTGGACTTCACCGTCGTCATTCCAGCCCGTCTGCGCTCCACACGCCTGCCAGGCAAGCCCCTGCTGCCCATCGCCGGTAAACCAATGGTGCAACACGTATGGGAACAGGCGCGCAGGAGTGCCGCCAGTCGCGTTGTCATTGCAACCGACGATGCCAGTATCTTTGAGGCTTGCCAGGCATTTGGCGCTGAGGTGCTGATGACCCGCGTGGACCATGAGTCCGGCACCGACCGTCTGGCCGAAGTGGCCGTGCAGCTTGGCCTGCCCAGCGAGGCCATCGTGGTCAATGTGCAAGGTGACGAGCCGCTGATCCCGCCGGTGATCATCGACCAAGTGGCCGCCAACCTGGCGGCTAATCCGCACGCCGGTATCGCGACTTTGGCCGAGCCCATCCATGAGCCGCAAGCGGTGTTCAACCCCAACGCAGTTAAGGTAGTGAGCGACAAGAACGGCCTGGCCCTGAGCTTTAGCCGTGCGCCGCTGCCGTGGGCGCGCGATGCGTTTGCCAAAGGTCAGGAGCTGCCGCCCGGTGTGCCTTACCGCCGCCATATTGGCATGTACGCCTACCGGGTTGGTTTCCTCCATGATTTCGTCGGTTGGGGCCCATGCTGGCTGGAGCAGACCGAAGCGCTGGAGCAGCTGCGTGCGTTGTGGCACGGCGTGCGGATCCATGTGGAGGATGCCATCGAGGCACCCGCCGTGGGCGTGGACACCCCTGAAGACCTGGAGCGCGTACGGCGCTTGCTGGAGGCCTGATGCGCGTTCTGTTCGTGTGCCTGGGCAACATCTGCCGCTCGCCGACTGCCGAAGGCGTGCTGCGTCATCAACTGCAGGCCGCTGGGCTTGCCGATCAGGTGCAGGTGGCCTCGGCCGGTACGGGCCACTGGCACGTTGGCAAGGCGCCCGACGAGCGCACCCTCAAGGCCGCACTGGCACGTGGCTACGACCTGTCGGAACAGCGCGCCCAGCAGGTCAAGGTGGGGCACTTTGCCGAGTTCGACCTGGTACTGGCAATGGATCAGAGCAACCTGCGCGATTTGCGTGCTCTGCGCCCGCATGCGGCGATAGGCGAGCTCGACCTGTTTTTGCGCCGCTACGGTTCTGCGCTCGATGAAGTTCCAGACCCGTACTATGGCGGTGCCGATGGTTTCGAGCAGGTGCTCGACCTGATCGAAGCCGCCTGCCAAGCGCTGGTCGTGGAAATCAAGGGGCGGTTATGACGGGGCAATGGCAAGAGCAGGTCTCGCTCAAGCCGTACAACACGTTTGGCATCGACGTGAAAGCGCGCTACTTCAGCCAAGCCAAAGACGACCTGCAGGTGCGTCAGGCGCTGGACGCTGCGCAGCAGCAGGGTATACCCGTGCTGGTGATCGGCGGGGGAAGCAACCTGCTGCTAACCCGCGATGTCGATGCCCTGGTGCTGCACGTCTCAAGCCAGGGCCGCCACGTGGTCAGTGACGATGGTGAGCGCGTTTTGGTCGAGGCCGAGGCGGGTGAGGCCTGGCACCCGTTCGTGCAGTGGACGCTCGCGCAGGGCTTTTGCGGGCTGGAGAACCTCAGCCTGATTCCCGGCACAGTGGGTGCTGCCCCCATGCAGAACGTGGGCGCTTATGGCGTAGAGATCAAGGATGTCTTCGCCGGCCTGACCGCGTTGGACCGCAAGACGGGTGACGTCTGTGACTTCGCCTTGGCCGACTGCGCGTTCGGCTACCGTGACAGCGTGTTCAAGCGTAACCCTGGTCGCTGGCTGATCCTGCGTGTGCGCTTCGCCTTGAGTCGCACCTTGCAGGCGCGCTTGGACTACGGCCCGGTGCGTCAGCGCCTGGCCGAGCAGGGCACTACCGCGCTCACTGCGCAGGCCATCAGCGATGCCATCTGCAGCATTCGTCGTGAAAAATTGCCTGATCCGGCCGAGCTGGGTAATGCCGGGAGCTTTTTCAAGAACCCTGTGGTTGCGGCGCAGGTGTTTGAGCGTATCCGTACGCAACATCCAGGTGTCATTGCTTACCCGCAGGCCGATGGCCAGGTGAAGCTGGCAGCAGGCTGGCTGATCGAACAGGCGGGCTGGAAGGGCTATCGAGAAGGCGATGCCGGGGTGCATCGCCTGCAATCGCTGGTGCTGGTCAACTATGGCCAGGCGAGCGGGGCGCAAATGCATGCCCTGGCGCGGCGGATCCAGGTCGACATCCTTGAGCGGTTCGGGGTTGAGCTGGAGATGGAGCCCAATCTTTATTGATGCTGCCTACGGCAACTTCCTAGGCGCCGTGTCCGCCGACCACGGTAAACGCCCGACCAAGAAAAAGCCCCGCCAGTTCGCACTGGCGGGGCTTTTTCATTCAGCCTTGGCTATCAACCCTGGTAGGTTTTTGGCTCGTCGGCGGTCTCTGGTGTTGGCTCGTCGGTAGCAGCGCCAGCCTGAGCGGCTTTGGCGGCAGCTTCGGCTTCACGCTTGCGGCGACGCACTTCACGTGGATCGTTTGGTGCGCGGCCGTTGGACAGCATGACGGTGGCAGGCTCTGCCGCGGCAGCTGGGGCTGGCTCAGGCTCAGGCGCAACCGTTTCAGGCGCGGCCAAAACCTCTGGCTGGGCCTCTACCGCCGGGGCAGGCTGTTCGGCAACCGGGGCGACCTCGATCACAGAGGGTGCCTGCTCGATTTCGCCGGCTTCGATGGCCGGGGCTTCTGCAGGCACTTCGGTGATCAGCGCTTCGGGTGCCTGAACGTCTGCCGGGGCTTCAACGACTGAGGTTTCGGTGGTCGCGGCTGGCTCAGCAACGGGCGCCTGTTCGATTACCGGCTGCGGGGCGACTTCGACCACAGGCACGGCCGAGGCCTCGACAAATGGCGCTGGCTCGCTGATCGGTTGCTCGACCACTGGGGCCACGGCGACCGCTTCTGCTGGAACTACAGTTTCAGCTTGCTTGGCCGGTTGAGCGATTTCGCTGCTGTCGGTTGGGGCAACAGCGGCGACTTCGGCGGTAGCGCGCTCGGCCTGCTGATTGGCCTGGGCTTCGGCGTCGGTGCTGATGTTGCTGGTTGCAACCGCAGCGGTCACCGCAATACCTGCGGCCAGCTCTGCGCCCAGCTCGGTGGCCTGGCGCTGTTGAGGCTGCTCTTCGCTGCCTTCTTCTTCGCCGTCGATCAGCTCACCGTTGGCGTTGCGCTGGCGCTCGCGACGGTTGCTGCGGCGACGCTGGCCACGCGACCGGCGGCGCGGACGCTCGCCATCGTTGCCGTCCTGCTCGTCCTGTAGCTGCTCTTCGTTCGGCAGTTGCTCTTCGGCCATTTCGGCAGCGTGTTCGGCAGCTTCCTCGGCCGCGCGTGGCTGACGTTCTTCACGAGGTTGGCGCGGGGCGCGTTCTTCCCGGGCGGCACGCTCTTCGCGAGGCGCTCGGTCTTCACGTGGTGCACGTTCTTCGCGAGGCGCGCGTTCTTCACGCGGAGCACGTTCTTCGCGAGGTGCGCGGTCTTCACGCGGAGCACGTTCCTCGCGAGGTGCGCGGTCTTCACGCGGAGCACGCTCTTCGCGAGGTGCGCGGTCTTCACGTGGAGCCCGTTCTTCGCGAGGCGCACGCTCTTCACGTGGGGTACGTTCTTCGCGAGCTACACGTTCTTCACGGGGCTGACGCTCCTCGCGTTCTACTGGCGGCGTGGCGTCCAGCGGCTCGCGCAGTTCACGCACGCGCTCTTCGCCACGGTTGCCGCGACGGTCCTCGCGAGACTGGCGTGGTGCACGCTCTTCGCGCGGGGCACGTTCTTCACGCGCAGCACGCTCCTCGCGTGGCTGGCGATCCTCGCGCGGGGTACGTTCGGCACGTTCTTCACGCGGCTTGCGCTCTTCATCGCGGCGACCGTTGCGGTTACGGCTCTGCTGCCGTCCGTTACGGCGTTCCTCGTTACGCGGGCTGCGTTCGGTAGTCGGCTTTTCCGCAGCAGGGGCGACAGGGGCGGCAGCAGGTTCTTCCTTGCCAGCGAACAGGCTCACCAGCGACTTCACCAGGCCCTTGAACAGGCTTGCCTCCGGGGCGCTTGGGGCAGGGGCGGCGGCTGGCGCAGGCTGTGGCTCCTCGCTGGCTGGCACGGGTGCATTCGCACGGGCCGGTGCGGTTTTCACGGCGGCTTCCTGGCGAACCAGGGTGCGGGTGGCGGTTGGCTGTGGCGCTTCTTCGGTCTCGCTGGCAGCGATTTCGTAGCTGGACTGGTTGTTCAACACCTCGGGATTGTCGTCGCGCAGGCGCTGGACTTCGAAGTGTGGGGTTTCCAGGTGATCGTTTGGCAGGATGATGATGCGCGCACGGGTGCGCAGCTCGATCTTGGTGATGGAGTTGCGCTTCTCGTTGAGCAGGAAGGCGGCCACCGGGATCGGCACCTGGGCGCGGACTTCGGCAGTGCGATCCTTCAGCGCCTCTTCTTCGATCAGGCGCAGGATAGCCAGCGACAGCGATTCCACGTCACGGATGATGCCGGTGCCCGAGCAGCGCGGGCAGACGATGCCGCTGCTTTCGCCCAGCGACGGACGCAGGCGTTGACGGGACATTTCCAGCAGGCCGAAGCGCGAGATGCGGCCAACCTGCACGCGAGCGCGGTCGGCCTCAAGGCATTCACGCACACGCTCTTCCACGGCGCGCTGGTTCTTGGCAGGGGTCATGTCGATGAAGTCGATGACGATCAGGCCGCCGATGTCGCGCAGACGCAGCTGACGGGCGATTTCCTCAGCCGCTTCCAGGTTGGTCTGCAGGGCGGTTTCCTCGATGTCGCTGCCCTTGGTGGCGCGCGCCGAGTTGATGTCGATGGACACCAGCGCTTCGGTCGGATCGATCACGATCGAACCCCCCGATGGCAGCTCGACCACGCGCTGGAAAGCGGTCTCGATCTGGCTTTCGATCTGGAAGCGGTTGAACAGCGGGACGCTGTCTTCGTATAGCTTGACCTTGCTGGCGTATTGCGGCATGACCTGGCGAATGAAGGTCAGGGCTTCTTCCTGGGCATCAATGCTGTCGATCAGCACTTCGCCGATGTCCTGGCGCAGGTAGTCGCGGATGGCGCGGATGATGACGTTGCTTTCCTGGTAGATCAGGAACGGCGCGGCGCGGTCCAGCGAAGCTTCCTTGATGGCGGTCCATAGCTGCAGCAGGTAGTCCAGGTCCCACTGCATCTCTTCGCTGCTGCGGCCAAGGCCCGCGGTGCGAACGATTAGGCCCATGTCGCCTGGTACGGTCAGGCCATTGAGCGCTTCGCGCAACTCGTTGCGCTCTTCACCTTCGATGCGACGGGAAATGCCACCGGCGCGCGGGTTGTTGGGCATCAGCACCAGGTAGCGGCCGGCCAGGCTGATGAAGGTGGTGAGGGCCGCGCCTTTGTTGCCGCGCTCTTCCTTCTCGACCTGGACGATGACTTCCTGGCCTTCGCTGAGCACTTCCTTGATGTTGACGCGGCCTTCAGGGGCCTTCTTGAAGTATTCGCGGGAGATTTCTTTCAACGGCAGGAAGCCGTGACGTTCGGAGCCGAAGTCGACGAAGGCGGCTTCGAGGCTGGGTTCGATGCGAGTGATCTTGCCTTTGTAGATGTTGGCCTTTTTCTGCTCTCGTGCACCGGATTCGATATCCAGGTCGTAGAGGCGTTGGCCGTCCACCAGGGCTACGCGCAACTCTTCGGGTTGAGTGGCGTTAATCAGCATTCTTTTCATGTTGTACCGTCGGTTTCCGGGCTGCCGGAAACGGCGTTCGGCACACACGACGTCTCATGGTCGGTGCCAAGGTGCGCAAAGGGTGATTAACCACCCCCGTGTCGAGCAACGTTCGGCACCAGCCGGTTGCCCAGCCTGCCGTTGTCGCGACGACGCGTCCTGTTTTGCTGCGGTGCCAACAAGGCCCCGGAGGCTTCGAATTGTTATCCGAATCAACCAAGCGGGCCTGGTGCACTCAGTCAGGAGGAGGAATCAACCTTCAGCCGTGGACGCCCAGGGGCATCTGTTCAGGACCTTATCCGCTCGCCAGCCGTACGATGGGGCTGGTGGCCGGACGCGGTGCTACACGGTCCGAGGGCTGTGCATCTCCACCCTGCACGTATCCCTGATAATTCGGGTGCTGCCGCGCGCTGAATCCGCAACGGGTTGCATTTTTCGCCAGCGCGATTCTGCGCTGGCGCCATTCATGTCCAAGGCAGGTATTTCCGAGGCATTCGCCATGGGTTGCGTGGAAGCGACGGGCGGGCAGAGGTACTGCGAAAAGAAGCGTGTAAGCAGGTTGGACACCGCACTTGTCGTTTATTTTCGGTCTTCTCTACACGGCGCTGGTGGCGATTCCAGGCAATTCGGTAAACTGGCGAACCCCCGTAGGACGGCCTCGCGTCCTGGAGAATTGCGAAGGTCAGTGACTGGCGCACAGCCTGATTCCACTGGCCTGCCGCTTATGGCGGCGTTCGCGACTATAGCAGCAATGATTAAGTGCTTCAATTCCATAAAAATTGTATGATTGCGCCATGACAACCAATACCTCTCCGACTTCCGGCGTTCAGCTGATTGAAGTCGCGCCGGAACTTGCCGGCCAGCGTATCGACAACTTTCTCATCACAGCCCTCAAGGGTGTGCCCAAGACCTTGGTCTATCGCATCCTGCGCAAGGGCGAGGTGCGGGTGAACAAGGGTCGGGTCAAGCCCGAGTACAAGATCCAGGCGGGCGACATCGTGCGGGTGCCGCCCGTGCGACTGCCTGAGCGCGACGAGCCGGCCCCGGTGGCCCAGGGGCTGCTACAGCGGCTCGAAGCTGCCATCGTTCACGAAGACAAGGCGTTGATCGTGATGAACAAGCCTGCCGGGATCGCCGTGCATGGCGGTAGCGGGCTGAGCTTCGGCGTGATCGAGGCGCTGCGTCAGTTGCGCCCCGATGCCAAGGAGCTGGAGCTGGTGCATCGCCTGGACCGGGACACCTCGGGCCTGCTGATGATTGCCAAGAAGCGCAGCATGCTGCGCCACCTGCATGCTGCGCTGCGCGGGGATGGCGTGGACAAGCGCTACATGGCCCTGGTGCGCGGTCACTGGCCAACCGCGAAGAAGCAAGTTAATGCACCGCTGCTCAAGAGCAACCTGCGCTCAGGCGAGCGTATGGTCGAAGTCAATGACGAAGGTAAGGAAGCGCTGACCCTGTTCCGTGTGCTGCGCCGCTTCGGCGACTTCGCCACCCTCGTGGAGGCGCGCCCGATCACGGGCCGTACTCACCAGATTCGTGTGCATGCCCTGCATGCCGGGCACATGATCGCGGGGGACAGCAAGTATGGCGACGAGGATTTCAGTCGCGAAATCCGCGACCTGGGCGGCAAGCGGCTTTTCCTGCACGCCTACGCACTGACGGTGCCGCTTCCGGACGGTGGGGAGCTCAAGCTGGAGGCGCCCGTGGATGAAATGTGGGCCAAGACCGTGGAGCGTTTGAGTGCGCCGTGACTACACGCTGCTGATCTTCGACTGGGACGGTACCCTGGCCGACTCCGTCGGGCGCATCGTCGAGGCCATGCAGGTCGCTGCCAAGCGTGCCGGCCAAGCGCCCATTCAGGAACAGGCCATCAAGGGGATCATCGGGCTGTCGCTGGCTGAGGCGATCCACACCCTTTATCCGCACCTGACGCATGAGCAGGTGGAGCGGTTTCGTCAGCATTATGCCGATGTCTACACGGCACTCGATCAGCAGCCTTCGCCGCTGTTCGACGGCGTCGCCGAATCGCTGGCCGCCTTTCGCGCCGAGGGCTATCGAATGGCGGTGGCTACCGGCAAGGCGCGCCGCGGCCTCGACAGAGTGCTCAAGGCCAATGGCCTTGAGCGGTTTTTCGATATCACGCGTGCGGCGGATGAGACGCGCGGCAAGCCGCACCCCTTGATGCTCGAACAAATACTTGACCACTGCGGTGTCGAACCGGGTCGTGCGCTGATGGTCGGAGATTCTGCGTTCGATCTGCAGATGGCCAGCAACGCGGGGATGCACTGCGTGGCCGTGGGTTATGGCGCGATGTCACTCCAGGCGCTGGCCGAGTTCGGGCCACAGGTTTGCATCGATCACTTTGGCCAGCTGCGTCAGTGGCTGTCCGGTTCCACAGGTCCATTTTCGAGGTAGGTGAGCATGGCAGGCGAATGGAAGGCCCCCGAGGCCGAGCCCGAGGAGCGCGAGGAGCGCAAAAGTTGGAAGCTGCTGGAAAGGACCTTGCTGGCGGGCATCCAGGAGCAGCGCCGGTCGCGACGCTGGGGTATCTTTTTCAAGCTGCTGACGTTCATCTACCTCTTTGGCATCCTGGCGCTGTTCCTGCCCTGGACCGACATGGACAAGGCTGCCTCGCGCAGTGCCAGTCATACGGCCCTTGTGGACGTGCGCGGGGTCATCGCCGACCAGGAGGCTGCCAGTGCCGACAACATCGTCAAAGGCCTGCGCGATGCCTTCAAGGATGGCAAGACCAAAGCCGTGGTCCTGCGCATCAACAGCCCGGGCGGCAGCCCTGTTCAGGCGGGCTATGTGTATGACGAGATTCGCCGCCTGCGTGCCGAGCACCCCGGCGTCAAGCTGTACGCCGTCATCACCGACCTGGGTGCGTCAGGAGCCTATTACATCGCCAGTGCGGCCGATGAGATCTATGCCGACAAGGCGAGTCTGGTCGGGTCGATCGGCGTGACGGCTGCGGGCTACGGTTTCGTAGGTGCCATGGACAAGCTCGGCGTGGAGCGCCGGCTCTATACGTCCGGTGAGCACAAGGCATTTCTCGATCCGTTCTCGCCGCAGAAGCCTGAAGAAACTCAATTCTGGCAGGGTGTGCTGGACACCACCCACAACCAGTTCATCGCCATGGTCAAGCAAGGGCGGGGCGAGCGACTCAAGGACAAGGATCACCCGGAGCTGTTCAGCGGCCTGGTCTGGTCCGGCGAGCAGGCCAAGGCGCTTGGTCTGATCGATGGCCTGGGCAGCGCCAGCTATGTGGCGCGTGAGGTGGTGGGCGAAAAGGATCTGGTTGATTTCACCGTGCAGGAATCGCCCTTTGACCGTTTCTCCAAGCGCATGGGTGCCAGCGTGGCAGAGCGCCTGGCCATGTGGATGGGTTTCCAGGGCCCGCAACTGCGCTAAGGCCAGTCGCCTTTGTGGGGGCGGTGCACGCCCCCTGGTCTGGCTACGGGACGCGCACCCCTTCCAAGGCCAGCATGTCGACGAGCCGTATCAGTGGGAGCCCCACCAGGCTGGTCGCATCGCGCCCCTCGGTGCTTTCGAACAGGCTCACGCCAAGCCCTTCGGCCTTGAAGCTTCCGGCGCAGTCGAGGGGCATTTCCGCTGCCACGTAGCGCTCGATGCGTTCACGGTCCAGCACCCGCAGCTTCACGGTAAACGGCACGCAGTCCACCTGGCACTGCCCGGTGGCGCTGTTGAGCAGCGCCACTGCGGTAAGAAACGTCACCTGTTGGCCGCTGCAGGCGAGCAATTGTTCGCAGGCTCGCTCGACCGTGTGGGGTTTGCCCAGAATGTGCTCGCCTAGCACTGCGACCTGGTCCGAGCCGATGATTAAGTGGTTAGGGTGGCTGCCTGCAAGGGCTTGGGCTTTTTGCATGGCCAGGCGCCGGACCAGGTCGATTGCAGGCTCTGCTGGCTGGCGCGTTTCGTCTATGTCAGGGCTTGCCCAGGTAAACGGAAGCTGCAAGCGCGCGAGTAGCTCGCGACGATAAAGGGAACTGGAAGCCAGTAACAGTGCAAGCATGGTAAGCTCCTGATTCGGTTGAACCCATCCTATCACGCACGATGCCACCAAATTCCTTTGACAGGGACGGGGGGCATCCCTAGAATGCTGCGCCTATGTTGAATGACCCGATTCCACCTCACGTTGACCCGCGCAAATTGGCTGATCGTGGCGTAACCCTTGGCGGTTCGCTACCACTCGCTGATTTGGAAAGACTCTGCGACCCGCTTTCCGACGATGTCGGTATGGTGCAGGCGAAGTTCGATTTTGAACGAGACGAACAGCACACTGTGGTTATCCACAGCGAGCTGGATGTCGAGGTCAAGATGGTTTGCCAGCGTTGTCTTGAGCTGGTCACCCTGCCGATCCACAGCGAGTGTACCTACGCCGTGGTGAAGGAGGGTGCGAATACCCAGTCGTTGCCGAAAGGCTATGACGTGCTGGAACTGGGCGAAGATCCTTTGGATCTGCAGGCGCTGATCGAGGAAGAGCTGTTGCTCGCCTTGCCCATCGTGCCTGCTCATCATCCGGAAGAATGCCAGCAGCCGGCGGGCGCAGACGAGCCCGACTCGAGCAAGGACGAGGTATCGCGGTCCAACCCGTTCAGTGTTTTGGCGCAGTTAAAGCGTGACCCAAACGTTTAGGAGTTAATCAATTATGGCTGTTCAGCAGAACAAAAAATCCCGCTCTGCCCGTGACATGCGTCGTTCGCACGATGCCCTGTCGGAAAACGCGCTGTCGGTAGAGAAGTCCACCGGCGAAGTGCACCTGCGCCACCACGTTTCGCCAGAAGGCGTATACCGTGGTCGCAAAGTGATCGATAAGGGCGCTGACGAGTAATCCTTGTCCGCTCAGATCATCGCGATCGACGCAATGGGCGGGGACTTCGGTCCCCGCAGCATTGTCCAGGCTAGCATCGCCTGCCTGTCGGCTACCCCCTCGCTTCACCTGACCCTCGTCGGTCAATCCTCCCTCCTGGAAGATCTTGTCAGCGGCTTTTCAGCTGCCGATCGCGCGCGCCTGCAGATTCTCGGTGCCGCAGAAGTGATCGGTATGGACGAGCGGCCTTCACAGGCATTGCGCGGCAAACCCGATTCATCCATGCGTGTTGCCTTGGAATTGGTGCGTGACGGCAAGGCCCAGGCCTGTGTCAGCGCCGGTAATACCGGGGCCCTGATGGCGCTGTCTCGCGCCGTGCTCAAGACCCTGCCAGGCATTGATCGTCCAGCCATGGTGGCTGCCATCCCGACACGCACCGGCTACTGCCAGTTGCTTGACCTTGGCGCCAATGTCGACTGCACGGCCGAGCAGCTTTACCAGTTTGCGGTCATGGGGTCGGTGGCGGCGCAGGCGCTGGGCGTGCAGCGCCCCCGAGTGGCACTGCTGAACGTAGGTACCGAAGACATAAAGGGTAACCAGCAAGTCAGGCTGGCGGCGAACCTGTTGCAAGGGGCTCGCGGCCTCAATTACGTCGGCTTCATCGAAGGTGACGGCTTGTACAGAGGGGCCGCGGACGTGGTGGTCTGCGACGGCTTCGTTGGCAATATCCTGCTCAAGTCCAGCGAAGGGTTGGCCACCATGGTTGCGCAGCGTATCGAGCAGACCTTCAGGCGCGGCCTGTTGTCGCGCCTGGCGGGCGCTGTGGCCATGCCGCTGCTTAAACGCGTGCAGGCCGATCTGGCCCCGGCGCGTCACAACGGTGCCAGCTTTCTGGGGTTGCAGGGCATCGTCGTCAAAAGCCACGGCGCGGCAGGCGTTGAGGGGTTTCAGAGTGCGATCCAGCGCGCCCTGATCGAAATTCAGGAGAATTTGCCCGGGCGCCTTCATGGTCGCCTGGAGGATTTACTCAAGTAATGTGATGCGAGCCCGCGCTTAGCGGTCTTGCCGACGAAATGCTTAAATGTGACCGCAGGGTTTCGGTCTTCATCCAAATGTTCAGATTCCGCGCCTGGCATGCGCCAGGCGCCTCTATCCGACGACAAGATCATAAGGGCTTGTTCAATGTCTGCATCTCTCGCATTCGTCTTTCCAGGTCAAGGTTCCCAGTCGCTGGGCATGCTCGCAGAACTCGGCGCCGAGAAGCCGGTGATCATCGAGACCTTCAAGGAAGCTTCCGAGGCGCTGGGTTACGACCTCTGGAAACTGGTTCAGGAAGGTCCGCAAGAGCAACTCGATCAGACTGATAAGACCCAGCCAGCCATTCTGACAGCCTCCATTGCGCTGTGGCGCCTGTGGCTCGAGGAGGGCGGCGCCAAGCCTGCATTCGTCTCGGGTCATAGCCTGGGCGAGTACAGTGCCTTGGTCGCAGCGGGCAGCATCAGCCTCAAGGACGCCGTTCGCCTGGTCGAGCGCCGCGGCCAACTGATGCAGGAAGCCGTGCCTGCCGGGCACGGTGCCATGGCCGCAATCCTGGGGCTGGACGACGCCGTCGTGGTGCAGATCTGCACCGAAGCGGCTGAAGACGAGGTCGTCAGCGCGGTCAATTTCAATTCGCCGGGCCAAGTGGTGATTGCCGGTAACAAAGCCGCAGTGGACCGGGCCATGGAGCTGTGCAAGGCAAAGGGCGCCAAGCGCGCCTTGCCGCTGGCAGTCAGCGTACCGTCGCACTGCGCGCTGATGAAGCCTGCGGCCGAACGATTTGCCGCCGCGATCAATGCCATCGATTGGCAGGCGCCACAGATTCCGGTTGTGCAGAACGTGACAGCCGCCATCGCACCCGATCTGGATGCGCTCAAGCGTGATCTGCTGGCTCAGCTGTACCAGCCCGTGCGCTGGGTCGAGTGCGTCCAGGCGCTGGCTGCCACCGGTGCGGTCAACCTGGTCGAGTGCGGTCCGGGCAAGGTCCTGGCTGGCCTCAACAAACGCTGCGCCGATGGCGTAACCACCTACAACCTCAACGCCCCTGACGCCGTTGCCGCCACGCGTGCGGCACTGGCCTGATTTGGAGAAGCTTGCATGAGCCTGCAAGGTAAAGTTGCACTGGTCACTGGCGCCAGCCGTGGCATTGGCCAGGCCATCGCCCTGGAACTGGGTCGCCAAGGCGCCACCGTCATCGGTACTGCGACCTCGGCCTCCGGTGCCGAGCGTATCGCCGCGACCCTGAAGGAGCATGGCATTGCCGGTACCGGCATGGAGCTGAACGTGACCAGCGCCGAATCGGTTGATTCGGTACTGTCGGCCATTGGCGAGCAGTTCGGTGCGCCGACCATTCTGGTGAACAATGCGGGTATCACGCGTGACAACCTCATGCTGCGCATGAAGGACGACGAGTGGTTCGATGTCATCGATACCAACCTTAATAGTCTCTACCGTCTGTCCAAGGGCGTGTTGCGCGGCATGACCAAGGCGCGCTGGGGTCGTATCATCAGCATCGGCTCGGTGGTCGGCGCCATGGGTAACGCTGGCCAGGCCAACTATGCGGCGGCCAAGGCCGGTCTCGAAGGCTTCAGTCGCGCCCTGGCGCGTGAAGTGGGCTCGCGCGGTATCACCGTCAACTCGGTCACGCCGGGCTTCATCGATACCGACATGACCCGCGAGCTGCCAGAAGCGCAGCGCGAAGCCCTGCAGACCCAGATTCCGCTGGGCCGCCTGGGTCAGGCAGATGAAATCGCCAAGGTGGTTTCGTTCCTGGCCTCTGACGGTGCAGCGTACGTGACGGGCGCAACCGTGCCCGTCAACGGCGGGATGTACATGTAATATCGCCGGTCAATGTGACGGATTTCGTAAAAAAAGAGTCATACTGCGAGCCTAAAATCCGTTATAAAGCTGCAATCAGATTCCAGGCGGCTGGTCGTGGGACTAGGCTGAAGGCGCGTTGAGCTTGAAAAGCGAACGTTCTTCTATAAAATTAGCCACCGGCCAGCTGCCTGACATATATCCATTAGGAGTGAAAACTAGGTATGAGCACCATCGAAGAACGCGTCAAGAAAATCGTCGCCGAGCAACTGGGCGTCAAGGAAGAAGAAGTGACCAACGAGAAGTCCTTCGTCGATGACCTGGGTGCCGATTCGCTTGACACCGTTGAGCTGGTGATGGCTCTGGAAGAGGAATTCGAGACCGAGATTCCTGACGAAGAAGCCGAGAAGATCACTACCGTTCAAGCTGCCATCGAATACGTCAACAGCCACCAGGCCTAAGACGCTGTAGTCGACGCTTCTTGTCGGGAAAAACCGCACTGCCTTGACTGGCGTGCGGTTTTTTCTTTGCAAGCTTCGGCTGTCGCCGTGTCGGCTGCCAAGCCCCGCATCAAGAGCTTGTTGCCATTTCATTCCGTCCAACTGGATGCAATGGCAAGAAACTCTGTCATTAGAAAAGGAGAGTACTGTGTCGCGTAGACGCGTCGTGGTCACCGGTATGGGCATGCTGTCGCCACTGGGTACGGATGTACCGAGCACGTGGCAGGGCATTCTGGCTGGCCGCAGTGGCATCGGTCCGATCGAGCATACGGATCTTTCTGCCTACTCCACCCGTTTTGGTGGCTCGGTGAAGGGCTTCGAGGTTGAACAATACTTGTCGGCCAAAGAGGCTCGCAAGCTGGACCTGTTCATTCAGTACGGCTTGGCAGCCGGTTTTCAGGCAGTGCGCAACGCTGGCCTGGAAGTGACCGACGCCAACCGTGAGCGCATCGGCGTGGCCATGGGCTCGGGCATCGGTGGCCTGACCAATATCGAGCAGACCAGCCGTACATTGCACGACGCAGGCCCTCGGCGTATCTCGCCGTTCTTCGTCCCTGGCTCGATCATCAACATGATCTCCGGCTTCCTGTCGATCCATCTGGGTCTGCAAGGGCCGAACTACGCCATCGCCACAGCCTGTACCACCGGTACCCATTGCATCGGCATGGCTGCGCGCAATATTGCGCACGGTGAGGCCGATGTCATGATCGCCGGCGGCGCTGAAATGGCCGCCTGTGGGCTGGGCATGGGCGGGTTTGGCGCATCGCGCGCGCTTTCTACCCGCAACGATGAGCCTGCGCGGGCCAGTCGTCCCTGGGACAAAGGCCGTGACGGCTTCGTCCTGTCCGACGGGGCCGGTGCATTGGTGCTCGAAGAGCTCGAGCACGCCAAGGCGCGGGGTGCAACGATCTACGCCGAGCTCGTAGGGTTTGGCATGAGCGGCGATGCCTATCACATGACGTCGCCGCCCGAATCGGGTGAAGGTGCAGCCCGTTGCATGGTCAATGCCCTGCGCGATGCCGGCGTGCAGCCTCAGGAAGTCAGCTACATCAACGCCCACGGCACCTCGACACCGGCTGGAGACCTGGCCGAAGTGGCAGCCATCAAGCGCGTGTTCGGCGAGCATGCCTATAAGCTGGCCGTCAGCTCCACCAAGTCGATGACCGGGCACCTGCTGGGGGCTGCCGGTGCGGTGGAGGCGATCTTTAGCGTATTGGCGATCAACAGCCAGATGGCGCCGCCGACCATAAACCTGGATGAGCCAGACGAAGGCTGTGACCTGGACTTCGTGCCGCACCAGGCCCGCAGCATGCCAATCGATGTCGTGCTGTCCAATTCGTTCGGCTTTGGTGGCACCAACGGCTCCCTGGTGTTCCGCCGGTTCGCCGAGTGATGCAAAGCTGGGTCGATGGCACGCCTGCGGCTGCGATCAACCTGCACAACCGCGGGTTGGCCTACGGGGATGGTCTGTTCGAGACGTTCGCTGTACGCCATGGGCGGCCCTTGCTGCTGGATGAGCACATGGCGCGTCTGGCACTGGGCTGTCAGCGCCTGTCCATCGCCACTGACGTGGCCCTGGTGGCCGATGAGGTAAGGCGCTATGCCGCTCAGCTGGGTGAGGGCGTGGCCAAGCTGATCCTGACCCGCGGCGACAGCCAGCGCGGATATGCACCCGCGGCCGGTGTCGCGGCGCGGCGTATCCTGCAAGCCAGCCCGTTGCCCAGCTACCCAGCCGAACACGCCGACGTGGGCGTGCGCCTGTTCATGTGCCAGACCCGGCTTGGGGAACAACCCTTGCTGGCAGGGCTCAAACACCTCAACCGCCTCGAGCAGGTGCTGGCACGTTCCGAATGGCAGGACGGCGAACATGCCGAAGGCCTGATGCGTGACGGGCAGGGCAGGCTGATCGAAGGTGTCTACAGCAACCTGTTTCTGGTTAAGCAAGGCACGCTTCTTACTGCCAGGCTTGATCGTTGCGGGGTGGCAGGCGTGATGCGCGCCGCACTGCTGGCGCGGGCGAAGATGATGAACATCCCGGTGCAAGTGCGTGACCTGGCGTTCGATGAGCTCGCACAAGCTGATGAAGTATTCGTTTGCAATAGTGTCTACGGCATCTGGCCCGTCCGCGCCGCAGGCGCGCTAAACTGGCGGCCTGGCCCGCTCACCCGTACGTTGCAGGCCATTGCCCGTACGTTACTGGAAACCTGAATTCGTGAGACGTAAATTCCTGCTGCTGCTGGAAATGTGCCTGATCGTCATGGGCCTGGCCCTTGGCTGGTCGGCCTGGAAGGTCCATTCGGTGCTGGATCAGCCTGTGCATGTGGCACAGGAACGCCTGCTGGATGTGCCCAATGGCGCTACGCCCAATCGCATGTTCTACCGCATGCAACAAGAGGGGCTGTTGGGCGACGCGCTATGGCTCAGGTTGTACTGGCGCTTCAACATGGCCGGCGTGCCACTGCACACGGGCGAGTATCGCCTGACGCCCGGCATGACCGTGAAACAGCTTTTCGACGCCTGGCAGCGGGCCGACGTGGTGCAATACAACCTGACCCTGGTCGAAGGCTGGACGTTTCGCCAAGTGCGCGCGGCCGTGGCCAAGCACGAAAAGATCAAGCAGACCCTTGATGGCCTCTCTGATGCCGAAGTCATGGAAAAGCTGGGGCACGCTGGCGTTTTCCCGGAAGGCCGTTTCTTTCCGGACACCTATCGCTTCGTGCGCGGCATGAGCGATGTGGAACTGTTGCAGCAAGCCTACATGCGCCTGGAAGAGGTGCTGGCCCGTGAGTGGGCCGAGCGCGCCCGCGACCTGCCGTACCGCGACCCCTACCAGGCACTGATCATGGCCTCGCTGGTGGAAAAGGAAACCGGTATTCCACAGGAGCGCGGGCAAATCGCTGGCGTATTCGTCCGCCGCCTGCGCCTGGGCATGATGCTGCAGACCGATCCGACGGTCATCTATGGCATGGGCGAGCGCTACAACGGCCGCATTACACGCGCTGATTTGCGCCAGCCAACGCCTTACAACACCTACACCATGACGGGGCTGCCGCCAACGCCTATTGCGATGGTCGGGCGTGAGGCCATCCATGCGGCATTGAACCCGGCAGATGGCACCAGCCTTTACTTCGTTGCGCGCGGTGATGGTAGTCACGTTTTTTCCGATGACCTGGACGACCACAATTCTGCTGTGCGCGAGTTTCAGCTCAAGCGTCGGGCCGATTACCGTTCAAGCCCTGGCACCGCTCAGCCGACACCCTCGAACGATGCAGCGCCGTCCGGTTCATCTCAAGTGCCTGAGGCGGGAGCATCGGATGATCCATCTGCTCCAGCCGCTGCGCCTGAACAGGGCAAGGTCGAGAGCGATCGGGCAACCGAACCGTCGGCGCTCGACGCCCCCCAATAAGGACTGTTTGTGAGCGGCTTGTTTATTACATTGGAAGGCCCCGAAGGCGCGGGCAAAAGTACTAACCGGGAATACCTGGCTGCCCGGCTGCGCGAGCAAGGGCTGGACGTGGTGCTGACCCGCGAGCCAGGCGGCACGCCCTTGGCTGAAAAGATTCGTGAGCTGTTGTTGTCGCCGAGCGATGAAGTCATGCACGCCGATACTGAGCTTTTGTTGGTGTTCGCTGCACGCGCTCAACACCTTGCACAAGTGATCCGCCCGGCGTTGGCGGGTGGGGCGGTGGTGCTGTGTGACCGGTTCACAGACGCTACTTACGCCTATCAAGGGGGCGGGCGCAGCTTGCCCGTCGAGCGTATCGCGACGCTTGAGCAGTTCGTGCAGGACGACCTTCGTCCTGACCTGACCCTGGTATTCGATCTGCCCGTCGAAGTAGGCCTGGCCCGCGCTGCAGCGCGAGGGCGGCTGGACCGGTTCGAGCAGGAAGGGCAGGCGTTTTTCGAAGCGGTCCGCCGCGCCTACCTGGATCGCGCAGCCGCGGCGCCACAACGCTACACGCTGCTGGATGCATCGCAGCCGCTGGCGGACGTCCAGCAAGCGTTGGACAGGCTGCTGCCAGGTATCGTGGAGCGCTGCCGTGGCTGACGCCTACCCTTGGCAGCAGACACTGTGGGAGCAACTGGCTGGCCGCGCCCAGCATGCCCATGCCTATCTGCTGCACGGCCCGAAGGGGATAGGCAAGCGTGATCTGGCCGAGCGCCTGATGGCGCGGCTGCTGTGCCAGCGCCCTAATGGCACCCTGGCTTGCGGCCAGTGCAAGTCCTGCCACCTGCTCAAGGCCGGTAGTCACCCCGACAACTTCATGCTTGAACCTGAAGAGCTGGACAAGCCGATCAAGGTGGACCAGGTCCGCGAACTGGTTGCCTTCGTCGCTCAGACCGCGCAGTTGGGTGGGCGCAAGGTGGTCATGATCGAGCCTGTCGAATCCATGAACGTCAACGCGTCCAATGCACTTCTCAAAAGCCTTGAGGAGCCTTCCGGCGACACGGTGCTGCTGCTGGTGACCCATCAACCCAGCCGCTTGCTGCCTACCATCAAGAGCCGGTGCCAGCAGGTTACCTGTCCACTGCCGACCAAGGCCCAGAGCCATGCCTGGTTGGCCAGCGCCTTGCCGGAGACCGATCAGGCCCGGCGCGACGATCTGTTGACCTTGTCTGCCGGTTCGCCGCTGTTGGCCCTGAGTCTTCATCAGCAAGGCGTGCATGAACAGCGCGCCCTGGTGACCGAAGGCGTAAAGAAGCTGCTCAAGCAGCAGCAATCGCCCAGCCAGTTGGCCGACGCATGGACAGCCGTGCCGTTGTTGATAGTGTTCGATTGGTTTTTCGACTGGGCCCAGTTGATCCTGCGCTACCAGTTGACCGAGGACGACGATGAGCTCGGCATGGCCGACATGCGCAAGGTGGTGCAATACCTTGCGCAAAAGAGCCGTCCGGCCAAAGTCCTCGAGGTCCAGGCCTGGATCCTTGAGCAGCGTCAGAAAGTGCTGGGCAAGGCAAACCTGAATCGTGCTTTGCTGATCGAATCGTTGCTGGCCCATTGGCTACAATTGCCCACTGGGCGCTGACTTTAATTCTTATCCGTGTGTGTACCCATGCTTGTAGATTCCCATTGCCATCTTGACCGCCTTGACCTCAGCGCCCATGGGGGTTCGCTCGATGCTGCCTTGCAGGCGGCGCGTGCTCGTGGTGTCGGGCACTTCCTGTGCATCGGTGTCAGTGCCGAAAATGCAGGCGCAGTCAAGGCCTTGACCGAGCAATACAGCGATGTGGATTGCTCGGTAGGCGTTCACCCGCTGGACCTGGCGCCGGGTGCAGCGCCTGCTTTGGACTGGCTGTTGACCGAATTGGCTCATCCCCATGTGGTGGCGATCGGTGAAACCGGCCTGGATTACCATTACGAGCCGGAAGCTGCCGAGTTGCAGCAGGCCTCATTTCGCTTGCACCTGGAAGCTTCGCGGCAGACGGGAAAACCGGTGATCGTGCATACCCGAGCGGCCCGTGCCGATACCTTGGCACTATTGCGTGAGGCGAACTTGTCCCAGGCGGGCGTTCTGCACTGCTTTACCGAAGACTGGGAAATGGCCAAGGCGGCTTTGGATCTTGGGTATTACATTTCGCTTTCGGGGATCGTCACATTCCGTAATGCCGAGGCGTTGCGGGACGTGGCGCGGCAAGTGCCGGCGGATCGGCTCTTGGTGGAAACCGACTCGCCCTATCTGGCGCCTATTCCTTATCGGGGTAAACCCAACCTGCCCCAATATGTGCGGGAAGTGGCTGAATATGTGGCCTCACTGCGGTGTGTCAGTTATGAACAGTTGGCTGAGCAGACCACCACAAATTTCAAGCGGTTATTTCCGTTGGCAAGGGTTCGCTAGGGCGCGTACCCTAAGTTAACGTTGCAGTTGCAGTTGCAGGTGCAGGTGCAGTTGCAGTTGCAGTTGCAGTTGCAGTTGCAGTTGCAGTTGCAGTTGCAGTTGCAGTTGCAGTTGAAGTTGCTTTGGCTTTTGCTTCTAAGCGCACGGTAGCTCAGGCGCCGCAGATCGCGACTTCAGGAGGCCGAGCGCAGGGCTTGCGGAGGGAGGTGACAGGCATGGATGCCTGTCAAGCGCTGGGCCCCAGGATGGGGCCTGCAGCGCGGTCCTCCCGGGAGCAAGCCCGGAGCGAGGGAACCCCGAAGCGTAGCGTAGGGGCCGGATGATAGGAGCAGGCGGTTTTTGCTTACTTTTTGACAAGACAAAAAGTAAGCCGCCGTTGAACTGACCCCCGAATGTTGGACACCTATCTCACCGGAGGGTGTTCCATGACGAAATACAACCTGGCGCTCAAACAGGCACTCATCGAAGAGTGCCTTTCTGCTCCTAGCATTCATGAAGTGGCGCTAAAGCATGACCTCAGCCCATCGATGCTACGTCGGTGGGTAAAGGGCTATGAAAAACACGGCGCAGCCGGTTTAAGTGCCAAGTACAGCCGCTACGATGCCCAGTTCAAATTGAAGGTTTTGCAGTGTATTGAGCAAGAAGGATTGTCTGCCCAGCAAGCCTGCATCCAGTTTGATATCCGCGGTCCAAGTAGCATCAGGCAGTGGAAAAGGCTGTATGATCAAGGCGGAGTTGAAGCACTTCATCCGCATCATACCCGAGAGTTGAGCATGCCCCGTAAGCCATCGAAAAAAACAAGCGCAAGTCCTCCTGCCGCTTCGGATAGCGACCTGACACCCGAGCAAATGCTCGAAGAGCTGGAATACCTGCGTGCGGAGAATGCTTATCTAAAAAAGCTCGATGCCTTGATCCAAGCGGACCCTCGCACTGCGCAGGCGAGAAAACGAAGGCTGTCCAGGGATTGAGGCACGGGCATCGACTCGCTCTGCTGTTACGTGCTGCCGGGCTTGCACGTAGTACCTTTTATTACCAAAGCAAGGTGTTGTTGACTGACAAGCATGCGGCTTTGAAAGAGAGTATCAACAACGTCTATCACGAGCATAAGGGACGGTATGGCTATCGCCGGATTACTGAGACCCTCAAGCACAACGGTCGGATGATTAATCACAAGAAGGTGCAGCGACTGATGCAGCTGATGGGTCTCCAGTCGCTGGTCAGGGCGAAGAAATATCGCTCGTACCGAGGCTCAGAGGGACTGGTTGCGCCTGATCTGCTCAGACGAGAATTCAAGGCAGGAGCCCCTAATCAGAAATGGGCAACCGACGTGACAGAGTTCAAGGTAAAGGGGCAGAAGCTGTTTCTTTCGCCGTTGATGGACCTGTATAACGGCGAAAT